>CAMCRO010000020.1 GCA_945877265.1 Rickettsia typhi | reverse complement strand
CACTAATATTTATTAATTGAGAATTTTTTATTCTGTTATCAGAATGTGAAGAAAGCAAGATGATACCACCTGCCTGGGATTTAGAAATTATGGCATGTTGTAAAAATTTTATATTATTTTCATCTAGATTTGTTTCTGGCTCGTCTAATAACCATAAGTTAGAATGGCAACATGTTAATCTACTAAGTGCGACTCTTTTTTGCTGGCCTGCCGATAGAAGAGATATTTTAGTTTCTAGAATTTCTTCTAGATCCCAAAATTCTATTGCAGCTGGTATCATTTGAGGTGAGTTATACGAAAGTGCCCAGAACTCAATTTGATCTATTACTTTCATTTCGGTTTCAAGACCGAGATTATGACCGAGGTAAATACAATATGGTTTATAGAAATCTACTAAATTCACACCAAATAATTTAATTTCTCCTGAATTGATAGATTTCAATCCGGCCAAGGTTTGGAGTAGGGTGGTTTTACCAGAGCCATTTTTGCCTTTTAAATATGTAATGCTGCCTGGCAAAAAAGAGATTGAAATAGATTTTACTAATTCAATAGCATTATATGATAGTTTTAAGTCTTGAATGCATAACATATTTAAAACTTGAGCAAAATATTTACCTGCAGGATATAATAAAACGCTTTACTTGGCAAAAGTTTTAATATTTGCTTAGCGTGTGAAGAAAATCTTATTATTAACCACTATGAAATCAAAATACGAATCAGAATTAAAAGTCGGAAACAAAATTTATAAAATTTATGACATTAATAAGTTAGCTGAAAGCTATAATTTTAATGTTAATTCTCTTCCATATTCCCTAAGAGTGCTTTTAGAAAACGCGCTCCGCAATGGGCCTGAGGAAGAGGTTTTTAATGCATTTGCTAGCTATGGCAAGCCAGGCTTTACTACAAAAGAAGTAAATTTTAAGCCTGCTAGGGTTTTAATGCAAGACTTCACCGGAGTACCTGCAGTAGTAGACCTTGCTGCAATGCGTGATGCTATGAAAAAAATAGGTGGAGATCCGGAGCTGGTAAATCCATTAATTCCTGTGGATTTGGTTATAGATCACTCAGTGCAAGTTGATTTTTCAGGTAATAAAGATTCTTTTACTAAAAATACCCAGTTAGAATTTGAAAGAAATAATGAGAGATATCAATTTTTAAAATGGGGGCAAAGTTCATTCAGTAATTTTAGAGTAGTACCACCAGGTACTGGGATTTGCCATCAAGTTAATTTGGAATATATTGCGCAAATAGTTTGGGTGTCTGAGAATAAAGATGGATCTCTATTAGCTTATCCTGATACTTTGGTTGGAACAGATAGCCACACAACAATGGTGAATGGCCTTGGGGTTCTTGGTTGGGGAGTAGGCGGCATTGAAGCTGAAGCTGCAATGCTTGGTCAGTCTCTTCCGATGTTAATTCCAGATGTAGTAGGTGTGGAGCTTGTTGGCTCTCTTTCTGAAGGTATTACTGCAACGGATTTAGTCCTTACAATTACTGAGGCGCTAAGAAAGCTAGGTGTGGTTGGTAAATTTGTTGAATATTTTGGCAGTGGTCTTCGCAGTTTAACATTAGCAGACCGTGCAACTATAGCAAATATGGCTCCTGAATATGGAGCAACTTGTGGGTTTTTCCCAACGGATGAACAAACAATAGAATATCTTCACCTAACAGGCAGAGACGAAGAAAGAATAGCTTTAGTTGAAGCGTATAATAAACATCAATCTCTATGGTCTGATGAAGATGCTAAAATAAATTATACCACCCAAATAAAAATAAATTTGAATGATATTAAACCTTCACTTGCAGGACCGAAAAGACCTCAAGATAGAGTGCAGATAGAAAATATAGCTGCTTCTATCAATAAAGAAATAGAGTTATATGAATTAAATGCATCTAAGAGAGACGAAAAATACAGCTTTGGCAATGGTGAAATAGGACATGGTGATCTTGCAATAGCTGCAATTACGAGCTGTACTAACACTTCAAACCCTTATGTTTTAATTGCTGCTGGCTTGCTTGCTAAAAAAGCAGTGGAGCTAGGCGCAACAAAAAAACCTTGGGTAAAATCTTCTCTTGCTCCAGGCTCTCAGGTAGTTACTGAATATTTAAATATCACTGGATTAAGCAATTATTTAGATAAATTAGGTTTTAATTTAGTAGGATATGGTTGCACTACATGTATTGGGAATTCAGGTCCTCTTGATGAGAAAATCGAGGAAATAATCAATAAAAACAAGTTATTAGTTGCTTCGGTTCTTTCTGGTAATAGAAATTTTGAAGGTAGGGTTCATCCACTTGTGAGAGCTAATTACCTTGCTTCTCCTCCTTTGGTTGTGGCTTATGCTCTTGCTGGGACTATGAAAATAGACCTTAGTAAAGATCCTATATGCAAGTCTGGCGAAGGCAAGAATATTTACTTAAAAGATATTTGGCCAAGTAATAAAGAAATTATTGAAGTTCTAAAATCAGCTGTAGATAAGGAAATGTTTACCTCAAAATATAGCAACGTATATAATGGGGATAAATATTGGCAAGAAATTCAGATAAAACCTACTACGAACTACAGTTGGGATTCAAAAAGTACATATATAAATAATCCACCCTATTTCGAGAATTTTTCTCATAAAAACGAAGAAATAAAAAATATAGATAATGCAAGGATTCTTGCAATTTTTGGGGATTCTATTACTACAGACCATATTTCACCAGCTGGTAATATTTCTAAGATTAGCCCTGCCGCAAAGTATTTAAACGAGCGTGGAATTGAGCAAAAAGACTTTAATTCTTATGGAGCAAGACGCGGTAATCATGAAGTTATGATGAGGGGTACTTTTGCCAATATTAGAATCAAGAATAAGATGCTAGAAGGAGTGGAGGGAGGATATACTATCCATTACCCATCAAAAGAACAACTTTCGATTTATGATGCCTCTATGCAGTACCAAAATGATAAAACGCCTTTAGTTATTTTTGCTGGGAAAGAATATGGCACAGGCTCATCAAGAGATTGGGCAGCAAAAGGTACTAGTTTGTTGGGAGTTAAAGCAGTTATTGCTGAAAGTTTTGAAAGAATTCATAGATCTAATTTAGTCGGAATGGGAGTTTTGCCGCTTCAATTAGCTGATAATTACTCTGTTGACAAATTATCTCTAACAGGTGAAGAAGAAGTATGTATATCTGGTATTGATAACAACTTAAAACCAGGACAAAACTTATTGTGCCAGATAAAGAAAAATAATTTAATTTTATCTTCTTTTGAGGTGAAAGCTATGGTGATGACTGAGAATGAAGTGGAGTATATAAAGCACGGAGGAATTCTCCATCAAGTTGTTAAACAATTACATAACCAATTCAGTTGACAGAAGAAGTGAAAAACGTGTATGAATATGCTAATTAAATGTAATTACTTTTTAAATATTTCTATGTTTCGTAAATGTCAGTAGTATTGCAATTTTTTAAAGAGCTAGGACCAGTTAGGCTTGCGATAGCAATTCTATCGGCGCTTTTGTTTATAGTTATATTTTCTCTCTTCGTTTACAAGGTTTCCTCTAAGGAAATGATGGTTTTGTATTCAGGTCTTGAATTGCAAGATAGTAATAAAATTGTGCAAGAATTGGAATCTAAGAAAATCCCTTACGAGCTAGCTTCAGGTGGCGCTGTTGTAAAAGTCCCTGAAGACCAAGTTCTTAGGTTAAGAGTCTCTATGGCTCAGGAAGGGCTTCCAGGAAAAGGTTCTATAGTTGGGTATGAGATTTTTGATAAAGAAGAAAGCTTAGGAAGTACAAGTTTTCTGCAAAATGTCAAGATGCTCAGAGCATTAGAAGGGGAACTTATTCGAACAATAGAGAGTTTAGAGCCAATTGAAAAAGCTCGTGTGCATCTTGTGATACCTAAAAAAGAGTTGTTTTCTAAAGAGAGACAAGAGCCCAGAGCCTCTGTCGTTGTAAAATTAAAAGGTAGTAAGATATTACAGCGCCAAGAAATCGACTCAATTAGTCATTTGGTTGCATCATCTGTCCCTGAGTTAGAAGTTAATAATATTACTATTGTTGATTCAAAAGGTAGATCACTTAAACTTAGCAATACAGACGATGACTCAAATGGATTCGGTATTTCTAATAATGACGAAAGGAAAGTCTCTTACGAAAATAAATATAAAAAGATAATAGAAGAATTACTAAGCAAAACTCTGGGCCCAGGGAAAGTGGTTGCACAAGTTAATTTGGACATAAATTTTGATAGAATTGTATCTAATAGTGAAGTTTATGATCCTGATGGTGCAGTTTTAAGATCTGAGCAAAGTGTAGAAGAAAAAGAGAAAACCCCTATGGGAGGAGAAGATTCTCTAGATGTTTCTGTTGCAAATAATATCCCAGGAGGCGGCACTCTTAATTCTTCCGAAAATGGTACTTTTGCTACTTCTAGCAGAACTGATGATACTAAAAACTATGAAATTTCTAAAACCATAACAAATCAAATTAGGGATTCTGGTGTCATTGAAAAGATTTCGGTTGCTGTATTAGTGGACGGAATATATGAGCTAGATCAAAAGGAAAATAAGCAAGTATACCGCCCTAGATCAGATGAAGAAATTAAAAAAATTGAAGATATAGTAAAAGTAGCTGTAGGATTTAGTGCTAAAAGACAAGACCAAGTTCAGATTATTAATATGCCATTCGTATCTGAAGTGTCTGAGCTAGATTCAGAGACAGTAAGCGACTGGTTAAAAGAAGAATTACCAGGTATATTGCAAACTATAGTGATAGCAGGAGTAACTCTTCTGATCTTCATAGTTGTAATAAGGCCTATAGCAATTAGAGCTTTTGATATTAAGAAAGCTGATTTTCAAGCTGACCCTTCTCTGCGCGATCAATTAGGCTTTTCAAGCGAGAGTTCTAGTGAAGATTCTGATCTTGTTTTAAATATATCGATGCAAAAGCAGCAGCCTTCTTCTTCTCATATTGCTAAAATTAATGAATCTGTAGATCAATATCCGCAAGAAACATTAATGCTAATAAGAAGATGGTTGAATGAGGAGGGGAACTAATTATGTCTGTTGATACAAAAGATATAAGCAAGCTAAAGGGCCCTCAAAAGGTAGCAATAGTTTTGCTTTCAATGAGTGATGAAAACGCGACAAAAATTTTCTCTATGATGTCTGAAGAGGAAATCCGAGAAGTTTCTCATGCTATGTCCCATCTAGGTTCTGTAAGTCCTGAAGTGGTTGATAGAATTTTAATGCAATTTACTGGTGCTTTTAACGGTGAGAATAGTTACTTTGGTAATTTGCAAACTACAAAAAAATTATTAGAAAGAGTTCTAGATAAAGATAGAGTTGAAGCTTTGATGGATGAAATTCAAGGTCCTCAAGGAAAAAACACATGGGAAAAGCTTGGAAATGTCAATGAAGAGATGCTTGCGCTATATTTGCGAAATGAGCACCCACAAACAGCCGCTCTTGTTATTTCTAAAATGACGCCAGAACATTCTTCTAAAGTATTAAGCAATCTACCAGATCAATTCTCATTTGAAGTAATAACCAGAATGCTGAATATGGATTCTGTAAAAAAAGAAGTTCTTGATAGAGTCGAGAAAATTTTAAGAGCAGAATTTATTAGTACTATTTCTAAAACTCATAAGCAAGATAGCTTTGAAATGATGGCTGAAATATTCAACAGTTTAGATAGAAATAGTGAAGTAAAATATATGTCTATGCTTGAAAGCAAATTACCTGAAGCAGCAGACAAAATTAAAAATCTTATGTTTACATTCGAAGATCTTGTTAAAGTTGATTCAAAAGGCATTCAAACTCTACTTAGAGCTATAGATAAATCGAAGCTTACAATTGCTTTAAAAGGCGCTTCGGATAAAGTCAAAGAATTATTCTTTGCTAATATGTCTCAGCGCGCTTCTAGAATAGTACAAGAAGAATTAGAATCTTTAGGTCCTATTAGAGTTAGAGATGTAGACGAATCTCAGTCTGAAATAGTGAATGTTGCCAAAGAGCTTATAGCTAAAGGCGAAGTCGAGATTGCTGAGGATGGAAACGATGAATACATCTAAGCAGGAAAAATATATTTTTCGTGAATTTTCTTCCGATAGTTTGGTTAAAACATTAAAAAACGATGAAACAACACCTAGTGAAGAAAAAATAATAGATGCGGTTGTAGCTCATTTTAATGATGTGGTTCATTCGGAAGAAGATAATACAGAAAATACTGTAAATTATAATTCTCCATTTTATACGGAAACAGATTTAGAAGGCTTGAAATCTAAAGCATATCAAGATGGTTTTGAGGCGGGTTTAAATGAGAGTAAGAAAACTTACGAAGAAAAAATAACTGAATTAGAAGAAAAAAAAAATTTAATTGAAGCTATAAAGGAAAAAATAGGAAAATTTGAGCCTGTAAATAATCCTCTGGCTGAATATGTGGAATTATTGGGCCTTCTTGTAAGAGAGTTGTCTGATAAATTTTTTATTGATTTACAAAGCAATCAGGAAAAAATAATAAAAAAACAATTAAAGACTCTCCTAGAAACGTGCTATAAAGGTGGAGAAGTTATTATTAGGGTTAGTGATAGTAGCGCTAATTTTTGCAGAAGCTTAGTTTCCTCTGATTCTTTAGGAAGAAATTTTGATTTTGTTAACGTAATTGCTGATTCTAACATAAATAATTCAGATGTAATTATAGAATATAAAGAAACAAAATTGATCTTTGACAAAGAAGATGTTAAAAAACAAATAGAACAGATAGTAAAGCATTTTACTTTAGATGGTGAATAAAACTAATTAGAGAATAAAATATGTCCGAAAAACACGAAAATTTAACACTAGAAGCATTATACGACGTTCCTGTCCAAATTTCAGTTGTGCTTGGAAGAACTTCCATGCAGTTAAATAATTTATTAAAATTAGGAAGAGGAGCTGTAATTGAGCTTGAGAGGACTGTTGGAGAACCTGTTGATATTTATGTAAATAGTAAGATGGTTGCCAAGGGTGAAATAGTAGTAGTAGATAATAAAATTGGCGTGACTTTAACAGAAGTGATTTCTTTGGATAAAGATTTAAAATGACACGAATAGATTTTTCTACTCTTTTTGGTATATCTGCAGCTTTGACATTGATTTTGATTAGTATTTCAATGGGAGGAGATGTTAGTAAATACTTTAATTTGCCTTCCTTTTTTATTGTGGTGGGTTGTACAATCGCTGTAAGCTGCGCAGGCTATTCTTTTTCAGAAGTTTATATTGCTTTGAAAGCTATATTTACAATAATTTTTATGTCTCCTGCAGACCCAAGAGAAATTGCAGTAAATAGCATCACTACAGCAGAATATGCCTATAAAAACACCTTGTTAAATTTCGAGAAAAATGCTTATATACCTATTACAAATAAAATTTTCCGTAAGTGGCTGGGTTATGTTGCAGATACACAAAAACCTGAATCAATAGATTTACTTGTGAGCCAAGAAATTTCAACTATCCAAGAACAGCAAAATTTAGTTGTGCAGATATTAAAAAAAGCAGCAGAAGTCGCACCTGCATGCGGGTTAATCGGAACTTTAGTCGGACTGATTCAAATGCTTTCCAGTATAAATAATATTGAGAGTATTGGAAATGGTATGGCTGTCGCATTGCTCACAACTTTTTATGGCGCAATATTATCTTATATAATCATTTTACCTTTAGCTACTAAGATAGAAAAAAATACTAAACAAGAAATTTTGAATTATACTATTTTTTATAAAACAATCATGTCTGTAGCGCATAGAGAAAATCCTAGACAATTAGAACCAATACTTAATTCCATATTGCCTCAAGGTAAGAAGATAGTATATTTTAAATACTAATATGAAAAAGCCAAATTTACATCAAAGGCAAAGACGCAAAAATTATTTTATTCTTTTGTTATTATTTGCCTTGGTTGCAATTTTTTTCATCTCTACTCTGGTAAAATTAGGTGCAAGCACATAAATCACAAACTTCTTTAATAAAGTCCCTGATTTTCTTAGTACTAGGAATGTTATTTTTAACGTTTGCTTCGGTGCCAATTTATAATGTTTTTTGTAAAGTTACTGGGATAGGTGGTACTGTAAGGCAGTCAAACACAGGATCGCTAGTAAAAGGTAAAAAAAACATATTAGTTAGATTTGATTCAAATGTTGAACCTGCTTTAAAATGGCATTTTTTCCCTAAGCAAAAAGAAGTGTCTGTGACTGTTGGAGAAAATGCTTTAGTATTTTACCAAGCCAAAAATTTAGATAAGCACGATATTATAGGAACTGCGATATATAATGTTGCTCCTATGAAAGCTGGCAAGTACTTTAATAAAATTTATTGTTTTTGCTTCGAGGAGCAGATGCTTGAAGCGGGAAAAGAGATCCTTATGCCTGTTTCGTTCTTTATTAGCAAAGAATTTGAAGATGATCCCGAAATGAATGACGTAGACACAATTACTCTTTCCTATAGTTTCTTTAAAATTAGAGAAATAGAGAAAAATAATCTTGAGAAAAATTGAATGATGCCATAATATGAGCTCGATAGCGATTTTTTAATAGAGAATATTATGTCTGTACATAGATCCCATCCTTTTCATATAGTAAACCCAAGCCCATGGCCAATCAGCACAGCTTTCTCCCTGTTTTTTTGTACTCTAGGTGCAGTGTTATTTTTTCATGAGAAGCATTTTGGATATTATATCTCAGCTTTTGGTTTTATGACCTTAATTTACAGTGTTTACCATTGGTGGAGGGATGTAATAAATGAAGGCAGGCTGGAGCATGCTCATACGGACAATGTAAGGCATGGCCTTAGAATTGCTATGGCTTTGTTTATTCTTTCGGAAGTTGCATTCTTTTTTGCATTTTTTTGGTCTCTTTTTAAAGCGTGGTTAGATCCCGTGCATATTTTAGATGGTGTTTGGGCAACAATTGTAAGCTCATGGCCACCAGCTGGAATAAAAACTTTTGACCCGTGGGATATTCCATTTATTAACACTTTAATTTTGCTCTTGTCTGGAACAACTGTGACGTGGGCGCACTATGCCATCAAAGATAACCATAAAGAAGAAGCATCTACTGCATTAGGGCTTACTGTTTTTTTAGGAGTTTGTTTTTCTATGCTGCAAGCCTACGAATATATGCATGCAAGCTTTAAATTAAATGATGGGATATATTCTTCTAATTTTTATTTGGCAACTGGGTTCCATGGATTGCATGTTATAGTAGGAACGATTTTTCTTACGATATGTTTCTTTAGATCAAGAGCAGGGCATTTCAATAAAGAAAATGGTCATTTAGGTTTCGAATTTGCCGCTTGGTATTGGCATTTTGTGGATGTAGTATGGCTATTTCTATTTGTTTTCCTTTATGTGCTCGGAAGATAATCAATATTATTACAAATAAGTATAATAAGTTTTGGCAAAAATAGGTTTAGTTTGGCTTAGAAGAAATCTTAGGCTAGAAGATAATTATGTTATAATGAATGCATTGCAAAATTGCGATAAGGTGGTTTTGGCTTTCGTATTTGATGCAAATATTTTAAAAAATTTCCCAAATGCAAAAGATAGAAGGCTTTCATTCATAGCAAATGCCCTAGAGCATATTGATTTAAGACTAAAGCAATATGCTAGCAATCTGCTCGTTCTGCATGGTGATCCTGCTGAGCAAATAACAGAAGCAGCAAAAAGAATCAAAGCAGATTATGTCTATGCGGATCAAGATTTTGAACCATCTTCGTTAGACAGAGATAATTTAGTAAAAGAAAAACTTAGATATAATAAAATTGAATTTGTTACAATTTTAGATCATTTGATTTTTCCACATAATAAAATCCTAAATGCAAGTAGACAGCCTTATAAAGTTTATACTCCATATATGAAGGCTTTCAGATCAATCTTTTCCCATGAGGATTATAAAGAATATAATTATGAGCTGAAGGGTAGGCTTCTTGAATATAAGGGCGAACATTTTGATAAAAAAGAAATTTTGAGAAAGTCCGGTTATGAATATATAGAAGATAAAATTTGGCATCCAAAGAAGGCGGATAGTGTTTTAGCTGAGTTTGTTAGGAATAATTTGAAAAATTATCATGATTCTAGAAATAATTTATATCAAAATGGCACCAGCCAAATTTCTCCTTATTTAAGATTTGGCATCATATCTATAAGAAAGTGTTTCAGAATCGCGTTGGATATAGAAACCAATCCAGCGTGGGTGAATGAGCTTATTTGGAGAGAATTTTATTCATATATTTTATTTCACTTTCCTGAAACAGAGAATTTAGAATTTCAGACAAAATACCGTAACAAAATAGAATGGTCCAAGGATGACCGATATTTCGAAGGCTTTATTAATGGAAGGACTGGTTTTCCTTTAATAGATGCAGCAGTTAATGAGCTGATATTAACTGGGTGGATGCATAATAGAGCAAGAATGATAGTTGCTAGCTTTTTTACAAAAAACTTATTCTTAGATTGGAGACTAGGGGAGAAATTTTTCTCAGAGTATTTGATGGATTATGATCTAGCTTCAAATATTGGTGGCTGGCAATGGGCCGCTTCTGTAGGTACTGATGCACAGCCATATTTTAGAATATTTAACCCAATCTCACAAACAGTTAAATTTGACCCAGAAGGTATATATATAAAAAAATACTTACCTATACTTAAAGATGTAGATATCCAACATATCTCAGATGGGGATTTGATTGCAAAAAATTACAAAATATATTACCCAAGTCCAATTATTGATTATAAAAGCTCTAGAGCAAAAGCAATAAGTTATTTTAGTAGTATAAAATGATAAAAATAATTTCTGGTCAGTATAAAGGAAGGATGATCCCAACTCTTAAAAATGCTACATATCGGCCTAGTACGTCTAGATTAAGAGAATCGTTATTTAATATTTTATGTTCCCCTCTATATTACGAAGATCATTTGTTAGATGCAGAAGTGCTTGATTTGTACTCAGGGACTGGTAGCCTTGCTTTTGAAGCCTTATCAAGGGGGGCGAAATCAGCTACTCTAGTAGATACTGATGAGAATTCTTTGAAAAATGCAAAAATTTTTGCTGAAAAAATTAAAAGATCAGAAGATGTTACATGTTTTAAAGCATCAGCTATCAATCTTCCTTATTCAGGTAGGAGTTATAACTTGATTTTTATGGATCCACCTTATGAAAAAAATTTGGTTGATAAAACATTGATATCTTTAACTAACCAAAAATGGCTCAAACCAGGTGCTCTTATAATTATTGAAACCGAAAAAAAAGAAGATTTTAAATACCCTAGTGAAATAGTGCTTTTGGATGAAAGAAAATATGGCAATAGCAAACTGAGAATAATGAGATATGGTGAGTAAGAAACAATATATATGCAATAATTGCGGTTCGATAACACCTAAATGGTCTGGGCAATGCTATGAATGCAAAGAATGGGACTGCATAGATGAAGAGCAAATATTAAAACCCACAAAGGCTTCAATGCTTTCTGCAATATCAATAGATTCAGGTAAAGCCTTAGAAATAGATACATTAGATGGTGAAGTAAGTGAATCTTCTAGAATCATATCACCGCTTCAAGAATTAAATAGAGTGCTTGGCGGAGGAATTGTTCCTGGTTCTGTTATTCTCATTGGAGGAGATCCTGGAGTAGGTAAATCTACTATGCTTCTCCAGGTTGCGATGAAACTTTCTTCAATTGGTCAAAACTGCTTATATGTAACTGGTGAAGAGTCAGCTAATCAAGTAAAGCTCAGAGCAGCAAGGCTTGGTGATAGTGATGCTAAAGTTAAACTATTAGCTGCCACAAATGTAGATAATATAATTGCAACTATTGATAAATTAAAAGATTTAGATTTAGTAATAATAGATTCTATTCAGACAATTTATTCAGACTCTTTCCCATCTACCCCCGGCACGGTAACTCAGATAAGATCATGCACGCAAATTCTTTTGAATTATGCAAAACAAAATAATATTGCGCTACTAATAGTTGGACATATAACGAAGGATGGGGAACTTGCGGGGCCTAAGATCTTAGAGCATATGGTAGATACTGTTTTATATTTTGAGGGTGATAAAAATAATCACTATAGAATTTTGAGATCAGTTAAAAATAGGTTCGGTGGTGTCAATGAAATTGGCGTGTTTGAAATGACCAGTTTAGGTCTTAAGGAGATCGCAAATCCCTCAGAACTTTTTATTTTACACAGAGAGAATAATGTGAGTGGTACAGCAGTATTTGCTGGGATCGAAGGCTCTAGGCCAATTTTAGTTGAGGTTCAGGCGTTAATTGCTCCATCTTTTATGCCAATGCCAAAGAGATCTGCTGTGGGATGGGATCAAAATCGTCTTTCCATGATTCTTGCTGTGCTTGCAGTAAGATTCGGTTTGAACTTGTCTAATAAGGAAGTTTATTTGAGTATTGCAGGTGGGCTTAGAATTTCAGAGCCAGCTGTGGATCTAGCAGTTGCAGCTGCTCTTATTTCTGCGGCTTATAACAAGCCTCTTCCAAATGGAAGTGTTTTTTTTGGTGAGATAGGTTTATCTGGAGAAGTGCGTCAGGTAGTACAAATTGAGTCAAGAATAAAAGAGGTTTTAAAGCAAGGCTATAATAAAATATATTGTTCCTCGGTTAATCTAGAAAACGTTAAAGTAGCTAGTATAAATCATATAACTCAATTAAAGAGTTTGACATAAGAAAAATAGACTATTTATGTTGACAATTTATAACATTTCTCATAGAGTGCTCACTTAATCGAATGGGCTTGTAGCTCAGCTGGTTAGAGCACACGCCTGATAAGCGTGAGGTCGGAAGTTCAAGTCTTCTCAAGCCCACCATTCGTGTTTTTAGTAATAAATACTCCATTTTTTAATCCAAAGTTTGACATATAACTCTAAATTCCATAGAATGCGCCTATTAATTTGATGGTAGAGCTTATGGGATCGAGCCAACTTTATCTTTTTAAAGATCGTAGGTTTTTGCCCATGCTAATTACTCAGGCATGTGGTTGTTTTAATGATAACTTATTAAAAAGCGCTCTTATAATGCTGATAACGTATAAAGCTGGTCTTTATACAGAAATGGCTCCTCAGCTTCTTATTTCGTTAGCTAATGCAATATTTATTTTTCCATTTATAATTTGCGCGGGTATTGCTGGCCAAATTTCTGATAAATTTGATAAAGCAAATATAATCAAAATTATCAAGTTTCTAGAAATAGGAATAGTTGGAGTAAGCATCTATGGTTTTCTCGAGAATAGCTTACATATATTATTTATTTCTATCGCTTTGATGGGGATACATTCCGCTTTCTTCGGACCTGTTAAATATAGTATTCTGCCTGAACATTTAAAAAGAGATGAGCTAATAGCTGGCAATGGGTACATTGAAGCTACAACTTTTATTACTATTTTGCTTGGTACTCTTTTGGGAGGCTTAGCTGTAGGCGGGGTATATGTTATACTCATAGTTATGAGCCTAATTGCTTTAGTTGGATGGCTTTCGAGCTTATATATATTACCTTCCACTAATATAAGTAGCGAAATAAAACTTAATTGGAATTTTTTAAAAGAATCTTGGGATATAGTAAAATATTCAACAAGCAAAAAACAAGTTTTTTTATCGATATTGGGGATTTCTTGGTTTTGGTTTATAGGGGCAGCTTTTATGTCTCAAATTCCAACTCTAACACGGGATGTATTTGCAAGTGATCAAAATGTAGCTAATTTATTTCTCGGTGTATTCTCCATAGGTGTAGGTTTCGGTTCTTTTTTATGTAATAGAATTTTTGGGCATGAAATCTCAACTAAATATGTATTTATTTCAGCGTTGGGCATCAGCATCTTCGGAATAGATTTATTTTTTGCAAGTCGAATAAGCGAAGTAGGTTATCAAATAGATGAGCTGCGTAGCATAGTAATGTTTATCAGTAAAAAACATAATTGGAGAATATTAGTAGATTTATTCTTTATCGCTGCTCTTGGAGGTTTGTATATAGTTCCTCTTTTTGCAGTGATGCAATATTTTAGTGCGCCTGCCTTCCGATCTAGAGTAATTGCTGCAAATAATGTGGTGAATGCTGTTTTTATGATAGCTTCAAATTTTCTTATTTCAGTTTTATTTAATGTTGGTTGTTCAGTAACTACTATTATATTCATTATATGCCTTCTAAATATAGTTGTAGCGTTTTATATATATAAATTATTACCAGAAAGCGAAATTATCCCAGAGCCTGTGCTGCGTAAAATTATAAAATTTATATGCGATAAATTATACAAAGTTGAAGTTAAAGGATTAGAGAATTTTTATAAAGCAGGCAAAAGAGCAGTTATAGTTGCAAATCATATATCATATATAGACCCCGCTCTTATCGCAGTGTATCTACCTGAAAAACTTACATTTGCAATAAATACTTATATTGCTCAGGAATGGTGGGTGAGGCCATTTTTAAAGGTCGTGAAAACATATCCTGTCGATCCCAATAACCCTATGGCTATGAAAAATTTAATAGCTGAAGTTAAGAAAAACAAAAAAATTGCAATTTTCCCAGAAGGAAGAGTTAGTACCACTGGTGCTCTAATGAAGATATATGAAGGCCCTGGAATGATAGCCGATAAAGCTGAGGCAAATATTCTGCCAATTAGAATTGATGGTCCCCAATATACATTCTTTTCTAAAATGAAGCATTTAGTAAAGAATCGTAATTTTCCAAAAGTTACTATTACAATACTGCCTCCTGTAAGGTTAGAGGCTCCTGAAAAGCTTGATAGCAGAGAGAGAAGAAAATTTTTAAGCCAGAAGCTTTATGACATTATGTCAGAAATGATGTTCGAAAGCTCAGATTATAAAAAACCTTTATTTCAATCTTTAATAGACGCCGGAAGAACATTTGGATTTAATTATCCAATTATTATGGATTTAGAAAATAACCATGTTTCTTACCGTCAAGTAATAGCTAGAAGTTTCATTTTAGGTGATCTTTTTACAAAATATACTGATACTCGGGAATTTGTGGGGCTGATGCTACCTAATAGCTGCGGTACTGTGATTAGTTTTTTTGCTTTGCAAGCATATGATAGAGTGCCTACTATGATAAATTTTAGTTCTGGCGCTTCTAATATTATATCAGCTTGCAAGACATCTGGAATTAAAACAATTTTTACTTCGAGAAGATTTATAGAAAAAGCTGAATTAGGCGAATTGGTTAATAAAATTGGAGCTCACGTAAAAATAAGGTATTTAGAAGATTTAAGAAATCAAATGTCTTTATATACTAAAGTAAAAGGCTTGTTGGCATCTTTTTTCCCGGATACTTATTATGCTAACATCTGCGCCAATAAAGATGAAAATTCTACCAGCGTAATACTTTTTACTTCAGGGACAGAAGGAATACCTAAGGCAGTAGCTTTGTCTCATAAAAATCTACAGTCCAATAGAAGCCAAATGTCGGCACGTATTGATTTTGGTTTAAATGACATTGCCTTTAATGCTCTTCCTATGTTTCACTGTTTTGGATTGATGGCTGGATGTATTTTAACAGTTCTTTCTGGTGTTAGAACTTTCTTTTATCCTTCTCCATTGCATTATCGCATTATCCCTGAAATGATATACGATATAGGCGCCACTATTATGTTTGGGACTGATACATTTCTGAATGGATATGCTAAATTTGCAGATCCTTATGATTTTTATTCTATAAGATATACATTTGCAGGTGCAGAAAAGCTTAAGCCTGAAACTAGAAAATTATGGTTTGATAAATTTGGCGTGAGGATATTTGAGGGATATGGTGTAACAGAAGCATCTCCAGTTATTGCTGTAAACACACCTATGCATGATAAAACAGGTTCTGTAGGACGTTTAATTCCAGGAGTCGAAAGTGCTATTTTGCCAGTTGAGGGAATTAACAAAGGTGGGCGTTTGTGTGTTAAGGGGCCAAATGTGATGCTAGGTTATATACTTTCTGACAATCCTAGTGTTATTGTGCCTCCTATGGTAGAAAAACTCGGGCAGGGATGGTATGATACTGGAGATATAGTTGATATGGACGATGAAGGATATATCACAATCCTTGGAAGGGTGAAGCGTTTTGCTAAAATTGCAGGTGAGATGGTTTCCCTTGCAACTATAGAAGAGATCGCAAGCAAGATAAACCCAAGAACATTACATGCAGCGATACATATTGAGGACCCAAAAAGAGGGGAGCAAATAATTCTATTTACTGAAGCAGAAAATGTTAACCGAGAAAATTTTCTTGCTATAATAAAAGAAACTGGTTTAACTGAATTATTCTTGCCTAGAATTTTTGAAACAATAAAAGAAATACCAATTTTGCCAACCGGTAAGATTAACTATAGAAAATTATTAGAAAAAGCAGAGTCGATGATTCCTAAGGAGGCAAATAATGAGTCAACTTAATACAGTTAATGATCTTGTTTGTGATTTTAAATTACAAAATCATACAGATAAGTTAATTGAGTTTAGCGAAATAAAAAGTAGTTATATTGTTTTATATTTTTATCCAAAAGACGACACGCCTGGATGTACTATTGAGGCTAAAGAATTTTCAGAATTAAAGAGTAAATTTGAAGCTGAAGATATTGTTATTTTTGGAATTTCTAAGGATAATCAAATTTCTCACAAGAAATTTGTCGAAAAATATAGTCTCGATATAGACTTACTCTCTGATGATCAAGATATAGCAGAACAGTTTGGTATCTGGGTGGAGAAATCCATGTATGGTAAAAAATATATGGGAATTGAAAGAACTACTTTTCTTATTGATAAGTCGAAAAAAATTATCAAAATTTGGAATAAAGTAAAACCAGAAGGTCATGCAGCAGAAGTTCTTGAATATATAAAATCTATAAAATAAGGGAAAGAAAGTGACTAATATAGTTAACAAAATTCTTGAGAATTATTCTTCAGAAAATCCTGCGATAATTTCTAAGCTTTATCAGATGCTTATGCACGGCAGACTTGCAGGTACTGGTAAAATGGTGATTTTACCAGTAGATCAGGGATTTGAACATGGTCCTGATAGAAGCTTTTTAAAAAATCCGGATTCTTACGATCCTGATTATCATTACGAACTTGCTATTGAAGCAGGGCTTTCTGCGTATGCAGCTCCTCTTGGTTTTATTGCAAGTGGAAGTAGGAAATTTGCAGGGCGAATCCCAACCATCTTAAAGCTAAATAGTAGCAATTCTCTACTTGGTAAGGCTTCAGTGGCTGATCAAGCCTTTACTGCAAGTGTTAGAGATGCTGTGGAGCTTGGTTGCTCTGCAATTGGGCTAACAATATATCCAGGTTCTGCAAAATCATTAGATATGATTGAAGAGGCAAGAGAGGTTATAAGAGAAGCAAAATCTTATGGTATTATGTCTGTTGTTTGGTCTTATCCTAGAGGAGGGGACTTATCTAAAGAAGGAGAAACAGCTCTTGATATTTGCAGCTATGCGGCTCACATTGCAGCTTTAATAGGCGCACATATCATCAAGGTGAAACCACCTACAACATATTTAGAACAACCAGAAGCAAAAAAAGTCTTTGAAAGTGAGAAAGTAGATATACAAAATTTAACAGAAGCAGTGGGGCATGTTGTAAAGTCTTGCTTTGCTGGAAAAAGGTTGGTCGTATTCTCTGGAGGCGCAGCCAAAGATACCAAGAATATATTAGATGAGATTAAATCTATCAATTCCGGTGGAGGGAATGGCTCAATTATAGGGCGTAATTGTTTCCAAAGGCCTAGATCTGAAGCATTAGAACTTCTTTCGGAAATATGCAAAATTTATAAGTCTTAGTTATGATAGGAAGACTCACAGGTAAAATTGAAATTATTGATAATGAGTCTGTGATTGTTGATGTCTCAGGAGTGGGATATTTAGTTTATGTTTCTTCTAAGACCATTTCTAAGATGGAAACAGGGGTTACTGCTTCTTTATTAATAGAGACATACGTAAGAGAAGATTTAATTCAACTTTTTGGCTTCCTTAGCGCAGAAGAAAAAGATTGTTTTTTAAAATTAAATTTAGTGAGTGGAGTTGGTACTAAAGTAGCTCTTGCGATTCTTTCTGCTCTTTCGCCTGCAGAAGTTGCAACAGCAATAGCTTCTAAAGATAAGGAAGCATTTCGTAGTATTAGTGGCATTGGGCCTAAGCTTGCTGAGAGAATATTATTGGAGCTTAAAGACAAAACATTTTCAAGCATAAATAATATTCATATAGCAGGCGCAAAACCCGATATTTTAAATGATAGTATTTCAGCGCTGGTGAATCTTGGAATCAATAAAAATGATGCATATTTAACGGTGAAGAAAGTTTTGGAAACTCAATCAGATGCCGATATTAATGAAATCATAATGGCTGCGCTTAAGATGAGAGGAAAAGCATGACCAATGAGATACTAGGAGGAGATAAACTTTCTTCTGATCATGAGAATACCATTAGGCCAAAGTCATTAAAGGATTTTGTAGGGCAGAGTCAGATTAAATCTAATCTCAAGGTGTTTGTGTCTGCTGCTCAAGCAAGGCGCCAAACTCTAGATCATACTTTATTTTATGGACCTCCAGGTCTTGGTAAAACAACACTAGCTCAGATAATTTCTGAAGAAATGAAAGTGAACTTCCGCTCTACTTCTGGCCCTGTTTTGAGCAAAGGTGCAGATCTTGCCGCAATATTAACTAACCTGCAAGAAAATGATGTTTTATTCATCGATGAAATCCATAGGCTTACAATTAGCGTAGAAGAGATGCTATATTCAGCTATGGAAGACTTTAGCCTAGATATTATTATAGGCGAGGGGCCTTCTGCTAGAACAGTTAAAATCACTCTCCCAAAATTTACATTAGTCGGTGCAACGACAAGGCTCGGGTTACTTAGCAACCCTCTTAGAGATAGGTTCGGCATTCCACTCAGGCTTAATTTTTATAGCTCCGAGGAGTTAGTTCAAGTTGTTATAAGAGCTGCAAAAATATTAAATCTTGAAATTGACGAAAGTGGGGCTAAGGAAATAGCCAAAAGGGCTAGGGGAACACCGAGAATTGCAATTCGTTTATTAAAACGAGTGAGTGATTTTGCTATTGTTGATAATATCAAAATAATCGATACAAAGCTTGCAGATTACGCTCTGAATTTGCTCGAAGTTGATAATGAAGGCTTAGATAGCAATGATTATAGATATATTAGGTTTGTAGCTGATAATTATAATGGTGGCCCAGTTGGAATAGACACTATTGCAGCAGCTCTTTCAGAACAAAGAGATTCTCTAGAGGATACTATAGAACCTTATCTTATTCAAATAGGGTTTTTACAACGGACCCCAAGAGGAAGGGTGCTTACTGATAAAGCGCTTAAATATCTAGGTGTTAAGATGATGATTTAGTGATTTAATAACTAATAAATCTCATGTGTATTGGCTTTAGCTCGAAAGTCTTGATGAGATTTTAAGATTTATTCAAACTATTATAAGTTAAACACATTAAGGAAAATGCGGTTTAAGAGGTCGTATTAAAATATATAGTGAATTAAGTTGAGTTAGCGTATAGTATGAGATAGATTTAGAAGAAAGAATGCAAGCATATAGTATAGATCTAAGTAAGAAGGTAATAGAA
>CAMCRO010000019.1 GCA_945877265.1 Rickettsia typhi | reverse complement strand
TCTGATTATCTGAGCAACAAAAAGGAAAATACTAGAGAAACTCAAGCTAAAATTAAATGCAAAGTTATTAATCTCATAATCGCAGCTTAAAACACCTACCTCCAAATACCTCCATTAATTTATACACCTCCTTCCATGCAACAACGCCGGGTCAAGCCCGGAATGACCGACCGGACGTCATGCTGAATTAAATTCAGCATCTCAGCAATGACGCAAGATGCCAAACTTCACCTCTCACGCCACTAATAATCTAAAAACCAAACTGTGATTATAGTTTTGTTGCGAAAAAGTTACTCATTCAACCTAAAATAAAAAAAATTCCCCCCAATTTCCACTTTCTCCAATTTAAGATCTTGAAGTCCCCTCTCTTATAATTAAGATTATGATTATTAGTTTATCAAAGGAGTGAACAAATGACTAATACTTTTAAATTCGATACTAACCTACTTTGGAACGTTTTATTGTTTCTTTGTGTTTGCGCGATAGTAATTGCATCTTCTGATGAAGCATTTGCAAGTACAACAATTGCAGATCCGAAAAATGACGCTATTGGATCAGGATTATGTAGCGTAGTTAAGGCTTTAAGCGGAAATATCGCTAAATCTGTAGCAACTGTTGCAATCATCGGTGTTGCAGGCGGCCTTTTAATGGGTAAATTAAACTGGGTATCTGCGATGACAGTTTCAGTCGGCGTGATCATAATCTTCTCTGCTGGTAAATTAGTAGGATGGATCAGCGGAAACAATGGGGTTACTCAGACAGACGCATGCTAGATAATATCTAGCACATTCTATAAAAAAGCTCGAAATTTATTTTCGGGCTTTTTTTTATTCATCTTGCCTTTAATTTTTTACTAGTTTATTTCTATTCTTATAAGCAAATTGCAGATTTTGTAAAATGTACAAACTTCCTTTACTCGCCCTTTTACTACTTGTTACTAATAATTCATATGCCAATAAGAGCATTAAAGTTAGGGCTGAAGCTGCTAAAAAAATGCAATTTTATCAAGAAATTACATTGCCAGCCGAATGTTTTAGCTCTGAAGGAAAAAATTATTATGCCTATTCGGATGGAATAGTAGAAATTCTACCAGAAAATAAAAAAAATACTTTTAAGAAAGGAGAGTTAATACTAGCTATAGATAAATCAATTACAGAATCTAAAAAATCTAGCGCTGAAGCCGATTTTAAATACGCTTCCTTGAATTTAGAGCGAGATGCTACTTTACTTAAAAAAAATATTATTTCTCAAACAGATTTTGAAAAAACTAAAATTGCATATTACACAGCAAAACAAAATTTGGCAGAAGCAAGCAAACTTTTTGACCGCAATATTATTTACGCCCCATATGATTGCAATATTTCTTCTAGTAATTTGTTAGAAGGAGAAATGATAAAAAATGGTGATTTCTTGCTTAGTGTTACCAAAAATAATGATAAAATTATAAGGTTCCAAATCCCACAAAATTATAAAATTAAAGATAATTCAATAAAGGCAGAAGTGATTAATAATAAAGATACATATGCAATCGAAAATCTTTCTATCTCCAAAGTTCTCTCTCCAGAAACTAAGAATTATCAAGCTAAGGGTTATCTTTTAAAAGAAAATAATTTAGAACATAACTCTTTTGTGACAGTAAATCTTAAATATAATTTCCATAATTCTTTAGGAATTCCTGAAAAAGCAGTTATTAAATCAGATGGTGTATCCAAAATTTATGTAGTAGAAAATGGAAAAGCCAAGCTCACAACTATCGAAACAGGAGATAGAAATTCTGATGTGATAGAAGTCATTTCCTCAGAAATCACGGACAGTTCTATTATTATAACTGAAGGCACCCAAAAGCTAAAAGATCAAGATGAAATTGAGATAATAAAGTAATTTATGTATATATCAGAAATTTGTATTAAGCGGCCCGTTCTCGCAATTGTTCTGAATCTTATTCTCGTAATTACTGGAGTAATTTCTTTTGCAAAATTACAAGTAAGAGGAACTCCTGATATTAACCCACCCATCATCAGTATTGAAACGGTTTCTTCTGGCGCTAGCTCAACATTCATGGAAAAAAATGTTACCAAGAAAATAGAGAAGGCAATTAAAACTATTAAAAATGTTGAGTCGATTTCTTCTAAGAGTTCTACGGGAATAAGCACAATCAATGTCACATTTAAAATATCCACAAATATAGAAAATGCTTTAAACGATGTAAGATCGAAAATTGCCGAGATAGCTTATAGATTACCTAAAAATATAGATCCTCCTAAAATTTCTAAAATGGATCTGAATCTAATGCCAAGTTTCTGGATATGTGTTAACGGAGAAAATTATGACCCTATGGTTCTTAGTGATATAGTCTCCCAGAGAGTCAAGCCCGCACTAGAAATGATAGAAAGCGTAGCAAATGCAAAAATTTTCTCTAATTATACTTACTCCATTCAAATTAATTTAGACCCGACTAAGTTATATGCGAACAAACTATCTCCGAGCGAAATTGTAGATAGAATACTAAAGCAGAACCAAGATTACCCTGCAGGAATAATTAGAAACGACGTAAGAGATTTTATAATTAATCTAAGTGGCACATTAAATTCCACGGAAGAATTTGGCAATATTATTATCAAAAATGTTAATGGCAAGATTCTCAAATTAAAAGAAATAGCTGATATAAAAGTCATGCCTTTAGAAAGCTCCGAAGTAACTCGCTATAACGGAGTGGAAACAATCACTATAGGGGTAATTAAAAATTCTGAAGCAAATATAATAGATATGTCTGAAAGCCTTATAAAGGCTCTTCCAGAAATAGAAAAATCTCTCCCAGAAGGAATAAATTTAAACATAGCCTATGATAGCGCAGTGCCTGTTAAAGCTTCTGTCAATTCAGTTTACTTAACTGCACTGGAAGCTTTATTGTTAGTTGTAGGAATTGTATATTTATTTTTGGGCAGCATGAGAGCCGTCCTCATCCCGCTTACAACAATTCCAATTTCTATAATAACTACTTTTGCTTTCATGCATTTAGTAGGATTTACCATTAATTTATATAGTTTACTTGCCATGATCATGTCCATCGGTCTTGTGGTAGATGATGCTATCGTTATGCTAGAAAATATCCACAGGCATCACCAAAAAGGTTTAACTCCAACTGAGGCAGCATTTAAAGGCTCAAAAGAAATAGGTTTTGTAATTATTGTAATGACTATGACTCTCGCTGCAGTATTTTTACCTATTGGTTTTATCGAGGGCTTTGTTGGAAAATTATTTATAGAATTTGCTTGGACTTTAGCTTTTTGCGTTCTTGTCTCTGGTTTTGTGGCTTTATCCCTTTCACCTATGCTATGCTCTAAAATCATTGGCTCTGACAGTCTAGATTACAAACCAGATTTTATCAAAAAATTTGATATAAAACTCAAAGATCTAACTGAGTTATATGTTAATAATCTTCGTCTTATTTTACGAGAGCCACGAAAAATGGCTATAGCTTCAGGGCTCTTTTTATGCTGCTTATTCCTGATTTTCTCCTTAACTAAAAAGGAATTCTTGCCTATAGAAGATGATTCCATTGTTATCATTTCTGGTGTAGGAGCTGAAGGCCTGCCAACGAATCACACAATAGAATCAGCAAAACTTGCAGAAAGTATTTTATCTTCAACTCCTGAAGTAAGAGGGTATTTTTTTAATGCTGAAGGCAATAGATTATTTGGATTTGTACCCTTGAAAGATTGGTCTAAAAGAAAACGATCACAAGAAGAAGTGATTACATATCTAAACCCTTTGCTCTCATATATTCCCGAAGTCTCCATTTTTGCAATGAACCCAGGAAAAATGGATGATTCATTTGAAGCACCAGTATCATTTGTTCTGAGATCTTATGGCGGATTTGAAATGATAGATACGCTAAGCTTAAAATTCCTTGAAGAAATGAAAAATAGCAAAATTTTCCTGAACCCAGATAGAGATTTAAGAACATCCATCCCAACAATTCAAATAGAAATAGATAGAGATATTGCAGCTAAACATAATATATCTATAGATCAAATAGGAGAAACGCTGCAATATCTCATCGGTTATAATGATATTGCTGATTATCTAGTAGGTAACGAACAATATAATGTTACTCTTGGCTTCTCGAAGGAAAACAGAAGAAAAATTTCAGACCTTTCTAAAATTTATGTAAAATCTTTAAAAGGAGAAATGGTGCATTTATCGCATCTTGCAAAAATAAATGAAACAATATCGATAGAATCATATAATCACTATAACACAACCAAAGCCATAAAAATTACAGCAGAACTTGCAGATGGAATAACCGCGTGGGAAGCAAAAAAAGAAATTGATAAAATCGCAGAAATTCTATTAGATAAAAAAGTCGCCAATCTTGAATATTTAGGAGATATAAAAAGAATGTCGGAAAGTAATAAAAATATGTTATTTACATTTCTTATAGCTCTTGTGTTTATCTACTTGCTTCTCGCAGCTCAGTTTGAAAGCTTTTCTGATCCATTATTGATCATTTTATCTGTTCCATTCTCGATAACTGGAGGGGTCCTCGCTTTATTATTATTCGGAAGCTCAATTAATTTATATAGCAATATCGGAATCGTCACATTAGTAGGGTTAATTACAAAAAATGCTATTATGATTGTAGAATTTGCGAATCAACTCATAGAAGAAGGGAAAGAAAAGTTTGAGGCTATAATTTCCTCATGTCGCATAAGGCTAAGGCCAATTTTGATGACAAGCCTTGCTACAATACTAGGGGCAACTCCTTTGATTTTTGCACATGGCGCCTCTGCTGCAGCTCGTAATTCAATTGGTCTTGTGATTGCAGGCGGCATGTTAATCGGAACATTTTTTACATTATTTGTAATTCCATCAATCTATTATAGATTTAAAAAATGAAAATTCTAGGTATAGATCCAGGAATGAATAATATCGGTTGGTCCATATTAGAAGAAACCTCTGCTGGCCAAGTTAAATATCTTCAAAGTGGTAAAATCTCTACAACAACAAAAGATTCTCTCACTTCCAGGCTTGCATTCATTTTCAAAGAAATATCTAAAATAATATCCTCACACTCACCAGATGCTGTTTCTATTGAAGAAATTTTTGTTAATATAAATCCTCGCTCTTCTATGACATTGAGTTTTGCAAGAGGAGCAATTTTATGCTGCATAGGATACCATAATCTCCCTGCTCTAGAATTTGCACCAAATACTATAAAAAAAACCATCACAGGCAATGGCAAGGCCGATAAAGAGCAAGTAATGAAAATGCTAAAATTTATTATTCCGAATGTCTCTTTTTCATCTCCAGATGAAGCAGACGCAATAGCAATTGGGTATACCGGCATTATTCTAAAGATTAAATCTAATATCTAATTTCAGATTAAATCAGACTAATACTAGTTTCAAATTAAATAGGTATTTGAATTTTAAAGCAAGGCCACGCAGCTTATATATAATAGGTATGTAGGCCGAGACTTGCAAAATTCACGCAAGTATTTAAGAATGAAACTTGGTATTACTTGTAATAATTTGTAACAAAATAATGATTGGCTTTTAGATGCGAAAGAGGCATTATGCAGCAAGTAATGCAGTATTTGGACATGTTTCAAAAAACTATCAAATACCCTGTAAGCTGCTATGGAATCGGTGTGCATTCAGGGCAAACAGTACAAATCACACTAAAACCTGCACGTGCAGATAGTGGAATTATCTTTATTAGAACTGACATATCAGGGGAAAACCACGTCCTAGCTTCCTACTCAAATGTTTCAGAAACTTCTTTATCCACCACTATTTCAAATAAAAATTTATTTTCTATCTCTACCATTGAACATTTAATGGCTGCTATTTGGGGAAGTGATATAGACAATATCATTATCGAAATAGATGGGCCTGAGGTTCCTATAATGGATGGAAGCAGCAAGCCTTTTGTATTCATGCTAGATTGCGCTCAGCCGCAAATTTTAAACGCAAAAAGAAAATATTTAAAAATTCTCAGGGAAGTCACAGTATCTGGCGACAAAGGAAGTGAAAATATAGTGCTCCCGAATGAAGCATTTATGGTAGATATAAATATAGATTTTGCCTCTAAAGCAATAGGCAAGCAATCTCTCCAATACAACAATAAAATGTTATTCAACACTGAAATAGCAGCAGCGAGAACTTTTGGCTTCGTAGAAGAGCTAGATTATTTGCAAAATAATGGCCTTGCAAGAGGAGCTTCTTTAAATAATGCAATCGGTATCGATAAAGATATAATTCTTAATCATGATGGCCTAAGATTTAAAGATGAATTTGTAAAGCATAAATTATTAGATGCAATTGGAGATATTTCGCTGGGTGCGCAAAATATTATAGGTAATTTTATCCTTACAAAACCAGGACATAATATAAATAACCTTTTACTACGCAAAATTTTCGATAATCCAAATAATTATTGCTGGATAACCCTCTAATACCAAAACCTTCACTCAGGTACCATGATTTCTATGATGCACTATAGAAATTTTTATTTCGTATATTTATAAACAAAATCTTTAATTACAGGAACAATATGGAGTTTGAATTTACTGCCTGTAAACACTCCATAATGCCCCACTCCTTTTTGCAAATGATAATGTTTTTTAGAAGCAGGAATATTCTCGCATAATTCAAGTGCTGCAAGAGTCTGCCCGACTGCAGCTATATCATCATTCTCTCCTTCAATACCCAGCAAAGCTGTTTTTGTGATATTATCGGCATTAGCATCTCTACCCCGAGATTTCAGTTTTCCCTTCGCAAGGGAATATTTTTGGAACACTTCTCTTATTGTTTGAATATAAAACTCAGCCGGCAAATCCATCACAGAAAGATATTCATCATAGAATTTTTTATGAATTTCCACCTTATTTTCATCGTGATTGACTAAATTCTTAAATAAGTCCATATAAGAATTCATGTGCCTTTGCCAGTTAAGACTCATAAAACCAGCAATCTGCAAGAAACCTGGATAAACTTTCCTGCCAGCCCCAGGGTAATTATTAGGAACAGTAGTAATTGCATATTTCTCAAACCAATTTATTTTATGTTCTGAAGCAAATTCATTCACAGTTGTCGGGTTTTCTCTTGCGTCAACAGGCCCTCCCATAAGAACCATGGATTTAGGGATATTTTTGGAATTTTGATCAGACATTATAGATATAGCAGCGAGTACAGGAACTGTAGGCTGGCAAACAGCCAAAACGCTTATAGGGTCAGTAAATAACTCAAAAAATTCTATTAAATAATCAATATAATCGTCTAAATCGAATTTTCCATATATTAATGGAACCTGAGATGCATCAATCCAGTCTGTTATATAAATATCAAAAAATGGCAGCAGCTCTTGCACCGTACCTTTTAATAAAGTTGCATGATGCCCCGCCATTGGAGCGACAATAATTAATTTCGGCAGTTTTTGTGGAAAACCTTTTTTAGAGAAATGCAACAAATTACAAAAAGGGTTGCTATGCTCTATTTCAATTTCAATATTATATTCTCTGCCATCTATCTCAATATTGTCTATATTAAATTCAGGTTTTTTATATGTCCTTGTTAATCTTTCTGTAACTTCAACAGCAGCCCTTAAAATATTACCCTGAACAGTATATGTAAAAGGATTCACAGGACTATTCATTATGTCTTGCATATAAAGCAAATTCATTCTCAGCGGTGAAATCTGTGCTTTAGTGAACTCCATTATGTTATACAACGGATTATATTGATCATTAAAAAAATTGTTCATATTACATAAAGTGATAATTAATAAATTAAGATTATACTAATTTAGTAAAAAATATAATAAATTTGCATTATAAATTGGAACTATCAAAAAATTATCGTATTATTAGCTCATTATGTACCCATATATCAGACTCAGAAGAACAAGAAGCAAAGCCTGGCTAAGAGAATTACTGGCAGAAAATAGCATTTCAGCTTCCGATTTAATATTGCCAATTTTTGTTATTGAGGGCAGCAATATTAGAGAAGCAATAAATAGCATGCCTGGTGTTTTTAGATATTCTATAGATCAAGCAGAAATAGTTGCAAAAGAAGCATGCGAGCTTGGAATCAAGGCTCTCGCTCTTTTTCCTTGCATAGCCGAAGATTTAAAAACTCCTGATGGCAGTGAAGCTTATAATCAAGATAATTTAATTTGTAGAACAATAAGACACCTAAAGAATGCCAATATCCAAATTGGTATTATCGCAGATGTGGCTCTAGATCCATATACTTCTCATGGGCATGATGGCATTTTAAAAAATAACGAAATTGATAATGATGAGACAATAGAGGCCTTACAAAATCAAGCTTTAGTTCTTGCAAAAGCAGGGGCGGATGTTATAGCACCCTCAGATATGATGGATGGCAGGATAATCGCGATTAGAGAAATATTAGAAGAAAATAATTTCGAGCACCTAACGATTATTTCTTACGCCGCTAAATATGCCTCAAATTTTTATGGCCCATTTAGAAATGCAGTAGGATCACAAAGTTTACTCGGAGCTTCTGATAAAAAAACTTATCAAATAGACATAAGCAACTCAAAAGAAGCAATGCGTGAAATAGAATTAGATATATCAGAAGGTGCAGATATTATTCTAATAAAGCCAGGGCTGCCTTATTTAGATATTATTAAAGAAGCCTCAATGAATTTTGATATACCTATATTCGCATATCAAGTCAGCGGAGAATATGCAATGCTAAAATTTGCCTCCTTAAATAATGCTTTGGATTTTAATAAAAGCTTAATTGAATCGTTACTTTGTTTTAAAAGAGCCGGCGCGCGAGGAATCTTTACATACGGTGCGATAGAAGCTGCAAAAATAATAAATAAAAAAATATAATATTTATGAACTCGGAATCAGATACTACTATAAAAATCGTAACTATACTGGCATCTTTCGTTATTATAATAGGAGCCTATTTTATATTAACCACACCATCAACAGACAAGAAAAAATACACCACAGAAAAAACAGAAACATCAGTGGATATAGGAGGAGAAGTTGAGCTTAGAAATCTTGCTGGTAATAATGAGAATACATCCATATATAAAGGCAGGTATAGGCTCGTATATTTTGGCTTTACTTATTGCCCAGACATTTGCCCCAGCGCTTTAAATATTATAAGTCAAACTATCAATATCCTAGATAAATATAGAATAGATATAGTTCCGATATTTATTACTATCGACCCACAAAGGGATACTGAACAATTATTGGGACCTTATCTATCGCATTTTAATAAAAAAATAATAGGATATACAGGCACAGACGAACAAATAAAAAGCGCAGCGGATAAATTTAAGGTATATTATGCAACGATATCAAGGCCAGAAATCGGCCCTAATGATTATCTGCTAGACCATAGCTCTTTTATATACTTCTTAGATAAAGAAGGAAAATATATAAAACATTTCCCTTCCACAGCGAGCCCAGAAGAAATTGCTAATTCAATAAATATTTATATAAAGTCTTTAGATTTACCTAAATAACTTTTTTGCCATAACATATTAATTATATGAAAGTTGTAAAATTTATTATTCAAGCAATCTGGCCTTTTAGGTTCTATCTAATAGGACCTTTTATAATGATTTTAATACATTCATTAGATTTATCTTTCAGGCCATATCTCACCAAGCTTTTAGTTGATACAGTAAGCGTTAAAGCAGGACCCGAAGCAATAACCGAAATGATGCATATTATTATATTATATATTATTCTTCTTTTCGCTGTTCCTATCGGCTGGAGACTATATGATTGGAGCTGCCTTAAATATGAACCTTTGCTTAAAGGCTATATAGCAAATTTCATGATATCAAAACTCACTCTACAAACGCATAATTTTTTCCAAAAGAATTTTCCAGGCACAATTGCAAATAAAGTAAATGACACTGTAAAAAACCTTCCTCAGCTTGTTACCCTTGCAATTAATGCCTTTTCTATGAATATTGTGGGTATATTGGTTGCAATTTACGCCTTATGGTCGATTCATATATGGTTTGCTATCGCAATGTCTCTGTGGGCCCTATTATTCATAGCAATGTCTATTTTTGTAGTGCAAAGATTTTCTGATCTTGCAAAAAGCACAGCAGAGGCATCATCCAAAGTAGTAGGACTCATTGTCGATATTTTATCGAATATTTCTAATGTCAGATTTTACAATAAAAGAAATTATGAACTAACCCAGCTAGATAATATTCAAAATCAATATACTAAATCTACTAAGAAAAAGAGATGGTTCTCATTAAAATTTTACTTAATCCAAGGTATATTATTCTCGGCTTATCAAGCAATTAGCCTCATTCTTTTGGTATATTTATATGGAAAATCCAAAGTAACTGCCGGAGACTTTGCAATGTTAATCTCAATTAACATGAGCATAGTTACCAGCCTATGGCATATGACAGATGATATGAGGTTATTTAGCGAAAATTGGGGAGTCGTAGAACAAGCGATAAGAATTCTGGATACTAATATAAAAATTCAAGACACAAAAAATGCTACCGCTATTACAGTAACTAAACCAGATATAATATTCGAAAATTTATGCTTCCATCATAAAGGTGATAAACCTTTATTTAATAACTTAAACATCACTATAAAGCCTTATCAAAAAATAGGTTTAGTTGGATATTCCGGTAGCGGTAAAACTACTTTTGTTAATTTAATTCTAAGATTATATGACCCAACTTCTGGGCAGATTACAATTGAAAATCAAAATATTAAAAATGTTACGCAGGAATCATTGAGAAAGATTATTGCTATAATCCCCCAAGATACTTCCTTATTTCACAGAAGTATCATAGAAAATATAAGGTATGGGAATCTAGAAGCATCAGATGAAGAAGTTGTGCTAGCTGCAAAAAAAGCTAGTGCGCATGATTTTATCACCGCTCTACCTCATGGATATAAAAGTGAAGTTGGTGAAAAGGGGGTTAAACTATCAGCAGGTCAAAGGCAAAGAATTTTAATAGCACGAGCCTTATTAAAGAATGCTCCTATTATTATTTTCGACGAAGCTACAAGCAATATTGATTCAATAACAGAAAATTATATCCAAAATAATCTTAACAAGATAATGGATAACAAAACTGCTATAGTTATATCACACAAGCTTTCCACCCTCAAAACAATGGATAGGATATTAGTTTTCGATGCGGGCAAAATTGTCCAGGATGGACACCCTGATATATTAATAACAGAAAAAGGACTGTTCCGTGAATTATGGGAAGCGCAATCTAATGGTGTATTACCAACAAATTTATCGCAATAGCTATTTGAGTAGTAAAACTATAACTCACATAATTTTGAGCGTTATAGATATCTCATGATATAATGGGCACTCTCATTAGCAAAATAAGGAAGAACGCTATACATATTCACTCGTAAAAGTCTATATAAGCTTGCAAACGAGATTTGCTTTTTTATTATTATAGTCATAACAAAGTCATAAAAATTACATGTCTATCAAGTCTGCTAAAGCAAAAGAGAAAATTAGCTTAACATTTGCTTTATTGCTATCTGCATTTATTATCACGCTGATTACTCTTCAATATTATGATGCATTTATATATGCGACAAAAATTGCTCGTGAAAGATATACTACAAACCCTATTTCTTTATTTTTGATAGTTCCCCTAGCTTTCCTCCTAAGCGCCTATTTATGCAAATATTTTGCACCTTATTCTGCAGGGAGTGGAACAAACCATATATTATCAGCACTAAGCAAGCTAGATAAAGACTCAAGCGCAAATATAGGCCAATATATTGGAATAAAAACTATAATTATTACAATAATTAGCTCCCTAATATCTTGCATTGGCGGTGGAGCTTTAGGGAGCGAAGGGCCTATAGTGCAAATTTCTGCTAGTATTATCTTATTCATAGTTCTTTTTCTAAAGAGGTGTTTCCCTGATATTGACCTTCGCAAATGGATAATTGCAGGAAGTGCGTCAGGCTTTGCCATAGTTTTTAATGCCCCTTTTGCAGCTATTTTATTCGCTATTGAAGAACTAACTCAATGCCGCTCTAAAAACAGATTTGCTTTGCTTGATTGGAAGGTACCTCTCATGGTTTTTATTTCAATCTTTGTAAGAAGGTATCTAACTAACTCTGACGCTATTCTTTCATTTCCTCTTGCAAATATCGAATTATCTCATCGTCTAATCTTTTCATGTCTATTAGTAGCGTTTTTATCTGGAACTTCTGCTTATGTAATGAAAATTATAACAGATAAGTTTGCAAAAATGCGAGAAGCTGCCAGCAAAGCAAGATGGTTCATATTCCCACTTTTATTTGGTCTGCTTGTAGCTTCTGTCAGCTTTGTTGTTGGATCATCTTCTTTTGGATCTGGAATGGATGATATAGAAGCATCAATGTCCACTTCAAATACTATTCTACATTTAGAAGGATTTTTTGGTAGGTTTATTAACATAATAGGCTCCCTTTCTGCTGGATGCGCTGGAGGGATATTATTACCATCTCTTACACTGGGCGCATATATAGGCTCTGCTGTAAGCGATTTTATGAACTTAGAAGATACTAGAATTCTTATTTCTATAGGCATGTCAGCTTTTCTTGGAGCGATAATTAGAGCACCATTCACAACTGCTATTTTGATATTGGAAATAACTAACCAAACATGGCTCGTCTTCCCTTTGTTAATTTGCTCCCTATTAAGCTCAAAAATATATGAATTATTACGTAAAATTTATCTATAATCAAAGTAGGATCAAATTTTGCTTTTTTAGCTAAGATTTCTGAAAATAAGTGAAAATATAGAATGGCTGGGGCGGCTGGATTCGAACCAACGAATGACGGTATCAAAAACCGTTGCCTTACCACTTGGCGACGCCCCAATAGATCAATCACATCAATACCAACTCTGGTGTTTTTTGTCAATATTAAAACAAATATCTTTTGCACAAACACCTAAAAAGTTTTTTAAAGCAATGCTTGCATATAGCGATTTTTTCAGTAAGATTTTATCATTATTAATTAAGGAGAGAAAATGTCTAAACTTGCTATAGTTACGGGTGGTACGAGAGGAATAGGCGCAGCAATTTCTAGAAAATTGAAAGAAGAAGGATATTTCGTAGTAGCGGGGTATAATTCCAACACAGCATCAGCAGAAATTTTCCACGAACAAACAGGTGTCACAGTCAAAAAATGGGACGTAAGTAATTATAATGCTTGTATTCACTCCATTGCAGAAATAGAGAAAGATTTTGGAATGACGGTCGGGATACTAGTAAATAATGCAGGTATCACGAAAGATTCAATGTTACACAAAATGAAACCAGAAGACTGGGGAGCTGTTATCAACACTAACCTAACCTCTTGCTTCAATATGTGCCATGCAGTAATAAATCAAATGAGGCAAAATGCTTTCGGCAGGATTGTGAATATCAGCTCCATTAACGCTCTTGCTGGTCAAATTGGGCAAACTAACTATTCCGCTGCTAAAGCAGGAATTATAGGCTTTAGCAAGGCACTCGCTCGCGAAACGGCAAGTAAAAATATTACAGTTAACGTCATAGCTCCAGGCTATATAGCAACTGATATGGTTGCAGCAATTAACCCAGACATTTTAGAACAAATCATTGATAAAATTCCTGTAAAGAGATTAGGTGAGCCAAGCGAAATAGCAAGAGCTGTATCTTTCCTTGTCTCGGACCAAGCTGGTTTTATAACAGGTGAGACTCTCTCTATTAACGGTGGTCATAATATGGTTTAATAAAACGAATAAATTTATTCAAACAGAGTCAGTGTGTTATAGTAAGTGGTAATACCAATAGGTAATTTTAAGTATGAAATTATATTATAAAAATTATTCACGCATAATTTTTCTGGCCAAGTTAACTAATATACTCCAGACAAGTTTTTTGATAATTTTTACTTTTTCAAGCAACGCTAATGAAAAGCTAGAAACTAAAAAAAAACCAGATATTTCTAAAAAACCGGAGCGCCATTTTCTTTTAGAAAAGAATACTGAGATAAAATACTACAACCTAAAAATAGATGAATTATCTAAGAAACTCAATGAAAGCGAACAGAACAAAACCATTCAATTAAACCTATTGAATGATAAAAAAGATATCTCCAATATTCAAAATAATAATTTTAAGGAAAGCAGCGCTAATAAAGAACAAACGGCTTTTATAGAAAAGTTATTGCAAGAAGATTTTAATCGCATTCGCGAAATTGACACCTCTCTAAGAAGCAAAAATAAAAAAATAGCGCAGCCACACTATTAAATTATGTGGCAGGTTATGATATATATCATTTCATATAGCTTTGTTTAAATTGAATTTATTTCTTTTTTCCACCACTGCTTGAAATATGATTAGCTGCTAAAATAGACTCCAGCATTTGATCTTTAATATTCACAGCCTGGCCAGGCGCATGAGAAACGAACAAGGTGTTAGTTTTACTATCAGCTCCTATTTCACGAAGCATATCAAAATATTGTATAGCAAGAATAGTGCTCATAATATCAGAACTATCTAAATTAGGAGAATGTTTCTTAATGGCTTCCATAGAATTACCTAGCCCTTCAATAATTGCTTTTCTTTGCCCTGCAATACCCTTACCATGCAATATATTAGCTTCAGCTTCTGCTTCTGCTTGTTTTATTCTGATAATTTTTTCAGCTTCAGCTTTCTCATTTGCGGCAACTCTAAGCCTTAATGCAGTGTTGATTTCATTCATTGCGTTTTTAACATTTTCGTTCGGCTCTATATCAGTAACTAACGTTTTCACTATCTGGTAACCAAAACCTTCCATAGTTTCTTCTAATTCATGTTTAACGTCTGTCGCAATTTCATCTTTTTTAGCAAATAAATCATCAAGTTCAATGTTCGGAACCTTAGCTCTTACGACATCAAAAACAAATGCTTCGATTTGCTCAGCAGGAGAAAATAATTTATAGCAAGCTTCATATATTTTGGCTTCAATAACCTGAAATTGTACAGCCACTTTAATTTTCACAAAAACATTATCCTGTGTTTTTGTTTCCACATGCACATCTAGTTGCTGTATTCTAAGGCTTAAAATATCTGCTTTTCTCTCTATAAATGGGATAAGAAAATTGAGCCCAGGATAAGCAACTCTGATGAATTTTCCAAATCTTTCAATCACTGCAACATTTTGTTGTTGAACTACAAATACTCCGGCAAAGATAGTTATTGCAATAGCGGCCAAAATGATTAGTTCTGTCATTGATCTCCTCTTATATATAATACTTATTAACCAAATCTAAATTGGCTTTATTCTTATGTAAAGAGAAGATTGCTTATTTTAATCTCATCATATAAAATGTGAGTTTATTTATCAGCAATCAAAATGTATTTAACTTTAGGATATTCCGTTTATTTTCTTATTTTGACTTATATGATACTGACAACATATTTTTCGTATTCAAATTTAAATAAAAAATAAATGCATAAAAAGACTAAGACTAGGTTATATCTTATAGGAAGTTTTTTTCTTTTTATTTCAGTGGGCGTATATTTAATCTTATATAATTTATCTAGTAATATTTCGTTTTTCGTCACCCCGACTGAGCTAATCGAAAAAAAAACTAAAGAAGAAATAAAGCTTGGTGGGTATGTAAGAGCTGATTCACTTAAAACACTAAGTCTAGATGAAATAGAATTCGAAATTACAGACAAAACCAACAATATCAAAGTTTGGTATAAAGGCTTTGTCCCAAGTATTTTCAGAGAAGAGCAAGGTGTCGTGGTAATAGGAAAATATGACCATACCTCTCACACTTTTATAGCTAAAGAATTATTAGCAAAACACGACGAAAAATACAGACCGAAAAAATCTAAATAATTGCAACAAGTGTTACGCATAATATACGATATACAAATAACAAAGCCATATATTAGCAAATATAAGGCTCTATCTATATATTCGCAAGTCTTTCTGCTTCATCCTGAGTTCTAAGAGCATCTATGATTTCATCAAGATCCCCTTCATTAACAATTGAGTCAATTTTATAAAGTGTAAGATTAATCCTATGGTCTGTAACCCTACTTTGCGGGTAATTATAAGTTCTAATTCTCTCGGAGCGATCTCCTGAACCTATTTGTCCTTTTCTTGTGGAGGCAATTTCTTGTTCTTTTTTCTGTCTTTCCATTTCATATATACGTGAGCGAAGAATTTTCAGAGCCTTAGCCTTGTTTTTATGCTGAGACTTCTCATCCTGCTGGGTTACCACTACTCCTGTTGGTATATGCGTAACTCTAACGGCTGAGTCTGTGGTGTTCACGTGCTGGCCACCAGCACCTGATGCTCTATATGTATCTATTCTGATATCTTTATCTTCTAAATTAATATCAACTTCTTCTGCTTCAGGAAGAACAGCAACTGTTGCAGCGGAGGTGTGAATTCTTCCACTCGATTCAGTTTCAGGCACTCTTTGCACCCTATGAACCCCAGATTCAAATTTTAATTTCGAAAAGACTCCGTGCCCGCTAATTAATGCTGATGCTTCTTTATACCCGCCAATACCAGTATCTGAAATACTTAAGATTTCAAACTTCCATTTTTTACTTTCTGCATATTTCTGGTACATATTAAATAAAGAAGCTGCAAAAAGTGCTGCTTCCTCTCCTCCAGTTCCAGCTCTAACTTCTATAATAGCATTCTTCTTATCCGCTTCATCAACTGGGAGTAAAGCTACCTTAACATTATTTTCTAAAAGAAAAATCTGGCTTTCTAAGCTATTAATCTCAGTTTCTGCCATTTCCTTCAAATCTTTATCCTGCTCTGTTTTAATCATTTCTTTTAAGTCAGAGAGTTCTGACAGCGCTTTCTGATATAGATTAATTTTCTCAACAACATCTGCAATTTGAGCATATTCTCTTGAGCATTTAATAAATTCTTCTCCTGATAAAACTTCAGTTAATTTATTAGAAAGCTCTTGATGCTTCGTTATAATTTTTTGTAAATTTTCTTGGAAAGACATATTTTCTGATCGTAGAGTTTATAATATTTTGAAAGTAAAATATAAAATTAAAAAAATCTTACATCTACTATTAAGCTTGAAAAAATTAAAAAGAGATATGCTATAGAATATCCGAAAACTCTTGGAGCATAACTAATTCCTTTTTCCATTTTGAGTTTTAGCACAATGTATAAAAAATAGCAATTTAGTAATATCGAAGCAATAAGATAAGCTTTACCAGCAAGCCCAGTATAATATGGGATTATAGTTGCTAAAAAAGTTGCAACTGTATAAACTACCATGAGATTTTTGGTGTGTTCTGCACCATGTATTACTGGCATCATTGGAATATTTGCAAGTTTGTAATCCTCTGATTTATATAACGCAAGTGCCCAGAAATGCGGCGGAGTCCATAGAAAGATTATCCAAAAAAGAACTATGGAATCTAATGAAATATTCCCGGTCACGGCAGCATAGCCAATCATCGGAGGAAAAGCTCCGGAAGAACCACCTATTACAATATTCTGTACGCTAGTTCTTTTTAGCCAAATAGTATAAACAAAAAGATATGTCAAAATTGATGCAAGCAATATAGCAGCAGAGATGAGATTCACACATACTGCCATGCCGACTACAGCAAGCACTGTCATTATTATTGCAAGAGACAAGGCTTCAGACTCTTCTACTGCACCAGTAACTATAGGACGCTTCTGTGTTCTAAGCATTATTGCATCAATGTCCCTGTCGTACCACATATTAAAGCATCCTGCTGCACCTGCACCAAGGCTCGTGCAAATTACTGCAACCATACCAATAAATGGATGAATTTTGCCTGGAGCAACTAGCATACCCGCTATTGTTGTAAATATAACAAGGCTCATGACGCGCGGCTTCATTAAAGCTATATAATCGCTTATCTGAGCCGCTTCATTGGTATATTCTTTATTTAGAGATAACTTCGCCAAATTAATCCTTCATGATAGGCTGAGTTTCAAAAGTATGGTGCGGAGCAGGAGATGGAACAGTCCATTCCAAAGTTGTAGCACCCTCACCCCATGGATTTGCTTCACATGCTTTTTTATCTCTAAATGCCTTAAAAATAATATATACAAAAAGTAATGCCGCTGCATTTGAGATCATAGCACCAACTGAAGAAACCATATTCCATCCATAAAATGCATCAGGATAATCTGGTATTCTTCTTGGCATACCAGCAAGACCTAAGAAATGCTGAGGAAAGAATGTAAGATTCACCCCTATAAACGTCATCCAAAAATGTAATTTCGCAAGGCATTCTGAGTATTTATAACCAGACATTTTCCCAAACCAATAATAAAATCCAGCAAAAGCAGCAAATAATGCTCCGAGCGACATAGTATAATGGAAATGCGCCACTACATAATAAGTATCATGCAGCGCTCTGTCTAATGCAGAATTTGCTAGTACAATTCCAGTAACACCACCAAAAGCGAAAAGCAGTATAAATCCAATAGCAAAGAGCATAGGCGTTTTAAATTCTATCGATCCACCCCACATTGTAGCGATCCAGCTAAATATTTTAATCCCAGTTGGAACAGCTATTATCATAGTAGCGGCACTAAAATATACTAAGGTATGATATGTAAGCCCCACGGTAAACATATGGTGCGCCCAAACAACAAATCCCACAAAGCCGATTATAGACATTGCCCCAACCATGCCCAAATATCCAAAAATAGGTTTTTTAGAAAAGGTAGAGATAACATGGCTAATAATCCCAAATCCAGGAAGAATCACAATATAAACTTCAGGATGACCAAAGAACCAGAATAAATGTTGATATAATAATGGATCTCCCCCGCCAGCTGGATTAAAGAAATGAGTGTTAAAATTTCTATCAAAAAGTAGCATTGTAATAGCGCCGGCAAGAACTGGCATTGCAAGCAGCACAAGAAAAGCAGTTATTAACATAGACCACACATATAATGGCATTCTAAGCAAAGACATCCCAGGCGCTCTCATGTTTAGTATAGTAGCTATCATATTTATAGAACCTAGAATAGAGGACATACCAGCTAAATGGAGACTAAAAATCGCAAGATCAACAGACATTCCTGGATGAAAATTAATGCTACTCAGCGGTGGATATACCGTCCAACCAGTTCCTGGACCTTCATCTATCACAGCCGATAGAACGAGTAAAATTAAAGATGGAACCATAAGCCAGAAACTTACATTATTCATCCTAGGAAATGCCATATCTGGCGCCCCAATCATTAGTGGCACAAACCAGTTGCCGAAACCTCCAAATAATGCAGGCATTATCATAAAAAACACCATAATAACAGCATGAGCTGTTACTAACACATTATAAAATTGGTGGTTCCCACCTAAAAAATCATTACCATGACGTGATAACTGGATTCTAATAAGAGTAGAAAATAAGCCTCCTATTAACCCACCTATTATAGATAAAATGATATATAAAGTTCCTATATCTTTATGATTTGTTGAAAAAATCCAACGTCTTATCCCTTGTGCTTCATGATGATCATGAGACATACAAAACCTCTTTTTACTTTATATTAATAGCTAGCAAGATTAACATTTTTACTCCAGCTAGAAGCGAATTTGACTTTCGCAGCAGCAACCCAATTCTCAAAGTTCTCTTTACTCACAACTTCCACTGCAATTGGCATAAAACCGTGATTCACTCCGCATAACTCAGAGCATTGTCCATAATAAACTCCTATATTATCCACCTTAACATAGGTTTCATTAATTCTGCCAGGAACAGCGTCAACTTTAAAACCAAAACTAGGAACTGTAAAGCTATGTATAACATCTGCTGCTGTAATTATAAATCTCACAACTGTACCTTGTGGTATTACGAGTCTATTATCAACATCAAGCAATCTTTTTTGTCCTAGTTTAAGATTTTTCTCATCAATCATATAACTATCATAAGAAAAACCACCATTATCTGGATATTCATATTTCCAATACCATTGATATCCAACAACTTTTATAGTTAAATCAGCCTTAGGCTTTGTCTCCTCTTTTT
>CAMCRO010000018.1 GCA_945877265.1 Rickettsia typhi | reverse complement strand
AGAGCATCATCTGTATTTATTATAATAAGATCTTCCACTCCAATCACAGCTGTAAATTTAGAACTAGTAGATATATAGTTTCTTGCAGAATCAATTGCAAAAACATCCCCAACTTGTACATTATTATTTTGCGATTTCTCAGAAATATCCCAGATTGATGCAAAGCTTCCCAAGTCATTCCAATCAAAATCTGCTTTTTCTACATTGATATTTCTGATTTTTTCCATAATCGCATAATCAATAGAATTGCCTTTAATTTGTTTGTAACTATCAGAGTCCAATCTCAGAAAAGACATATCTTTTTCAGCTTTTTGAAATGATTTTTTTGTTAATTCTAGCATTTCAGGCGCTAAATCTTCGGCGATAGAAAGAAATTTCTTTGGGTTAAATGCAAAAATCCCTGCGTTCCAGCAATAATTCCCGCTTGCTAAATATGTTTCTGCATCTTGGTAATTAGGTTTTTCTACAAATCTTTTGGCTTGAAACCCAGAAGAAGTAATTGCTTCACCAAGTTCAATATAACCATACCCAGTATGAGGGCAATTAGGCTTGATCCCAATAGTCGCAACATCGCAATCTAAAGCAGCACTTGCCATCGATTCTATAGTCACAGTGAACTTATCGTTCTGAGCGATATAATGGTCAGATGGAGTAAGAACTACAGCATCTGCATTTAGATCATATCCAATTAAACTCGCGATTATAGCGCAAGGCGCTGTGTTTTTTCCTTCTGGCTCAAGAATTATTTCTGCTTCCATGCCTAGTTCTAAAATTTGCTCTAGGGCAATAAATCTATGCTCCATCCCAACGATAACCACCGGCTTGCCAAATTTTTGTAGACGCAACAATGTATGTTGCAGCAAGCTTTTACCTTCAAAAATTTTAATAAATTGCTTAGGGAAATTTTCTCGGGATAAAGGCCACAACCTTGTTCCAGAGCCACCGGCCATAATTACAGGAAGTATTTTCATTGATAATCATTGTTAAAAATCAAAATTATAAATAATTAGATTAAAAAGTCAAAAGCCTAATATCTAATCAAAATTAGCCTTAGAAAAAAGCTCTTTTGTATTTTGCGTCGTAACTTCTTGAATTTCTTGTAAAGATTTACTAAATAGACGAGCTAAAAATTCAGCAGTATGCTCCACAAAGGCAGGCTCGTTTCTCTTCCCTCTATGTGGAATCGGAGCTAGATAAGGAGAATCAGTTTCTATTAATAACCTATCCAGAGGTAACTTTATTATAGTGTCCTGTAAAATGTTAGCATTTTTAAAAGTCACAATTCCTGCAATTGAAATATAAAGACCGTTATCTATCGCCTTCTTTGCAAAATCATAACTTGCTGTAAAGCAATGAATCACACCTGGAAAAGACTTATTTTTCATTTCACTTGCAATAATATCTATCGTGTCATTTTCGGCATCTCTAGTATGAACTATCACAGGTAGCTGCTCGCTTTGACTTGCTGTAATATGATTAACAAAAGATTGTTTCTGAGCACTAATATCTTGGTCAGGATAATAATAATCAAGCCCAGTCTCACCGAAGCTAATTATTTTCGGATGCTTAGCAAGCGCGCTTAAACTATCTGCTGTAGGTATCGTACCCGCAGAAACATTATGTGGATGCACCCCGCAAGAAGCATATATATTCTCGTGTTTTTCAGCAATTTTTAATATCTCTCCCAGCTCTTCAAGCTTTGTGCATATAGTATGCAAATATTTCACATTAGCGTCTTTTGCTCGCTGAATAACAAGCTCCACATCATCCTTAAATTGCTCCATATTAAGATGGCAATGAGTGTCTATTAAATAAGCCATTAATCTAATCTTTTAAAAATTGGCTGTGGCTCAGGCAATTTAGCTCCTGGCATAATAATATGATCTGGGGAGATAAAATCAAAATTCCTCTTATTCAAATCAATATTAAGTTGATCTAGCATTTTATTTGCAGCTTCTGGTACAATAGGAAGCAAATAAATAGCGAGGCACCTAATAACTTCAGCAAGTATATATAAGACTTCCCCCATCCTTTTAACATCCGTTTTCTTTAGGGCCCATGGAGCTTCCTTATCAATAAAAATATTAGCTTCTTCTGCTATTTTAATAATCCCGTCTAAAAATGAATTAATTTGCTGATTTTCCATCTGGGTTTTAAATATTTCGAGCGATGAATAAGCAAGCTTAACTAGATCAGACTCTTGAAGTATAGTTTCTGCATTGCCGACATCTGGCACCATACCCTCAGTATTTTTATTAATGAAAGCAAGTGTCCTTTGGCATAAATTTCCAATTTTATTAGCAAGCTCGCTATTAATTCTATTTTTAAAGGTATCTTGTGAAAAATTCCCATCATTTCCAAATATCATCTCTCTCATCATATAATATCTAACATAATCAGAGCCGAACTCCTCAACTAAAGGAATAGGATTTATAGCATTCCCGAGAGATTTAGAAATTTTTTCTCCTTCATTGGTCCACCATCCATGAGCAAAAACTATTTTCGGCAAAGGAAGGTCTGCAGCCATTAAAAAAGCAGGCCAATATACTGCATGAAAACGTAATATATCTTTTCCAACAACATGAATATTTGCAGGCCAAAACTTCTTAAAATTCTCAGTATTTTCAGGATACCCGAGTGCTGATATATAATTTGTTAATGCATCGAGCCAAACATACATAACATGCTTTTCGTCTCCCGGTACAGGAATCCCCCATTTCATTGAAGTTCTGGAAATAGAAAGATCAAGTAAGCCAGATTTCACAAAACTTATAACCTCATTTCTTCTAGAAATGGGTTTTATAAAATTAGGATTAGCCTCATAAAATTCTAATAATTTATCCTGCCATTTTGAAAGGTCAAAAAAATAACTTGGCTCTTCCATCCATTCCACAGGAGCGCCAGTAGGTGCAAGACCATCTTCTGTAAGCTCGGACTCAGAATAAAAGGCTTCGTCGCGAACAGAATACCAGCCACAATATTTCCCTTCATATATATGACCATTATCTTTTAACTTCTCCCAAAAGAAACGAGCTGCTTTTTTATGTCTTTCTTCGCTAGTCCTAATAAAATCATCATTACTAATATTTAAAATATCGCATAGCTCTCTAAAGGGGACAGACATTTTATCTACAAACTCCTGGGAAGACATTCCAAATTTTTGCGCAGATTTTTCCACTTTTTGGCCATGTTCATCTGTTCCTGTCAGGAATCTTACATCCTTGCCAGATAATCTCATAAACCTTGCAAAAACATCTGATGCAACTGTTGTATAAGCATGTCCTATATGCGGAACATCATTAACATAATATATAGGAGTAGTAATGTAATAAGAGCTCATATCAATCCTTATAGACTAAGTAAAATTCATGTGTATTCTATTCTCATAATAAAGTTTTGCAAGCATAGCGTGAGATATTTTGAGATCGTAATCCCAAGGCAAAAAACTCCAATTTTAACTTATAGGTCCAAACTCGATCTAAAAATAGGAGATATGGTGTGTGTACCATTCAGGAATGAAAAAATAACAGGAACCATTCTATCAGAAAACACTCAACTACAAAACCAATCTCCCAAATATATTATCAAAGATATAGAATTTAAATTCGATTCCTTTTCTCTTTCGAAAAATTTTTTGAGTTTTATCGAAAAATTTTCAAAATATTACTTAGTGGACCTAGCCTCATGTTGTAAAATGATTTTACCAATAAAGATAAAAAAAGAGGAATTAGAGCAGAGCGCAAATCCTGATATAGAAGAAATAACAGAACCAAATTTACCTCTCTTAAATGAAGGACAGCAACGATCTTATGAAGAAATAAGCCTTAGTAAAAAAGTATCTTTGCTCCAAGGAGTCACAGGATCAGGCAAAACAGAAATTTATTTTCATCTTATCGCAGATTTTCTAAAACAAAATAAGCAAGTTTTAGTTATGCTTCCGGAAATTGGCCTCACCTCTCAGTTAATGGAGAGATTCGCAGAAACATTTAACTTCAAGCCTTTAATGTGGCATTCAGCAATCTCACCATCTAAAAAAAGGAAGATATTTAACAAGATAATAGATGGCTCTGCAAAAGTGGTAATCGGGACAAGAAGTAGCTTATTTTTACCATATAAAAAGCTTGGCCTTATAGTGATCGATGAAGAGCATGACGGCGCATATAAGCAGGAAGAAAATATTCTTTATAATGCAAGAGATGCAGCAATCCTGAGGGCTAGCTTGGATGGTATCAAAATCATCTTAGTCTCAGCGACGCCTTCGCTTGAAACCTATCAGAACTGCCTTAATGATAAATATCAATATTCAGTTCTAACATCAAGATATGGCAAAGCTAAAATGCCTTCTATAAATATCGTAGATATGAAAAAGCAAGGAAAAGACAGATGGATTTCAGCTCCTCTTACTGAGGCAATTAACAAAGGAATAGCTAGCGGGCTACAATCCCTTCTTTTTATAAATAGAAGAGGCTATGCGCCTCTAATGCTTTGCGCTTCTTGCGGATATAGAGCTGCGTGCAATAATTGCTCTTCTTGGCTTGTGGTGCATAAAAGGAAAAACCTGCTCATATGCCATCATTGCGGACATGAAGAAAAAATGCAAAAACATTGCCCAAACTGTCTGTCCGAGAACTTGATATCCTGTGGCCCTGGAGTAGAAAGGATAGAAGAAGAGGCCCGCAAGCTATTCCCTGAAAGCCGCATTCAAATTCTAACTAGAGAAGAAGCAAATTCGGATCGGTCAATGGAAGAAATTATTGAAAATATAGAGAATTCTAAAATTGATATAATAATAGGCACACAAATTATCACTAAAGGATATCATTTTCCGAAAATTTCGACTGTTGGGATAATAGATGCAGATCTTGGAAATTCTAATATAGATCTTAAGGCAAATGAGAGATGCTTCCAAATATTGCAGCAAGTAAGCGGTAGAGCAGGAAGAGATGAATTTGAAGGATCTGTATATATACAAACATACTATCCTGAAAATAATATATTAAATATTCTCTCAAACAATTTGGTAAAAGATTTTTATGAGATAGAGCTAAAAAATAGAGAGCAAAATTTCTTCCCTCCATTTTCGAGGATTATTGCAATTATTATAGCTGGGGGCAGTGAACTAGAAGCATTAAATTTCGGAAAACAAATGGTTCGCTCTGCTGGTATATCTCAAAGAGTAAGAATTTTAGGTCCTGCACCTGCAACTATGAGCAAATTACGTGGAGCTTATAGATTTAGAATCCTTGCCATAGCTGATAAAAATTTTAACTTGCAATCTTATGTAACAGAATGGATCTCAAAAAATAATAGCCCTAATAATATTAACATAAGGGTTGAAGTAGACCCTTATAGTTTTTATTAATCAATATACGATAAGTAGAGACTTATTTTTGGCTAAATAACCTAACCTGCTGCAACTTCAACAGGCAGAGCATTACCATCTGACAATCCAACAACTTGAATTTCTTGGCTTAGATCTGCATCTTCTGAACTAAAACACTCAACTTGTGTCATTTCATCATGCTTCTCAAGAGGGCATTTGAAAGCCAAATCTACTAGCTCACCCCAGCTCAACTTTACTCCATTAACAAAAATAGTATCATGTTTGGAATTAAACCATTTTAAAACAGAAGAAAACCAGCCGCTAGATTTCTGTTCTGAAATTTGCTCAGGAACTACAATATCCTCAGAAGTTATATGGATATTTTCGCTACCGCTATATCCTTTCTCTACTAAAAAGACATTGTGGCTTGAATCTTCAAAAGCTGCTTTGAAATTATCAAGAGAATGTTCTGGAATTCTATAAATATGATTCGCAGCTTTGATTACATCTTCTCCAAGTGCAAGCGTATCACTATACAATTTATAAAATTTATCTGCTAAGGATTTTACTTTATATCCAGATGTAACCAGAGCAGACATAGTAGTAGGATTAAATATAGCAGTGCCTGTATATACTCCATACAAAACAGAAGCTATTTTAGCAGCTTCCTTAGCACCGTCCATAACTTCAAATATAACTTTAGAATTAGATGCAATATTCGTAACCTTAGAAGCAACATCAGAACCTAATTTCACTAATTCCTCATATACAGGCTCTAATTGAGTAAATTTTAAAATTTGCTTAGTTAAAAAAGCCGGATCATAACATTTGCTATAAGATTCATAAATGCTAAATGCTCCATTGAAAATTTCCCCTACTGAATATTTAAATGGGTTTAATCCAGAAACAGCCTCTGACATAGCAGAGCCAACTTTTCCGAAAAGATAAGAAATATAGCTAGTAGCACTAGAGTTATCTTCTGTTTGCTTAGCGCGCTGCTGAGGAAATACAACAAGATGAGTCTCACCCATTTGCTCGTTTGTAGTATTAATTAAATTTGGCCTAGCATTATATGCTTTAAAATCTATGGAGCTTTGCTCGAATTCAGAAAGGCTTCCTTCTTTTAAAGCATTCTCAACTACTGGCTTTGAGCCTGGGTTATCAAAGGTATAAGATGATTCTACCTTAAAACCTCTTGAAGCCAGCTCACAAGCAACTAGATCAGACATTACTCCGCCTAAAGAATGCCCGGTGATAGCAAATGTATATTCCAAAGGATTTTCTAAAAGATTAATAACATTATCAAGAAAATATTTTGCGCTTTCAAACTTATAAGGCAAACGACCATTTTTTAATGCTATATCATCCAAAATATCTGATCTAGATAAAGGATCTGTCCCTGCATTTGCAATTAAAACTTCCTTGCTATCTTCATTAATAAAAGCTACTGCTCTATAGTTATGAACTGAACTTAAACTATCTTTTCCAGAATCAGTTAAATATTTCCACCCCTCAGGAATAAAACTCATATGAGCTGATATACTTTCCTGTATCTTATATGATAAATTCGCAAAATTAGTTAATAATTTAACAGCTAACATTCTCTGACCTTAATATAAATTTAGTTATAAATAACATTAGAGCTAGATAAAGTCAAGAATAATGTTAATTTATAATTAGTGAATAGTGGTATTTTTACTTTGATTTAATTATATATTTAAGGAAAATTTAATAAGAAAGGAAATAAAAAAAGCGCAATTAAATTGCGCTTTAATAACTTAGTAATCTAACTTTAAGGTTAAGCTTTAGCTTTTATCTTAGCATTAATTCTGCTGATAGTTCTAGAAGCTGTATTCATTTTAATAACGCCTCTATTTACTCCTTTAAATAGCTCAGATTGAGTTTTAACGAAGTTAGCTTGAGCTTCTTCTTTAGTACCGTTAATAATTGCAGCCATTGTCTTTTTGATATAAGTTCTAATTCGACTAACTCTGCTTTTGTTTACTTCTGTTCTTTTTGCAATCTGTCTGATTGCTTTTTTTGAAGAGGAATGATTAGCCATTTTTTATTTCAACTATTTTTTGTTAACTTCTTTTTTTGCTGTTTGTTCTAAAAGATCAACGCCTTTAACATTAGTATCTCTATCAACAAACTCGATATAAGCCACAGGTGCCATATCTCCAAAGCGGAATCCAGCTTTTAAAATCCTTGTATATCCGCCTGGTCTTTCTTTGTATCTTGGGCCTAAAATTGAGATTAGCTTTTCTACAGCTTGCTTATCTTTAATTTTAGATATAAGTCTTCTCCTCGAAGCAAGATCGCTATCTCTAGCAACTGAAACGAGTTTTTCAACATATCTTCTTAGTTCTTTTGCTTTAGGTAAAGTTGTTTTAATTTGCTCATGTGTAACTAAAGCAACTGCCATATTAGCAAACATAGCACTTCTATGGCTACTAGTTCTATTTAACTTTCTACCAGCTATCTTATGTCTCATTTTCTAACCTATTAATAAGGATCTTCGTATTTTTTCGCAAGCTCAACCAAATTCTCTGGCGGCCAACCTGGTATATCCATACCAAATTTTAATGAATAACTTGTTAGAATTTCTTTGATTTCATTTAAAGACTTTCTTCCAAAATTCGGAGTTTTAAGCATTTCTGCTTCAGTTTTAATAACAAGATCTCCAATATATACGATATTGTCATTTTTTAAGCAATTTTGAGATCTAACTGAAAGCTCAAGCTCATCCACTTTCTTAAGTAAAACAGCATTGAATGGAAGCTCGTCTAAGGCTTCTTCTGCTTCATCTTCTACTTCTTCAAATGTGATTAATGGTTGCAGTTGATCTTGGAGAATTCTTGCAGATAAAGCAACTGCCAAATCTGGAGAGACTACACCATTTGTTTCAATAGTCATTATAAGTTTATCATAGTCTGTAATTTGTCCAACCCTGGTATTTTCTACTTTATAGGAAACCATTTTAATAGGGCTATATAGAGCGTCAATATGTATCACACCGATTGGCATATTTGAGTCTCTAGAGCTCATTGCAGGAACATATCCTTTTCCAGTTGTACAAATTAACTCCATGTCTAATGTAGAGCCTTTTGCTAAATGGCAAATAACATGATCTTTATTCAAAATCTCAACATCAGAACTACACTCAATCATACCAGCTGTAACAACACAAGGTCCAACTGCAGCTAGTTTAACTGTCTTAGTATCTGCAGAATGCATTTTAACAACAACTGATTTTAGATTTAAAATAAAATCAGTTATATCTTCCTTAACCCCTGGTACAGAAGAAAATTCATGAACAACTCCAGGAATTTTAATTGCAGTAATTGCTGCTCCTTGTAGAGAAGATAACAAAACTCTTCTGAGTGCATTACCTAAAGTATCGGCATAACCTCTTTCTAAAGGTTCAACGATAACTTTCGCTACATTTGCTCTTTTTTCATCTATATTAACACTAAGCTTACTTGGCTTAATTAATGAATTCCAATTCTTATTTAATGATGACATACCCACTTCTGCCTAAAAGATTACACTCTTCTTCTTTTTGGAGCCTGGCAGCCATTATGCGCTACCGAAGAAACATCCGTTATAGTTGTAACTATAAAATTTTGATTAAATACAGCTCTTAAAGCAGATTCTCTTTGAGAACCAGCTCCCTGTACTCTGATAGATAAAGTTTTTAAACCATGATCTTTTGCTTCAATAGCTGCTTTATCAACAACAACTTGAGCTGCGAATGGAGTTGCCTTTTTAGCGCCTTTAAATCCGTTAGCACCAGAAGACGAACTAGCAATTGCATTACCTTGCACATCTGTAAAAGTGACTATTGTGTTGTTAAATGTTGCTTTTATGTGAACAACACCTAGTGAAATATTTTTTCTTTTCTTCTTTTGCTTAGGAGCAACTGAACTCATAACTCAAACCTTATTTTGTAACTTTCTTTTTACCAGCAATAGCAACCGCTTTGCCTTTTCTTGTTCTTGCATTTGAATGTGTATTCTGACCTCTAACAGGAAGCTTTCTGATATGCCTTAAACCTTGGTAACAACGCATATCTTTTTTCTTCTTTATGTTAAGGTTAACTTCTCTACGAAGATCTCCTTCTACCATATATTCTTTTTCGATTATAGAACGCAAAGTAACAAGCTCTTCATCTGTTAAATCTTTCACTCTTTTATCTTCAGAGATTTTAGCAGACATACAAATTTTATGAGCAATAGTTCTTCCTATTCCATGAATATATGTTAGCGAAATTAACAAACGCTTATTAGTAGGTATATTTACACTTGCTATCCTAGCCACTCAACTAACTCCAGTATATGATGTATGAAAGGTGATAATATTTAAATAATCTTCAAAGTCAATGTTTTTTTATAGATTCTAATATAAGTTTTGTGACTTCATCAACAGTCTTATCAGCTTCTATAACAGCTAACTTCTTTCTTTGCCTGTAAAAATCTAATATCATAGCAATTTGGTCTTCAAAAGCATCAATTCTAGCTTTTAATGCGTCTAAATTGTCATCTGCTCTTTGCTTAAAATTGCCACCCTGACATTTGTCGCATTTTCCATCATGTTTTAGAGGAGAGAGAATTTTATTGAAAATCGCCCCGCAATCATTGCACACAAATCTTGATTCAATCCTATCAGACAGCTTGTCCTTATTAATTTTAAGATATATTACAGCGTAATTATCTGTATTTACTGTTTCAAGAAAGGACGCTTGAGATAAAGTTCTAGGGTAACCATCAAGAATACATCCATTTTTATATTCTTCTTTTCTTAATGTCTCTGCAACTATCTCATTCACCATTGAATCTGTAACAAGGCCGCCTGTTTTCATTACTTCATTCAGTTCTTTTCCCAGTAGAGTTTGGCTTTTTGCCACTTCTCTTAGCATATCTCCTGTAGAAACATGTTTAAAGGCGAGCTTTGATGCAACTATTTTAGATTGCGTACCTTTTCCAGATCCTGGAGGGCCTAAAAAAATTATTAACATTATATTTGCCTAAGACTAGATTAAGACTTTATTTTGATCTTTTTAATGGCATTTTCATACTTGCTGCTAAACATATATGTTTGAATTTGCGCAAAAGTATCAAGAACAACATTCACAACTATTAGCATACTTGTCCCGCCTAATGCAAATGTTAAAGCAACTTTTGTTGCAATAATTTCAGGTATAAGACAAATAATACACAAGTAAGTAGCGCCTAAAACTGTTAATCTAGTAAGAAGATAATCAAAATACTGAGCTGTATGTTCTCCAGGTCTTCTACCAGGAACATATGCACCATATTTTCTTAGATTATTAGCAGTTTCTTCTGCATTAAATACTACAGCAGTATAAAAAAAGCTAAAAAATGCTATTAGAGAAGCTGTCAGCACAATATATAAAGGCTTTCCTCTGTTTAGATAAATTAAAATATCATCTAAAAAGCCACCATTTGCCGCTCGGAGGCTTGCAAGTGTAAGAGGGAAAGAAAGAACAGAGTTAGCAAATATAGGAGGTATCACTCCAGAGGTGTTTAATTTTAATGGCAAATAAGTTGAATCTCCACCATAAATTTTATTCCCAACTTGTCTCTTTGGATATTGAACTAATATTTTTCTCTGAGCTCTTTCAAAAAATATTATTAGAACAACCATTAAGACAACTAGCAGCACAATAGCGATTACCATAGCAGGGTTTATTGAGCCTTTTCTAGCAAGTTCAAAAGTAGAAATAAATGCACTTGGAATATCAGAAACAATTCCAATGAATATGATCAAAGAAGATCCATTTCCTATTCCTCTTGTTGAAATTTGTTCTCCGAGCCACATTAGGAAAATAGTACCAACAACCAAGGTAACAACTGCAGAAATAATGAAGAAATTATGACTTATAACAACAATAGGACCATCTGCTGTGCTAGTATTAAGCAAACCGTAGCTCATTCCATATGCTTGGAATGCAGCTAAAAACACAGTAAGACCTCTAGTAATCTGATTGATTTTCTTCCTGCCTACTTCTCCTTCTTTTTTCAGATCATCTAAAGGCTTGTAAGCTATAGTTAGCAATTGAACTATAATTGAAGCTGTAATATATGGCATAATAGCTAGAGCAAAAATAGACATTCTAGATAAAGACCCACCTGAAAGAACGTTAAACATCCCAAGTAAGCCACCTTGATTTTGCTGTGCAAAATTAGCCAAAGCGTCTGCATTTATTCCTGCTATTGGAATAAAAGACCCTAGCCTACACACAACCAAAACAAGCAAAGTAAAAATAACTCTGCTTTTGAGATCATGTTCTGAATTGTTTTGGTTCTTGCTCATTTATAACTGTAAGATTTATTTTACTTCGCCGCCAGCTTCTAAAACTTTTGCCTTTGCAGCTGCAGAATATGCATCTAATTCAAAATTTAATTTTGCGTTTAATTTTGAACTACCTAAAAGCTTAACTTGCTCGTTAAGAGATCTGATAACATTATGCTCTAACAAAAAGTTTTTATCAACTATTTGTCCTTCTTTAGCTAATTTAAACTCAATAAAATGATTCATTAACTCTAAACTAACTAAACTATACCTGAATCTTTTAATGGGATTAAAGCCACGTTTTGGTAATCTTGCAATGATTGGCATCTGACCGCCTTCAAAACCTTTGATAGCAACACCAGATCTCGCTTTTTGTCCTTTAACACCACGGCCTGAAGTTTTTCCCTTTCCACTACCTATGCCTCTTCCTAATCTTTTGGAAGTATGTTTTGCACCAGGTATATTATATAAATTATTGAGTTTTACAGGTTCAAATTCCATCTTACGCCTCATCTACCTTAACTAGGTGTTTCACCTTATTTATCATCCCTCTCACAGATGGAGTATCTTTTAAAATACTCACTCTGTTAATTTTATTCAATCCAAGACCAATCAGGTTTTTTTCTTGGTTTTGGTTTCTTCCAATATGGCTTGCTATTTGGGTTACTTTAATTTCTTTTTTCATTTTTTTACTCTTCTATAGCTTCTACTTTTTTAGATGCAGTTCCGAGGTCTGAAATTTTTATTCCTCTTCTTGTAGCAATTTGTTTTGGAGAGTTTAATTTACTCAATGCATCAAAGGTAGCTGCGATTAGTGTATATACATTCGCAGATCCAAGAGATTTTGCTACAATATCGTGTATTCCTAAAGATTCAAATATAGAACGCATAGCAGAACCAGCGATAATTCCTGTACCAGGATTTGCTCTTCTCACAACAACTTTACTAGCACCAAATCTACCATACACATCATGATGTATAGTACGCCCCTGAAACAACGGAATTTTAATCATGTTTTTCTTAGCAGATTGGGTAGCTTTCGCGCGAGCTTCTGTTACTTCTTTCGCTTTACCATGGCCATAACCAACCATTCCAGCTTTATTTCCAGCAACCACACAAGCAGAAAAAGAGAATTTTCTACCACCTTTTACTACTTTTGTAACTCTACTTACATCAACTAGCATTTCTACTAGAGAGTCATCTTGCGCTAATTTTTCTTGCTTACTCATAACAATTTTCTCTTAAAAATCTAAATATTCTCTAGCTGAATCAGCAAGAGCCTTAATAACACCATGGTATTTATAACCACCTTTATCAAAAACAACTTCTTTTACACCAGCTTCTTTTGCTCTTGAGCCAATTAGTTTACCAACTTCTGCAGCGCAAACTTTATTAGCATGAGATTTATCTTTCTTATAAAGCTCTTTTTCTAAAGTAGAAGCAGAAACTAATGTAGCACTTTTAGCATCATCTATTAGCTGAGCATATAAATGTCTGCCAGATTTAAAAACCGAAAGTCTAAGACGATCAGAATTTTTTCTAATATTTGTTCTAACTCTTTGTTGTCTAATTCCAAAACGGTGTTTAGTAGTTCGCATTTCGATATTCTCTTATTTATTAGCTTTTCTTGCCTTCTTTTCTTTGGACATATTGCCCCTTACGTTTAATACCCTTACCTTTATATGGTTCAGGTGGCCTTTGTTTTATAATCACAGAAGAAAACTGGCCAAGAAGCTCTTTATCAATACTTTCAAGAGTTACTATATTTTGTTTAGGCGTATCAACTTTAACTAAAGCAGGTATTTCGATTTTTGTGTTATGGCTTTTTCCTAATGTCATATTCAAGAAATTACCTTTCACTGCAGCTCTATAACCAACGCCATTAACTTCCAGCTCTTCTGTAAAACCTGTTTTAACACCAAAAACCATATTTTGAATAATGCTTCTTGCAGTTCCCCACATAGCTCTTGTTTGTTTCTCCTGATCTTTTGGAGTTACAACAACAGTATTATTTTCCAGCATTATTGATATATTACCTTTAAATGTTTTATTAAGAGAACCTTTAGGACCTTTTACATTCAGGCTTAATCCATTAATTTCAACCATCACACCTTCCGGCACTGCAACAGGTAATTTTCCAACTCTAGACATTATTTATACCTTTAGAATACTTTACAAATTACTTCTCCGCCCACGCCCATAGCTCTAGCGGCTCTATCCGAAACAACGCCTTTCGAAGTAGATAATATATATATACCAAGACCATTGTAATGATGAGGTAAATTTTCAATAGAAGTTGTCACCCTTTTACCTGGCTTGGACACTCTAGAAATTTCATTAATTACACCAACTCCAGAAACACTAAATTTTAAAAATATTTCTAGATGGTCAAAAGAGGCACCTTTTTCAATGCTATATCCTGCAATATAACCTTCTTCTTTTAAAACTTTTAAGATAGATTCTTTCATTTTAGAATAAGGACACATAATGCTAATAAGCTTACTTTTTTGCCCATTTCTTATACGTGTTAGCATATCCGCTAAAGGATCAGACATAGTCATGTTATTACCAACTTGATTTTATTAAACCAGGAAGCAAGCCAAAACCTGCCAATTCCCTTACCATATTACGTGATAGCTTAAACTTACTATAATAGCCTCTTGGTCTACCTGTAAGTTCGCATCTGTTTCTCACTCTTGTCTTCGCAGAATTTCTTGGAAGAGATGCAAGTTTAAGAACTAAATTAAATCTCTCATCTAGAGGAAGATTTTTATCATAGATAGCTTCTTTGAATTTTGCTCTCTTATTTGATAAACTAGAAGACATTTTCATTCTTCTCAAATTTTTTTGTACTGAACTTTTTTTTGCCATATGCCTAATTTATAAATGGTAAATCAAAACCTACTAAAAGAGACTTCGCTTCTTCATCTGAAGCAGCAGAAGTTACTATGGTAATATCCATACCTCTTAACGCATCTATTTTATCATAGTTAATTTCAGGGAATACTATTTGCTCTTTGATCCCAAAAGTAAAATTTCCTCTACCATCAAAGCTTTTTGCATTAAACCCTTTAAATTCTTTCACCCTTGGAAGGGCCACGTAAACTAATCTCTCTAGAAAATCAAACATTCTATCTTTTCTGAGTGTAACCTTACATCCGATTTTCATGCCTTCACGAAGTTTATATGAAGCTATAGATTTTTTCGCAGTAATAACCACAGGCTTTTGCCCAGAAATTAATGTCAAATCATTTGCAGCATTGTTAATTACTTTAGAATCAGCAACGCCTTCACCCACACCCATATTAATTACAATTTTCTTAATTGCAGGAATTTGGTGCACATTTTTATATGAGTACTGCTTCTTTAACTCAGATCTCAAATTTTTATAACGATCTTTAAATCTAATAGAACTCATTATTTACCTTCCTTATCCAAAATTTCGCCGCTCTTCTTAGCATAACGAACTTTTGTACCATCTTTTAATATCTTAAAACCAACTTTTGTTATCGAATTTGTTTTAGGATCAACAAGAGAAAGGTTAGAAATTTGTATTGGCATTTCTTTAGTGATGATGCCACCTTCGCTATCTCTAGAAGCCTTAGTATGTTTTTTTACTATATTAACCCCAGAAACCACTGCTTTATTAACCTTTGGCAAAACAGATACCACCTGGCCTTGTTTTCCCTTGTCCTTACCGGTAATTACAGCAACTTTATCGCCTTTTTTAATTTTTAGCTTAATCATTACAACACCTCCTGAGCAAGCGAGACTACTTTCAAGAATTTTTTCGCTCTAAGCTCTCTAGTAACAGGACCAAAAACACGAGTGCCCATAGGTTCTCCTTGTTTGTTCAAAAGAACTACAGCGTTTGTGTCAAACTTAATAACACTACCATCTTCTCTTCTTACGCCGTTTTTAGTTCTTACTATCAAAGCTCTATGCACATCACCTTTTTTTACTTTTCCATTTGGGATGGCATCTTTAATAGAAACAACTATGACATCACCAATATCTGATATCATATGATGTGAGCCACCAAGAACTTTTATGCACATCACTTTTTTTGCGCCTGAATTGTCTGCTACATTGAGCACACTTTGCATCTGGATCATATCGAACTAACCAATAATAGTATAATTTTACGAGCTTTTAAAATAGCTATTTTTTTAATTTTGTCAAAGGTTTAAAGAGCATCTTGCTAACAAAAAACCTTTTAGGCATAACTTTTTAGAAGTTATTCTGAAAAAATTTGCCATCTTTTTGTTCTAGAGATAGGCCTACATTCAATTATCTTGACGTTATCACCTTCTTTTCCAGTTGATAACTCATCATGTACAGCATATTTCTTAGAAACTTTAACTGTTTTATGGTATTTAGGGTGCTTAAATCTGCGTTCAACACGAACTATTACAGTTTTTTCACTTTTAGCACTTACTATAACTCCACTTAATATTCTTTTTGGCATAGCTTTATTCCTTAGTTTTATTTCTTGAATTTAGCTCAGTAAGAGCTTTTGCTATGGCCTTTTTAGCTTTTTGAAATAAGCTGGTATCAGTAAGTTCACCTAATTTTTGCTTAAATCTTAGGGCCATTAATTCTTTTTTATTAGAAGTAACTTCAGCAAGCAATTTATCTGAAGCCATTTCTTTAATAGAAGTTTGTTTTTTCTTACTCATATCTTCTTACTATTTTTGTTCTTACTGGTAATTTTGCGCTAGCAAGCTCTAGAGCTCTTAGTGCTACATCTTCTGTAACGCCATCAACTTCAAACATAATTCTGCCAGGAGAAACTCTAACAGCAAAAAATTCTGGAGAACCTTTACCTTTACCCATTCTTACTTCAGCCGGCTTCTTAGAAACTGGCAGATCAGGGAAGATTTTTATCCAAAGTTTACCTTGACGCTTCATAAATCTCACCGCAGCTCTTCTTGCTGCTTCAATTTGTCTTGCTGTTACTCTTTCCATATCAAGACATTTCAAACCAAATGAACCGAAAGCGAGTGTTGTGCCAGCTTTTGCTTTTGCGGGAACTCTACCTTTATGAGCTTTTCTAAATTTTTGTTTTTTAGGGCTTAACATGGTCTACCTAACTATTATGTTTTCTTTTAGTTTCAGCAAAATCGCCTTTATATATCCAAACTTTAATACCAATTACTCCATATGTAGTATTAGCTTCAGCTGTTGAATAACCTATATCAGCTCTTAATGTATGCAAAGGTACTCTTCCTTCTCTATACCACTCGGTTCTTGCAATCTCAGCTCCACCAAGCCTTCCCGAAACATTCACTCTAATACCTTTTGCTCCTTGTTTCATACAAGCTTGCATAGCTCTTTTCATAGCTCTTCTAAAAGAAACCCTTTTTTCAAGCTGCTGGGCAATACCCTGAGCTACTAAAGCAGAATCTACATCAGGTTTTTTAACTTCATGTATATTTATATAAACTTCGGTATTAGTAATTTTTATAAGTTTTTTCTTAAGTCTTTCTATTTCGCCGCCGCTTTTACCAATGATAACTCCAGGCCTTTTAGCATGAATATTAACCACAACACTTTTATTAGAAGGTCTTTCAATCACAACTTTTGCAACCATCGCAGCAGAGCATTCGCGTTGAACAAATTTTCTAACTTTCAGATCCTGGATTACAAAATTACCATAATCTTTTTCGGCATACATAACCGAATCCCAGTTTTTAATGAGAGTAGGACCTACTCTAAGACCAATCGGATTTACTTTTTGTCCCATTATTTACTTCCCTCTACTTCAGTTAGCTCGATGTATAAGTTACTGAAAAACTTTAAAATTTTTCCTGCTCTACCCCTACCTTTTGCTTGCATTCTTTTCATCACCATTGCTTTTCCAACAGTTGCAGAAGTAACAATAAGATTATCTATATCCATGCCAAAGTTATTTTCAGCATTTGCGATAGCTGAACGTAGGCATTTTTTTACATCTCCTGCTATTCTTCTTTTAGAGAATGTAAGCTGCACCATTGCATCAGAAGCTTTCAAATTTCTTATACTTGCAGCAACTAAATTTAATTTTCTAGGACTTACACGTAAGAGTCTAGATGAAGCTTTAGCTATATTTGTTTTCTCAGACATATACTACTTTCTTTTTGCTTTTTTATCTGCACCATGCCCATGGTACGTTCTTGTAGGAGAAAATTCCCCCAGTTTTCTACCAACCATCTCTTCTGAAACAGCTACTGGTATAAATTTATTACCGTTATGAACCGCGAAAGTATATCCCACAAACATAGGTAAAATAGTAGATCTTCTAGACCATGTTTTGATAATCTCAGATTTACCTGTATCTATAAGCTTTTGCACTTTTGCAATTAAGTAGCCGTCAACAAAAGGACCTTTCCAAAGTGATCTTGCCATATTTTTTACTCAACCCTTACTTTCTACGTTTTAAAATAAATTTACCAGTCGACTTGTTTTTACGAGTCTTTTTACCTTTAGTTGGCTTACCCCAAGGAGTAACTGGATGTCTACCACCTGAAGTTTTACCTTCACCACCACCATGTGGGTGATCAACTGGGTTCATCGCAACACCTCTTACAACAGGCCTTCTACCAAGCCATCTATTACGACCAGCCTTACCAATAGTCTCATTTTGATGCTCACCATTAGATACAACACCTATTGTTGCTACGCAATCAAGTGGCACTAATCTTAGTTCACCAGATCTTAATTTCAACTGAGCAAAACCATTATCTTTACCTGCTACTTGAGCATAACCACCTGCAGATCTTGCAATCTGGCCACCTTTTCCAGGCTTCATCTCCACATTATGAACTTGAGTACCTACAGGTATAAATCTTAGTGGCATACAATTACCAAGCTTAATATCAGCTTTTTCACTTGTAATTACTTTTGCTCCGACTTCTAGCTTATTTGGTGCAATTATATAAGAAAATTGACCATCATCATATTTAATTAAAGCTATATATGAAGTTCTGTTAGGATCATATTCAATTCTCTCAACTGTCGCTTCTATATCTACTTTATTTCTTTTAAAGTCAATAACTCTATATAATCTTTTGTGTCCGCCGCCTCTATGCCAAGAAGTAATTCTTCCGAGGTTATTACGACCACCTGTTTTAATAAGCCCTTCAGTTAAAGGCTTATGTGGACGACCTTTCCATAAATGAGATCTATCAACTTGAATTAACCCCCTTGTTGATGGGGTAACTGGATTATATGTTTTTAAACTCATTATTTAACACCTCCAGTGAAATCTATAGCATTATCTTGAGCCAAAGTGATGATAGCTTTTTTTACATCTGATCTTTTGCCCATTCTGCCTTTAAATCTTTTTGTTTTCCCTTTTACATTCAAAATATTTACTTTTGTAACTTTTACAGAAAAGACATCTTCTATAGCCTTTGTTACAGACTCTTTAGTTGAAGTAGGATCTACAGCAAAAACATATTTTCTTTGTTCAGACAAAATTGTAGATTTTTCTGTAATTAGTGGGAATTTCAATATATCAAAACTTGTAATTCTCATTTTAGCCTCCCAACTAAAGTAGCGAGAGCATTTTCTGTAATAAATAAACAATCATGCTTCACGATATCGTAAACATTTGCACCAATTTGAGGCACTGAGTTTACATTAAATAGGTTTCTAGAAGCTAATGCAAAATTCTTATCAACGATCGCATCATCTATAATAAAGTAACTCTTAAAACCAAAATTTGTAATTTTTTCTTGCAAAGAAGCTGTTTTTGAATCCTGTAATGCAATATCTTTTAGTACAAAAAGAGTTTTTTCTTCCATTTTAGCAGATAGAGCATGCTTCAAGCCTAACTTTCTTACCTTTTTAGGTAAATCATAAGCATGAGATCTAGCAAGCGGACCATGAGAAACAGCACCACCTCTCATATGAACTTGTCTCAAAGAACCTTGCCTTGCGTTACCTGTTCCCTTTTGTTTAAAAGGTTTTTTGGTTGTACCAGAAACATTTGAAATTGTTTTGGTGTGATGAGTGCCTGCCTGTCTTTTTGCAAGCTGCCAATCTATTACAAGCTTGATAATATCAGGCCTTACTTCTAAACCAAAAACTTCTGGGTCTAAATCTATTGCCCCGAGTTCTTTTTTATTTAAATCATATATTTTTGTCTTCATACAATACTCGCGCAATTATTTCTTTACAGCATCTTTTAAGAACACAACGCTTCCTTTTGCTCCAGGCACACTACCTTTCACAATTAGTATTCTTTTATCTGATTGAACATCAACAACCTGTATGTTTTGTATAGTAACTTTCTCACAACCCATATGGCCGGCCATCTTTTTATTCTTAAAAACCCTTCCTGGATCTTGTCTTCCGCCAGTAGAGCCATGAGATCTATGAGTAATAGAAACACCGTGGGTAGCTTCCAAACCTCTAAAATTATGTCTCTTCATAACACCGGCAAAACCTTTACCTATAGAAGTTGCAGTAGCATCCACAAACTGACCAGCTGTAAAATGATCTACATTTAACTCCTTGCCAACTTCCAACATATTTTCTGATGAAATTCTGAATTCTTTAAGAATTTTTTTCGCAGGAATATTTGCATTTTCAAAAACTTTCTTCATTGGCTTTGAAATTTTATTTAACTTCGCAGCTCCATAAGCAAGAACTAAAGCCTCATATCCATTTTTTTCAATGGTTCTATGAGCCATAACTTGGCAATCTTGCATTTTCAGCAAAGTAACCTGAATTCTTTCTCCCTTTTCTGTAAAAAGAGAGCTCATACCTAATTTCTCAAGAATTAAACCCGTTCTCATTTCTCTGCTCCTACTAGCTTAATTTCCGCCTCTACTCCTGCAGGCAAATCAACTTTCATTAATGCATCCACTGTTTGAGGCGTAGGAAAGCTTATTATAATAACCCTTTTTTGCGTTCTAATTTCGAACTGCTCACGAGATTTTTTGTTCACATGCGGAGATCTATTTACTGTAAATCTTTCGATATTTCTAGGTAACGGAATTGGTCCGCTAACATCAGCGCCAGTACGCTTAATTGTAGAAACAATGTCACGAGACGCATGATCTAATAATTTATGATCAAAAGATTTAAGTCTAATTCTGATTTTTTGGTTATTCATTTTCCTTTATTCCTTAAACAGCTAGATTAAGAGCTCAAATCGAGCTCTCTCTAATTAATTAATAATTTTAGCAACAACGCCAGCGCCGACGGTTCTTCCGCCTTCACGAATAGCAAATCTTAAGCCTGAATCCATAGCAACTGGTGCTATTAACTTCACAACTAAATTCGCATTATCTCCAGGCATAATCATCTCCTTTCCAG
>CAMCRO010000017.1 GCA_945877265.1 Rickettsia typhi | reverse complement strand
ACCATATTCACCAGATCTTAATCCAATAGAAAAATTCTGGGCTAATATGAAACGATGGGTTAAGCAAAAAATCGAGAAGTTTGACTCCTTATTTGATTCAATAGCTTTCTTCTTTAAATACGCTACCTCAACTTAATTCACTATATTATGGTACAGAGGAGCAATTCTCTGATCCTTTGATTAGAAATTCTCAGAAAAACCTTGACTATTGCCCTGCATATAAAGGTCTTGCTTATATAGTATTTCAAGATTTTCCTCTAGGTGATTACGGTAATAAATTGCCAAGTTTTTTGTTTGAGGTGGAAAGGGATGTTTGGAGAGAAGATGAGAATTCTATTACTAGTAAAATTTGTGGATTAAATATTATCCCAGGATCTGGAGAATTTGTATATGATACTATAATCCAGCATAAGACATTGACTTCATGTCCAACTCAGTTTCAGAAAATTAATTGTAATAACAAAGAAAAAATAGCTGATGCTTTATATAGCCTTAATTATCTTGTAAAACTTTGTCCTAAAGTAAAATGGGCATCGCCTGTGGTATCTTGGTTCGTAAACAGCATTGATATAGCTGATTGTGAAATATTTCCAGCAGTGGAATTTAAAGATAGCTCTCAAATATACTCAGAAGAGTGGAAAGTATCAAAATATATAAGAGAAACTACATATCTGATCTCGAGAGATAGCGTTGGAAATCCTAATTATGGAGGAACAGTAAATGATGCTTCCGTAATAAGATACCTAAAAGAAATAAAATCTAGGGGGCTAAAAATAATGTTTTACCCTGTGATTTTTGTAGATTTACCTGGCAAGCCTTGGAGAGGGCATATTACAGGCTCAAGTGATGATGTGATTCCATTTTTTAGAAAAGAAAATGGCTATAATGAATTTATTTTACATTATGCGTATCTAGTTAAGGATTATGTAGATGCATTTATTATCGGTTCAGAACTAAAATCTATCACATCTATTGCGCAAGGTGATAATTTTCCTGCAGTTCAAGAGCTTTGTTTGCTTGCAAAGCAGGTGAAAGAAATAATGGGGCAAAAAGTTAAGGTTAGCTATGCAGCAGATTGGTCTGAATATCATCATACATCTGGAGGATGGTATCATTTAGATAACCTTTGGGGCAGCACATATATTGATTTTGTTGGGATAGATAATTACATGCCACTAACTTATCAAGAAAGTGTGAGAGTTAGTGATGAAGAAATAATAAAAGGATTTGATAGTGGCGAAGGGTTTGATTTTTATATTCACGAAGATGCCAAATATCCGCTTAATAAAGAATATGCATGGAAAAACCTAGATTGGTGGTGGAATAATTACCACGTCAATCCCGATGGAAATGTTACGAGCTGGATTCCACGTTCCAAAAAGATATGGTTTACTGAATATGGTTTTCCTACTATTGATAAAGCAACAAATCAGCCAAACGTATTTTTTGATCCGAACTGTACGGATGGTGGAGTTCCTCGTTTTTCTAATTCTAACACAGATTTTGCAATTCAGAAAAAGGCTATAAAATATTTTATCGAATATTGGGAAACAAAAGAATATATCGAAAATATGTTTTTATGGTGTTTCGATGCAAGGCCTTACCCTGCTTGGCCACATTCAAAAATATGGAAAGATTCATACTTGTGGGAAAAAGGACATTGGATTAATGGAAAATTTGCTCATAACTGTCTTAGTGACATAATAACCGAGATTTCAGAAAGATGCGAGATGCAGAAGGATGAAGTTGACGTATCTATGCTCGATGATGAAGTATGCGGCTTTGCATTAACTAAGCAGTATAAGGCTATAGAGGTTATTAATATTCTTAGAAGTTTATATTTCTTTGATATCAGAGATAGAGTTGGCGGTGGAATATATTTCATCAAAAGATATGTTTTAGAGAAACAAAAAATTGATGCTGGAGATATATTGTCCAAAATTAATGATAGTAAAATAGAAGAAATTTCTCCGAATAATTGTGCTTGGAGTATTTTTATCAGATACAGAAGAATTGAGCAAGAATATCAGTATTTTACAGAAATTATTTCTAAAGATGATAGAGAGAATAATAAATTATATTTTTTAAATCTACCATTCTCTTTAAGTAAAGAAGAAGCAAGAAATATAGGCGAAAGATTAATCGCAAATAGTTATACTAATTACATAGAATTTAACATGCCTATTACTCATATTTTAAGTGTGCCAAATGATGTTTTAGAAATTATTTTGAATGAAAAAAAATTTGTAATTAAAATTATAAAAGTAAAATATGCAGCTCAAATAATCACAATTTCTGGAGTTGTAGAAATTGCTTCTACAGTGAAAATAAATAAACCAGTTTATTACCTCGGAAATAATCAGAATTTTGAAGGAGAAATTTTGCAAGTGATATTCCCACAGGATTTTGCTGATAATGTAGAAGATTCCAGTAATAATTACGTTTATTTTGTAAATCTATTTCCTATTAGAATGCCTTTATGCGTTTCTTATGACAAAATGCTATTTAATAAAATAGCAGATATAGAAGGAGGCAGTTGCGCGCTTCAGATAACTAACTGCTTTATTTCTTCGGATATCCAACCTGAAATTATAGATGATCAGTCTTTTATTGATGTAGTTATTTTACAGAATTGTCCCAATTACACCCTAAGGTCCTTATGGGATTTTTCTTCTATGATGATATGTAAAGATTTAATATTTTTTGGAGCAGATATAACAATTCTTTCTGAAAATAGACTTAGGATTTCTAAATTTATTTATAATCTTTCTAATTTAGCTAGTCCTGTTTTTCCTGATGTTGGTGATGAAATATTACTTTTAAATAAAATGGCAAAAATCGAATTTGTAAATTCAGCGTATGACACAGAGTTATTTTATAATAGCTATAAGGCCGGAGAAATAAAAAATATTATTTTGCCAAGAAGGTATTAGTGCTTTGATTTTAATATATATAATTACGCATATTAAAATTAAAATTATAAAAATGCATACTAATAACTTTCACTTACAATTAATGAAGCCATCTCAGCAGAACAAAGAAGTATTCTTTAATGAGACAATAGGCGTTATTGATAGCTTTGTTGTTAATTCTATTACTGATTTTGTTAATAAAGAACCTAGTGATGAATTTAAAAACCAAAAATTCATTATGCTTGAGGGGATTTATAAAAACCATATATGCTTTTCTCCTTTTCCTTCAAGAAAGTGGAGTTATATGCCGCCAGCCTTTGGCATGATATATTTTGTCTTAGCATTAAAGAATTTTGTGTTTTTTGATGGCGAAAATTGGCAAACATGCAATCAAGCCATAGAGTCTTATGCAGCAGGGGGTTCTTATGAGGCGAGGAGAGAAGATAGGCATGAAAGATTTGCAGGAGTTGTTGGAGAAATTACTCTCAAAACTCAATATAATTTTTTATATCTGCAAGAAAATACAAAATTAATGTTAGACCCAATGACGGTATCTATCTTTGATATAGTAATTAAACAGAATTTCGAGAAATTATATGAAGTTAGTTTCGATGTGCCAATTCTATGGGGGAGTAACCTTCCTTATAGAGCTTCTGCTGAAAGCAATAATATGGATTATATTAGGTTAATAAAATTACCTGAAACAGAGCATTATTTAGGTGAGATAGTGCAGTATGGATATAAATATTAGATTGGTTATATAAATGATTACATTACTTGCTTCTATAGCTGGCTTTGTTAGCTCATTAATTCCAGAAATTGTAAAATTTTTCAAAGATAAAAATGACAAAAAGCACGAGCTTGAAATATTAAACAAACAAATAGAATTAACCAAGATAAATTTATCTGAAAGGGTAGATGAGGTGAGGTCATCTTATGATGCTGCCGAACTTGCTAGTTTATATACTACCTTCAAAAGTGGAGTGAATTGGATTGATGCGCTTAATGCTAGCGTACGCCCAATCATGGCTTACTGCTTTTTTGGTCTTTATTCTATGCTTAAATATTTACAATATTCAGCCGTAATCTCGAGCACAAGAAGTATTGTAGAGTACCTAGATATATTATGGACAACGGATGATCAAGCAATTTTTGCAGGTATTATTAGCTTTTATTTTGGACAAAGAACTTTTAGTAAATTAACTAGACAAAGATAATGATGAGAAAAGTAAATCAATTTGGTGTAGAATTAATTAAATACTTTGAAGGCTTTAGTGCTAAGCCTTATAATTGTATAAATGGTTATAAAACAATAGGTTATGGGCATAAGCTAAGACCAGACGAGAATGTTATTTGCATAACAGAAAAAGAAGGAGAAGAGCTTTTAATCAGAGATTTGAAAATCTCAGCAGAGGGTGTGGCGCGATATATTAATGCAGATATAAACGACAATCAATTTGCTGCTCTTGCATCTTTTGCTTTTAATTTAGGGGTGGGAGCATTACAAAGATCTACATTGAGGCAAAAAATAAATTATGGTGCTAGTCTTGACGAAATAAGCAACGAATTTCAAAAATGGGTCTTTTGTTCGGGAATAAAGGTTCGCGGATTGATAGCACGAAGAAGAGCAGAAGCTGTGCTTTATTATAATGGATGATTTTTATTTACGAACACAGATAAAAGTATTAAATTATTTTCAACTTATTTTTGAGGTATTTTGCTAAACAGACTAAACTTATATTTTGGGTTATTTTTCTTTTTTCTATCTCTCTTGTTTTATTTTAATCCTACCTTAGATATAGAGGTCGCAAGGGTGTTTTATAATGAAGAGGAAGGATTTTTTTTCGCTCATAACCCTATTGTATTATTTATATTTAGGGCTGTTCCTATTATCACCATGATTTATGGTATTAGCCTTTTGATTTGGACGATTATTCTATTCCGAAGGAAAGATAACACACATAAAGTAATTTTAAATATAGCAATACTTGTTTCACTTATACTCGGTTCTGGAATATTAGTGAATATGGGGTTGAAAGATAATTTCGGCAGAGCTCGACCAAAACAGATAAGAGAATTTGGAGCTAAGAAGGAATTTTCAAAGGTTTATGAAATGGCGAATCAATGCCATAAAAATTGCTCATTTGCTTCTGGCCATGCTGCTGCTGCCTACGCAATTACTACAGTAGCATTTCTAGTGCCTCCTAATCTGCAGACAGTAACTTTTGTCTCTGGAATCTTATACGGAACTCTTGTTGGTATAGGCAGAATAATACAAGGAGGGCACTTTGTTAGCGATGTTGCAAGTTCAGCTTGGATTGTGTTGATAGTTAATTATCTAGTAATATCACTCTGTATGCATATATCAAGATATGACAATTCTCAGGACTGAAATTATTATGCTAACTCTACTTACTCACTATATTCTGTAGGATCTGTTTCCGTAAAATCTCCTAGTATAGCGCTTCCTAAGCAGAGGGAAAGCGTTGTGTTATCTATCCATGATCCTATAAATTGAATTGTATATTGGATTTTTTCTCTCAATGGTTGAGTTTGATCTCTAACAAATTCATCGAAGAGTCCCGTCGGCCATTCTTCAACATGAAATACGCGTTTAATGTTATCAAAATTAGTTTTATCATGGGCTTCAAAATGCTCAAAACCTGCGCTGACTATGTCTCTTATAACAATTGGTATATATTCAATGAAAGGCAGTTTTGGCTTTAATTTTGTATTATCTAACTGATAAACTCTTCCTAATTGTTGCGAGCAAGTATTAACCCAATTTGGAGTATTATTAAATACAATAAAATTATCTCTTATATCATCAATATTAAATAGAAAGTTTCCCGCTCGTTTTAATGATGCTGCTAAATCATGTATAGCAGGCAAAGACCCAGGATTTTCCATCGTTATTGCTTTAACCCTAAGATCTTCATGCATATGCATCATTTTGAAGGCTCCCATATCGGCAACTATAGCTCCAAGAGAATGACCTGTAAGGAATATCTCATGCTCACTAAGCCTAAAGCCTAGATCGGTTAAATGTTTGAGTGACCATTTAATAAATGGTTCCATACCATATTTATATTGGAATGGAGGTTTATGCAAAAAAATTCTGATATCATTCAGCACGTCTTTTGCTAAATCCAAGGCCCCAAGGCATTTGCTTTTTAATGAGCAATTCATCTTAACAAAATCTATTTTTGTTCCAGAACATGCGTAAATTAATTGTTTATATGTATTATGCACCCATATTTGCGCATAAAATCCTGTGGTCATTTGAATGCTAGATGAATCGCATACAAATTCCCAACCATCATGAGGTTCCGGCGTGGTATCCTTGATGTAAGCTTTATAAATAAGCTGGTTCAATTTAGAAATATGCCCTAATGTTTCTTGTAGGGAGTGATATAATTTCAATTTGTTCAACTTGATTTGCTTATAAATTGAGAGCATTAATGGCAGAGACGCGACAGGTAACAATGGCAAAAAGTTTTTAGCAATATAATGATAAATATCTGATAAATCTTCTTTTGGCTTATCCCGGCGTAAGGCGTGTAAAGGTTCAAGTAGTTTACTCATATCAATCCTCCTGTTCCTTGATATAGCAAATACTGGCTTTATTTACTTTTTTAAAGAGAAAATTGCAACAAAGATTTTTATTTGCTAAATTATAGTTGCTTTTGTAGCAAAATAACAAATCTAACTTGACGCTTTCTTATATTTTATCCATTATATTCTCCTACAAAACGAGTGTAATTTTGAGTCATTATGTCTATCACAAACGAAGAAGTAAAAAAAATTGCTAAGCTTTCTAGATTGAATTTCTCTGAAGAAGAATATACAAATTTTCAGACTCAGCTTTCAAATATTATGGCAATGATTGATAAGATTTCAGAAGCAGATACAGAAAATGTTGAACCACTTACTTCTGTTAATAATTCTAATTTGAGAATGAGAGAAGATAAATGTGATGCTCTAGAAAATGTTGAAGGCTTATTTTCTAATGCTCCTGGTAAGACTTCTGAGCTAGCTAAAGAAATTAAATGTTTTATTGTTCCTAAGGTGATTGAATAGTATGAAAGAATTACATAAACTTGGCATATGTGATGCATTAGAAGGATTGAAGAAAAAAGAATTTTCATGTTCTGAATTAACGGAAGCTCATATAAATCAATGCGTTGCTCATAAAAATTTAAATGTTTTTATTACAGAAACAATAGAAGATGCACGAAAAATTGCTAAAAAAGCCGATGAGATATATCTTAAAGCTTCTGAAGCGAGGAAACTAGAAGGAATCCCTTTATCTATAAAAGATCTATATTGTACTAAAAATATTAGGACTACATCTGGATCTAGAATGTTGGAAAATTTTGTGCCTAACTATGAGTCTACTGTAAGCGCAAAAGTTCTGACAGAAGGAGCTATATCCCTTGGTAAAACAAATATGGACGAATTTGCTATGGGATCTGCAAATATTACCAGTTATTTTGGAAAGGTAATCAACCCATGGAAAGCTATAAATTCTGAGAATTCTTTAGTGCCAGGCGGTTCTTCTGGTGGTTCTGCTGCTTCTGTTGGTGCTTACATGTCTATGGCTTCACTAGGAAGCGATACTGGTGGTTCTGTAAGGCAGCCAGCAGCTTTTACTGGTATAGTAGGAGTTAAACCGACTTATGGTAGATGTTCTCGTTATGGAATGATTGCTTTTTCTAGCTCTCTGGACCAAGCTGGGGTTTTTACAAGAAATGTTAGAGATTCTGCATTAATGCTTGAATGCATGATGGGTTTCGATGAGAAAGATTCTACTTCACTAAATATTGAAGTTCCGGAATTAAAAAATTCATGCATGAATTCTATCAAAGGTAAAAAAATTGGTGTACCAATGGATTTGATGGAATACGAAGGTATTTCAGAAGAAATAATTTCAATGTGGAAAAATACATTAGATGTATTGAAGAATGCCGGAGCTGAATTAGTCGAGATTGCATTGCCACACTCAAAATATGCTCTGCCTACATACTACGTTATTGCGCCTGCTGAAGCCTCTTCTAATCTTTCGAGATATGATGGGGTGAGATATGGCCTTAGAGTTGAGCGGGATAACATGTCGATTGATGAGATGTATGAGTTAACTAGAACGGCGGGATTTGGCCAAGAAGTTAAACGCCGCATTATGATAGGCACTTATGTACTTTCTTCTGGCTTCATGGATGCTTATTACACTAAAGCCCAAAAAATACGTAGAAAAATTAGTGATGACTTTATTTTAGCTTTTGCAAAAGTAGATGCTATAGTTTTGCCAACTGCGCCAACTGCAGCATTCGGGCTTGATGATAAGCAGGATGATCCGGTTACTATGTATTTAAATGATATTTTTACTATACCAGCTAGCCTTGCTGGCTTGCCAGCTATGTCTGTGCCTGCTGCTTTTAGTGAAAAAGGTTTGCCTCTAGGTATGCAGGTTATTTCTAATGCTTTCGATGAGCTGACAATGTTACAAGTTGCTCATACTATAGAAAAGTCTCTTTCATTAGATTTAAATCCTAGGGGGTATTAATGGCTGTGATCAAAGGAAATTTAGGAGAATGGGAATATGTAATTGGGCTTGAAGTCCATGCTCAGGTTAAATCCAAATCGAAGCTTTTTTCAGGAGCTGCAACTGAGTTTGGCGCTGCCCCTAACTCTCAGGTATCTCTTATTGATGCTGCTATGCCTGGAATGCTTCCTGTCCTTAATAAATTTTGCGTAGAGCAGGCCGTGAGAACGGGCTTAAGCTTGGGCGCAAGAATTGCTAAACGTTCTGTGTTTGATAGGAAGAATTATTTTTATCCTGATCTTCCTCAAGGATATCAAATTTCCCAATTTTATCATCCAATAGTTCTTGGAGGGGAAATTAATATTTTAACAGAAGAAGGAAAGCCAAAAAAGCTTAGAATTCATCATGTACATTTAGAGCAAGATGCTGGAAAAAGTCTGCATGATCAATCTCCTACAAATACCTATATAGATCTAAATCGCTCAGGTATTGCATTAATGGAGATAGTATCAGAACCTGATATGAGATCGCCTTATGAGGCTGCTGAATATTTAAAAAAGCTAAGGGCAATTCTTAGATATATCGGTGCTTGCGATGGTGATATGGAGAAAGGTTCGCTAAGGTGCGATGCAAACGTTTCGGTTAGGAAAGCAGGAGCTGAGCTCGGGACGCGTTGTGAAATTAAGAACGTAAATTCTATAAAAAATGTGATCCACGCAATAGAATATGAGGCAATGAGACAGGTGGAAATATTAGAAGCTGGCGGTACTATAACGCAAGAGACAAGGCTTTTCGACGCTGATGCAGGTGTTACTCGGACTATGCGTTCTAAAGAAGATGCCCATGATTATAGATATTTTCCTGAACCTGATTTGCTGCCGTTATATATTGATGATGAATATGTGGCAAATATTGCTAAGACTTTGCCAGAGCTTCCTGACGCAAAAATTAGTAGATATATCTCTGAATTTCATTTAAGTGAATATGATGCTGAAGTTTTAGTAGCTGATAAAGTAGTGTCTGAATATTTCGAAGAAGTTGTAACAAAATCTAAAGATCCTAAAATGTCTGCAAATTGGATTACAGGAGAATTATTCGGATATCTTAATAATAACTCTTTAGAAATTGAGGATTCTAAAATTTCACCTCAAGATCTGGCAGAGCTTATTACATTAATTAAAAACGAAACAATTTCTGGCAAAATTGCAAAAGAAGTATTTGAGCTTATGCAAGAAAATGGTGATTCTCCAAGCAGTTTGATCGAAAAGCATGGATTAAAACAAATCTCGGATAGCTCTGCTATTCAAAAAGTAATTCAAGAAGTAATTGATGAAAACCCAGATTCAGTAGCTGGATATAAATCAGGAAAAGATAAGCTTTTTGGGTTTTTTGTGGGGCAAGTGATGAAAAAAACTGCCGGGAAAGCTAGTCCTTCTATTGTAAATGATTTGTTAAAAGAAGCGCTAAAATAGATATAGAATAACATGTTCTTTTTACGTTCAGTAGATTTAGCAGGTGGTGTTCGCGTAACCTATAGTGGGGATATTGATCCATTAACTGCTTTAGCACTTGTTAAAACTGGTAATGCAGATATATCTATTCTTAAGCCTTATGAGAGAGAATTTAATAGCTTTTTTGCTCGCGGGCGTGAAGTTTTTGGACAAAAAATATATTGTAGATTGTTGAGCTCAGTATATCCTTTTGTATTAGAAGAAGTAAATTCCGAACTAGATATATATGGAAATAATCTTACTGAATCGGACTATCACAATATAATAAATCATGCAATTCAATTATCTCGATCTCTGCAAGATTTGTTTCCATTGCTAGGTCTAGAGACTAGTTGAAATTAACTAATAAAAGATTTTGAAGCTCTATTGATCATAAAGCCTCTCCAATTAATATAGCGCCTTGCATATATTGCTTTAATTTTACTTTCAATTCCTTAAACTCTTGAGTTTTTATATCTTCTGGGAATATAACTGGGTTGGTTAGCTCTATCTGCTCATTAACAACTATATCATTCCCAGTTTGCTCGCAGGTTCTTTTTGCATTAAACCACTTGCTTGTAATTTGAAAGTTCAAATTCTCTAAGTTTTTAGCTTTATGATTTTTGAGCATAGTCTTATATGTATTAGTCCCAGGGTCTGTTGTATATATCACGCCAGAGATATCTTCTGAAAGTTTGCTTATATTTTTAACCCAATCCTGATTCATATTATTAAGATATATAGATTTACCTAAGTTGCTTCTTAGTAAATCATCTTCTTTTGTAAGGCTGAAATTAAATCTTACATCTTCTACTATTCTGGACTTTAAGTCTGGGATGGATATTTCTTTAGATAATGGTCTTATTTCGCCGCCAAAATAGCTAATTATTTCTTCTTCTAAAGCAGTTTTAGAAGTAGTAAGGCCTGCTCCGGTTATATTAATTGCTTTTTCTCCAAGTAGAGAAATATCAAATGATTGTTTAATTAAATTAGATTGTAATTCTATTATTTTAGATGAAGAGCTAACAGAATGTTTTGAATCAATAGCAGGTATATTTTCATATTTTGGCTGTTTAGAATCTAAAACTAAACTTTTTCTATTGTGAATATCAGGAAAAATGCCATCAGCCATGCTTACAAAATTTGTGGGATCTAGCCAATAGGATTTACCGCTTTTCCCAGTTGCTTTTATAATCGCATGATTAAAAGAAGAGAGTGATGGTAAAGCATTATCATTTTGAATGTAGTTGTAGCTGCGGGTCACTATTGCAGAATTTACTTGATATCCTAGCTTCTTCAAAATAGATGCTGTAGAAACTGAAAAGTCTTTACAATCTCCATAGCCGCTGCTAACAATTTCATCTAAATTTCTAGGGTATATTTTACCTTTTACAGTTTGCCAATTCCCCATATATCTTATTTTATTATTTAATTCTGAGATTACATATTCTATTTGGTCTTTTTCTTTTTCTATTTTTGATGCGTTATTAACTATTGCTAAAAAGCTTTCGGGAAGATTTTGATTAATTACTTTTTCATAATTTGGAGCAAGTATGGTGCTAAGCTCGTCGAAGTCTTTGTGAGTGGAGACATATACGCGCGACATTTGCCTTATATCAAGCATGCTTAGATTTGTTTCGTTAGAAAGTTGATAAAATATTGGTTTCTTTTGTGTTATTAGAAGTATTTTTTTGTTTTTATCTTGCGCAAAATTAATATCTAAATTTTTAAAAGGATCATTAGCAGAATAATTAAAAGGTATAGAAGAAAGAATCTTAACCGTGCTACTTCTTGAGTACTGGTTTAATCCAAAATTAATAATTGAAGAAAAATGATTATCTATAACAGGTGTACTTACAGTTTCTTTGTATTTTAAGTAAAGTTTAGAGCCGACTGTTACTTGAGGAAAGGAAATTAATATCTGATATTTTTGATCAAAACCTTTTTCTGAGCTGGCTAAAGGCTTAATTTCTATATTTTTAGGATCAATTTTAAATTCAGTTCCGTTTAATATAGTTTTTGCTTCTATTATTTCTATATCAGAAATATCTTTGGTGAAAATTAGAGTTTGACTACCATAATTTTCTCTACCAATTTCATTTAATATAATAGTTTGCTCTTCAACTATATTAGTATATTTTCCGTTTTTCTGTATTTCTATTTCTGAATTGGAAAATTCTATTTCAATTGGTGCTTCGTCGTATGTAGAATATCTTGCATTTGCTTTAGTCGAGAAAGTAAGAGCTAGTAAGAAAGAAATAACAATATTTAGCGTGCGCATGCAAAATCCTTTAAAATATGGAATAAAAATATCATATTAGCCTTTCAAGACTAAGGCAAATTATTTATTGTGCAGTCCACCCCCCATCAATAGAAAGAGAGCTTCCTGTGATAGAAGATGCATTTTCAGAAGTTAAGTATAAAACAAGTTCAGCTACTTCCTTTATTTCAACGAATTTTTTTGTAGCTTGTGGCCCTAGCATAACATTATTAATTACTTCCTCTTCTGTAATTCCTCTTGTTTTTGCGGTATCTGAGATTTGGTTTAGCACCAATGGAGTTTTTACATAACCAGGACATATAGCATTTACTGTAACACCCTGTTTTGCAACTTCTAAAGCAACTGTTTTTGTAAGGCCTACAATCCCATGCTTAGCAGCAACATATGCAGATTTAAAGGGGGAAGCAACAAGCCCATGGGCAGAAGCTATATTAATTATTCGTCCAAACCCTCTCTTTTTCATGCTTGGAAGAGAGTGTTTTATAGTATAAAAACTCGCTATTAAGTCTAATCGGATGATTTGCTCCCATTTTTCATCAGGAAATTCATCGATAGGTGCTACATGCTGGACTCCTGCATTATTTACTAAAATATCAAGGCTTCCTAATTCTTTTATCGTAGTTTTTATCATGTCTGAAATTTCATCGGGTTTTGTAAGATCGGCTTTATGAAACATGACTTTGACTCCATAATTTTTAGCTATGTTTTGAGTAAGCTTATCAATTAGGTCAGGTTGCCCGAATCCATTAAGTACTAAATTCATACCATTCGAAGCAAGGGTTTCTGCGATGCCAAGTCCTATCCCGCTAGTAGAGCCTGTTACTAAAGCAACTTTTTTATCCATTTTTTATAATTTTTTTTTGCAAAACTAGTGTATTATATTATAGTGCGAGTACTAGACAGAAAATAAAAATTAAAATAATGACAATAAAAGACTCTGCTTATACAAATAAGAGACAGGTACAATGTAGTGGAAATGAATTTCCATATGATCACCCTATAGTTTATTTGGAAGTTGCAGATGATAAAATTTCATGTCCATATTGTTCTAAAACTTTTATATACAAAGAAATAAATTAAAACCATTGAAGCTAAGATCTTTTTTCCTCGCGGCTATTTGCGCCGTTGTGCAGTATTATGATTATCATTTATTTGGTTTTTTGGCTGCTAAAATATCTAAACATTTTTTTGCTGCTAACGATCCAGTCGTGCAGCTTTTAAAAACATATATGATAATGTTTATTGCTGTTCTGGCAAAACCTATAGCCGCACTAGTATTGGGTAGGATAGGGGATATATATGGGCGTTTTGCTACTGTTATAATTAGCTTGACTGGTACAGCTGCTGCCTCTCTATTAATTAGCATCACTCCTTCTTATGAAAAAATAGGTATATTTTCAGCAATAATATTACTTTTTGCTAGAATGGGCGTAGCAGGGCTTGTTTCATCCGGGACTGATGGTGTAAGAATTTATATTTTTGAGAAAATAGGTAAGTCTAAGCAATGTCTGGGTAATGGAATGATTACTTTTTCTACCCAAATGGGATCTTTTCTTGCAGCACTTTCAGCTTGGTTTTTTTCTTTAGATTTTATGCCTGAGTATTCTTGGAGAATTGCCTTTATGATAGGCACTGTTATGGGAATCTTGGTTATCTTCATTAGAATGAAGTATCTGATAGAGAACGATAAAGACAATAAATCAGATCCAGATTTTGATTATTATAAAGACCAGCATACATTTAATATAGTATTACGAAATTTAAAATTATTTATTCCTTGCTTGATTCTAGCTGGATGTATTGGCAGTACATATCAATTTATTATTATTTTCTTTGGAACTTATAACTTTGAAATACTTAAGTTAGTAAAGCATTCCACAATGCAATTTTATACTAGTGCAGGGGTCATTATATATATGATTTTTGCTGTGATTGGGGGGCTTTGCGCAGATTCACTTGGTAAAATAATAGTTGCAAATATTGCCGGGGCATTTTTAATTTGCATTACATCAATTTTTAGCTTCTTGTTATCTCGTGGAAGTTTTTCTTTAAGTTTATACCTTTTTATTTCAATATGCCTTCCATTTGTCACCATGCCTGCTCTAGCATTCCTTAAACAATCTATCCCTCCTGTAATTAGATATAGAGTTTTTAGTCTCGCTCATGCTTGTGGCTCTATACTCCTTTCTGCGCCAACTGCTTATGTTTCAACTTATTTTTATTATAAGACTAAAATTTCGTGGCTGCCAATGGCTTATTTTATTGTAACTATCCTCTTGATGCTTGGCTCAATAAATTATTTAAATTACCACAGTAAGAAATAATTTTTAATTTGATTTGTTAATTACTATTAGCAATGTTGGCTTTATATTGTAGCATTTTGTGTATAACATAAAAAAAGAGGATGTTATGAGTGGAAAGGATGTTACGGGTAAAGGTGATTTTAGGGTAGTGCCAGTGGACAGGGCTTCAGCAGATGCATTTCATAGAGAGCAAGCAGAGCGAATTGCAGAGACTTTCAAAAAAACTGGGCCTGTCAGAACTCAAGCGCAAATGAAAGCGGAGACAGATGCGGCTAAAGCTGAAAAAGCTTCACAAGAAGAAAGAAATAAGGAATATATAAAAGCAAGAGACGCTCAGCTAGCAAAACTTTTGGAAAGAACGCCAGATGAAACAAAAAAAGCAGAGTTAATTGCTAAGGAAGATGCATTTCGACAAAAAGTTGGATTAGTAGCAAAAAAACCAAGAGCTTCTGAGATGAAAGCTGGGCTAGAAAGAACCTCAAGCGTAACTTCCGTGAGCAGCGTTGAAGCATCGCCACTAGCTAAAAGCCCTGTTAGCCGTGGAAGATAGCGCAAGATTTTATTCTTAAATATACAAAGAATTTTTGTGCTTAGCTTGTATTAATATACTAAAAAGTAGATGCACAAGCTTGTAATAAAATTCAATTTAAGTCGTAATCTGTGTTCATAACTGACGCGGTAATTTTAAACCCTTTTGTTGCTAACTTTTTGAGCAAGGCTGCTATATACGAATTTTTCTAGATCTCCATCTAAAACTCCTTGGCTGTCAGAAGTTTCTACGTCTGTTCTTAAGTCTTTAACCATTTGATATGGCTGCAGCACATAAGAGCGGATTTGATGTCCCCATCCAATTTCTGATTTTGTAGAATTCTGAATATTAGCTGCATCTTCTTTTTTTTGCATCTCAATTTCATATAATCTAGCACGCAGCATTTTCATAGCTTCTGCTTTGTTTTTATGCTGCGATCTATCGCTTTGGCATTGAACTGCGATATTCGTTGGTAGGTGGGTGATTCTAACAGCAGAATCTGTTGTATTAACGTGCTGCCCGCCTGCGCCGGATGATCTATATGTATCTATTCTCAGATCTTTTTCTTCGATATTAATTTCTATATTATCATCTATTTCAGGGTAAACCCACGCGCTTGAGAAACTTGTCATCCTTTTTCCAGCTGCATTGAATGGTGAAATCCTCACTAACCTATGCACTCCAGATTCTGTTTTGAACCATCCATAAGCGTTATGGCCTTTAATTTTAATTACGCAAGATTTGATCCCTGCATCTTCGCCATCAATTATATTGATAATTTCTGTTTTAAATTTCAGCCTTTCTGCAAATCTTAAATACATACGCATCATCATAGAAGCCCAGTCGTGGCTTTCTGTGCCACCAGCTCCAGCATTGATTTCAAGAAAAGCATTGCAGTTATCTGCTTCGCCTGAGAATAAACATTCAATTTCGTATTTTTTGGCTAAGGCGTATAAATTTTTTAGGTCTATTTCTAACTGATCAAGTAAGGCTTCATCAGATTCAGATTCTGCCATTCCTACGAGCTCTTGAATATCTCTAAAAGACTTTTGTATATCGTCTAGCCTATTAATTTGCCCTTCAATTGAGCTTTTTTCTTTTAATAGAGCTTGTGCTTGTTGCTGGTTGTTCCATAAATCTGGGTTTTCAGCTTGTTCTGTAAGGTTTTTTAGTTTTGATGTGAGGGCATCGATGTCAAAGAGACCTCTTTAACAATCCAAGAGATTGTTCAACTTGTTTGTAATAGCTTTCTATTTCTGCGCGCATTTTTAACTACTTGTTTTGAATATTTATGGTATATATACTTCTGAAAAGAACATAATACAATCATATTTAATCTAGTAGTTAAGTAATGGATCAAGAACTAATCAGAAATTTTGCAATTATTGCTCATATAGATCATGGAAAGTCAACCTTAGCAGATAGAATTATTGAAAAATGCGGTGGGGTTGAAGCAAGAGAAATGACAGCTCAAATTCTCGATTCGATGGATATTGAAAAAGAAAGGGGCATAACAATCAAAGCTCAGACAGTAAGGCTTAATTATAAAGCAAAAGATGGAAAAGTTTATCAATTAAATTTAATGGATACTCCTGGGCACGTAGATTTTGCTTATGAAGTAAGCAGGTCACTGGCAGCTTGTGAGGGGTCATTATTAGTCGTTGATGCAAGCCAAGGTGTTGAAGCTCAAACTCTTGCTAATGTCTATCAAGCTATAGATAATAACCATGAAATAGTTCCTGTTTTAAATAAAATAGATTTACCAGCTGCAGAGCCAGAACGAGTTAAAGCGCAAATAGAAGAAGTTGTTGGAATAGATAGTAGCGATGCTGTTTTAATTTCTGCTAAAAGTGGGATAGGAATTGAAGGCGTTTTAGAAGCTATTGTGCAAAGGCTACCTGCACCTTCGGGAGATAGATCGGCTCCATTAAAGGCATTGCTGGTTGATAGCTGGTATGATCCTTATTTGGGCGTAATTATTTTAGTTAGGGTGATAGATGGCATATTGAAGAAAGGATCTAAAATAAAAATGATGTCTAATAATGCATCACATAATGTTGATAACGTGGGTTTTACCACTCCTAAAAAACATTATATAGATCAGCTTGTCGCAGGAGAGATAGGGTTTATTACAGCTTCTATAAAACAAGTTTCTGATTGTAAAGTGGGTGATACTATCACAGAAGATAAAAATCCATGTAAGGAGGCACTATCAGGTTTTAAGCCTAATCTTCCTGTGGTTTTTTGTGGGCTTTACCCTTCTGATGCTTCTAACTTTGAGCATCTTAGAGATTCACTTGCAAAATTACGTTTAAATGATGCAAGTTTTGAATATGAGATGGAAACCTCGACAGCTTTAGGCTTTGGATTTAGATGTGGATTTCTGGGATTGCTACATCTTGAAATAATACAAGAAAGGCTGGATAGAGAATTTGATATCGACATGATAACCACTGCTCCAAGCGTGGTGTATAAGGTTTATCTCAGAGATGGCGAGATGCTGGAAATACATAATCCGGCTGACCTTCCAGATATTCAAACCATTGATTATATGGAAGAGCCTTGGGTTAAAGCGACCATCATGGTACCAGATGAATTTGTTGGGAATGTCCTTACATTATGTACAGATAAAAGGGGAGTGCAGCTTGATCTTACTTACGTAGGAAATAGGGCCATGATAATTTATAGGTTGCCATTGAATGAAATAGTATTTGATTTTTATGATAGGCTTAAATCTTGCTCAAAAGGCTATGCTAGTTTTGATTGGCATATGGATGGGTATGAGAGGAGTGATTTGGTAAAATTATCCATATTAGTAAATTCTGAGCCAGTTGATGCTTTGTCTACTATTGTTCATAAGTCTCGTTCAGAAACTCGTGGAAGAGAGCTTTGTGAAAGATTGAAAGATTTAATTCCCCCACAGCTTTTCCAAATTGCAATTCAAGCAGCAATTGGTGGAAGAATTATTGCAAGAGAGACAGTTAGAGCTCTAAGAAAAGACGTGTTAGCAAAATGCTATGGTGGGGATATTTCAAGGAAAAGAAAATTACTAGATAAACAAAAAGCTGGTAAAAAGAGAATGAGAAATATAGGAAATGTTGAAATTCCACAAAGTGCTTTTGTTGCAGCTTTAAAAATTAGCGATTAAGTTATATTAGGATGATAAAATGATATATCAACATGTTTGCAAGGTAATTAACGCTGATATAGAAAAATCCTGGGTGATTTTACAGAAATCTTTAACCTCAAGTGAAAATCTTTTTATCTTTCCTAAATGTGCTTTAATAGACATTATTAATAATAGTGATGGAAAGCAAAAAAGAATGTTAAATTTTCCGGAACGAGTTGAAGAAGAAGTGGTTACTGTTAATTTTAACCATTATAGCATTATTTCTACAATAATTAATAACCCGAATTATGTCGGAGAATTTTCTTATAATTTGCTGAAACCTGCAGATAGCTTTCTTGCTGAAAAATGCTGTAGTCTTGTTATATTATCAGCTTGGAGAATGCTTCCCGGTGTTTTTGCAGCTCCTATTATTGATAAACAAGAATATATAAATTCAATAGCTAGGAACCTCAAAAAGGAAATTGAGAATAGTTAGGCTAGTTGGAATTTTTTTGGATTATTGTCAGCCCATCTCTTAGAGGTAATAAACTTATACTAACTCTTTTATCTTGCATTAACTTAAGATTAAGATGTCTTATTGCTTGAGTCATCTTATCATTTACTTGCGGTTTTATAACATTTCCATACCAAAGCGTGTTATCAATTATAATAAGACCATTTTTGTGAATTAATTGAAATGATAAATCATAATAGATGGAAGAATTTTCTTTATCGGCATCTATGAAGATAAAATCAAAACTATTGCTATGTCCTTGATCAATCAGATTATTTAAAGTATCTGAAGCAGGGGCAATTTTTGTAGTTATTTTATAGTCAACACCTGCTTCTATCCAATATTTTTTAGCTATATCTATCCATTCTTCATTTATTTCGCAGCTGATAATTTCTCCGTCATCATCTATTGCTTCTGCCAGCGCTAAAGTTGTATAGCCTTTATATGTTCCGATTTCCATGAGTTTTTTTGCATTTATTATTTTAGCAAGTAAAGCAAGAAATTGCGTTTGATCTGGAGAGCTTTGTAACTTGTGGCCTTTGTTATCGTTTTCAATTCTAAGTTTTTGTAGAATTTTACTCTCTCTGACTGAGACTTTATTTATATATTCCTGTAATTCTGGAGTGACTTGTATAAAGCGATTTTGATCCATCTTTGTGCTATTAAAATATCTGATATAATAATAGCCGAATTTAAAAGGCTTCATAGTAAAACTATAAATCTGTGTTGAACTATAAGATTGTAATAATAGAAAGACTGATGATATAATAAAAGACCGAATAGAAGATAAAATAGATTATATATTCAAACTACTCCCTAGATTATCAGGTTTATTTAAAGGATTTCTATAATTAATTTGAGAGAATATAATGCCACAGAGCGAACTGCTTTTTTTTATATTGATTGATAGCTTTACTAGCAATTTAGCTTTTATTACTAATTCTGAACTTGCAATTTGGGTTGCGCTCCAGCTTAGTGCTGTACCTAAGATTTTAATAGTAGCAGCAGCTTTTGTTGGTGTTATATGCGCAAACTTTGCTAATTATTTCTTAGGAAGAATAGTAAGAAATATATTTGTGAATAAAATCTCTAAAGGTTCGGAGTCTAAGGAAAATATAGGTGTATTAAGGTCTATATATAATAATTTTGGAATATATTTGTTAGTATTGGGATTTATTCCTGTATATTCAAAATTTGTTGTCTTTTTTGGAGGCTTCACAAAGTATAGGATGATAAGAGTAGTATTTATCGTGGCTCTTGCCAAAGCATGTTATTACTATTATGGCTAGCCCGGCAATTTATGCAGTTAGGTCTTCCAATTATCTAGAATCTGTTAGTTCTTTCGCCAAGAATTTGCTTGCAAGCACACAAGAATCTGAATTGATAGTTGTATTACCAAATTACTTAGCTATGGATTTGTTTAAATTTGTTTTTGCAAATCTTCAAATCTCAGAAGGAGAAGGAGCCTGCTTTGTCCCTAGAACTTTGATTTATGAAGATTACCTTGCTTTGTTTGACTCGATCGATTCTAACATCAATCTTAAGCATTATGAGCAAGTTTTAATTATGACTTCCATAATAAGAAAATATAAAAAAACACCATATAATTCTGTTGATGCTATTTTAATTTCAAACCAAATTATAAAAATATATTGGGAGCTGAAAAAAAATAATATTTCTTATTCAGAAATAAATAATTGGGTCGAAGAAGATATCTCTGAGCATTGGTGGGCTGCTGCTGACTTCCTGAAATTTTGCTTTATATCCTATGACGAAATAGTTGAGAGACCCTCTGCAGGTGCTTTGGAATCCGATATTACAAATAAAGTTTTTTTATTTGTAGGCATTCTAGATGGTAATATTTACGAAAATATAATAGCTAACCATGCCACCGGGAAGCTGGTAATCATATTGCCTCCTCTTACTGATTTTGCTAGTTTCAAAATTAATAACCATAGTGGCTTAATACAGGATAATAAATTTCTATATAGCAGATATAAAAAATTCTTAAATCATGTAAATGAGATTAATGCGCCTAGATCCTACGATAAATATCCATGCTATCTTGTTGAATTTTATGATATATTCGAAGAAGCGGATTATATATTTCATAAAATTTATACCTGTGGAAGTTCTATATCTATCATACTGAATAATCATATATTAGAAAAGCTTATTACTAATAAGCTAGATATTTTAAGTATCCCATATAATTCCTCTTTTGGAATCTCTTATAATAATTTTTTAGAAGTGGAATTATTGCTCAATTTAGCGAAGTTTAAATCTTCGGATGGAAATATAGCTGATATGATATCAGTCCTGAAGTCGAGAGTTTTTTTGCACAACGAAAAGATTCAAAAAATAAATGAAGTGATATTCGGCCAAAAAAGATTTTTTGAGAATTTTAGAGACTTCTATCATATATTATTAAATGATTCTGATGAGGGAATATCATTAATCTTAGCAGAGCTCAATGAATTTTTAGAGTTTAAACACAGTAACAAATTTTCTGATCTTTTGCATAAAACAGTCTCTACCTTTGTTATTTTATACGAAAATTCAGGGAGAGGTATTCAAAATACCGAGACTGAAAAATTTAAAAATTTTATAATTGATATTCAGAAGCTCCCATATCAGGAGTATGAGATAGAATATGAAGAATATTCTGCTTTTATCTACCATCTTTTTTCACTAAAATATACTAAGGCTTTTAATAGAAATTCTCAAATATTTTTGCTTAGACCTGAAGATTCTTTATTAATAGATACTGAAGAGATATTCTTTGCTGATTTTAATCAGGAATCATATTTAGAAGGAAATATAGAAGATATCTGGCTTAGCAAAAAAATCCTGAAAAAATTAGGATTACACGATGAAAGTCATAATTTTGAAACTCTTCAATATATAATTTCTACTAAACTGGATAAGCAAAAAGTATGTTTTACGAGGTCTAATTATAATAATGGAGCCTTGATAGAAAAATGTGCTATTCTTAACTTAATACCTAATTTAAAGAAATTAGATGTTAAGATAGAGAGAAAGGGGCTTGCTTTTAATAAACTTGAGCCAATATCACTCTCTCTTTCTTTGCTACCTAAAATTTTATACCCCACTAATATAGAGCAATTAATTAGAGATCCATATGGATTTTTTGCTAGGAAAATATTGGGGCTTAAAAAACAGATGGAAATAGATGATTTACCTGAAAGTAAGGATTATGGCCAAGTTGTCCATGAGTTAATAGAAAATGTGACTCTCAATCAAGAAGCTCTCCCTGAAAAATTAGTAGAAGATATTTTAGCAATCAAAGCCATACCTGCTAATTTTGCTTTTTTATGGAAGAAATCTTTATGTGCGATAGCATTACTAATAAGAGAAATAAATAAAAATATATTAAGTAAAAAAGGGAAGATTTTTGCTGAAATTGAAGGAAAATGTGAGATCAAGCTTTTATCTACAGACATTACTCTCAAGGCAATTGCTGATAGAATAGAGGTGCTAGAGGATAGAATACGGATTATTGATTTTAAGACTGGGCAGGTTCCATCCAGGAAGGATATATCTCAAGGAAGGAGCCCGCAACTGTTAATAGAGGCAATTATCTTGATAAACAAGGGCTTTAGCTTGCTCAGT
>CAMCRO010000016.1 GCA_945877265.1 Rickettsia typhi | reverse complement strand
TAAGTTGAATATTTGAGTCGCTAATTTTTGCGTCTTACCTTGCTCAATAAATTCTATTACCTTCTTACGTAGATCTATACTATATGCTTGCATTCTTTCTTCTAAATCTATCTCATACTATACGCTAACTCAACTTAATTCACTATAGTGATTTAAGTTGAATTAGATACTAGGCGCGAGGAGCGTAGCCTATAACTAATATGTAAGCGACAAGCAACAACGTTGCTAATCCAAACTAAATTACTATATCTCAGCAGCTTTTTAGCATCCAAATATCACATAAAAAAAATACCCCCAAAAAAATTCGAGAGTATTTTACATTTCCTAATAGTTTGAAGTTTGCGCTATGAGTTAGAATAACGCACATACTTCAAACTAAAAAGACTATCTATTAAGCAGTAGCACCATCTCCTGTAGCAACATCACCAGATAGCGATACATCAGCATCTGCTAAAGCTTCACCAGCTTCTGCTCCATCTTGGTTTCCAGCTGCAACATTAGAAGTATCTTCACCAGAACCTTCTCCTTCAGAATCATCTTCACATGAACCTTCATCTAGAACCGTAGCACCAAGGGCTGATGCAATAGCATCTAGCTCCTCTTCTGCTCTAGCTTCAACCGCTGCTTCTCCATCCGCTGCAGCAGTAGCTCCACCACCAGAGCCATCAACAGCTGCTTCTCCATCACCTGTAGCAACAGCTGCAGAGGCAGCCAGAGTAATTGCAGATCCCTCCCCAACTGTTCCAAGATCCAATGCAGGAGCTGCTTCTCCATCTCCTGTAGCAACAGCGCCATTAGCGCCCAATACTAATGAAGAATTTAGTTTTCCAGCTAACACTAAAGACGCACCTTCACCTAAGATTTTAGTAGCAGCGATTATCGTCTCAGCGTCAACCCCAGTATCTTCTGCTATAGCAGCTACTCCTGGAGTAAGATCACCTGATAATGTAAGAGTTCCTGCACCTTCGCCAGCAGTCACATCTAAAGACGCAGGAGCAGCTATAGCTACCACAGAAGGTCCATTTGCATTACTCTCGCCTTCAGTGGCAGCAACTGCACCAAGATCAGAAATTCCCTCATTTCCTTCTGCTGCAACATCTGTAGCTCCTGCAGCTTCACCTGTTACAACCGGGCTATGCACTAGCGGTGTAACAGCACCAACTTCAGCTGCCGCGCCCGCTAAATCTCCTGCAGCACTACCAACTCCGACTTCTGCAACTGTATCATTATCATATGTTCCTTTACTCATAAAATCCTCTGATTTATATTTATTAATTTTGGGTTCATATCCCGAATAATCGATAGGGATCTTTTTATGTTAAGTTCATGAAAATTAAATTGCAAATTATATTTTTACTTTTTCTTAAAATATGTTTTTTCGAAGAATACTAATCTATAAAAATCAAAGCTTTTATTTTTGATCTTTAAAACTTTTGGTATATTATTATTTTCATTCACATAAAACTTAGCAAAATATGGATAATATAAGAGAAGAAACAAAAAACTTCATAGAAGATACAATCAATTCAAATAATGTTGTCATTTTTATGAAAGGGACAAAAGACTTTCCACAATGCGGATTTTCAGCTAGCGTCATTGCAATCTTAGAAAAACTTAATCTAGAATTTTTAGATATTAATGTTCTAGAGAATAATGACTTAAGAGAAGGCATAAAAGAATATACAGATTGGCCAACAATTCCTCAATTATACATTAAAGGCGAATTTATAGGAGGGTGCGATATTGTTAAAGAACTATTTAGCACAGGTGAATTAAATAAAATTCTAGAAGATAAAAAAATAACATATAAAAAATAATGAGCCAAGATCCCGCGTTAGAAATAATTAATTTATCAAAAACATATGGGCAGGCAGATGGCGTTCATACCAAACAAGCCTTAATAGATTTTTCGCTCAAAATAGAACGCGGGTCAATATTTGGGCTTTTGGGCCCGAATGGCGCAGGCAAATCTACTTTAATTAATATACTCTCAGGAACAGTTACCCCAAGTTCTGGAACAGCTAAAATTATGGGGGTGGATATTATAAAAGACCCCAAACTTGCAAAACGCAAGATAGGAGTTGTACCTCAAGAGTTAGTGCTTGATACATTTTTTCCAGTAAAAGAAGCTTTAGAATTTTATGCTGGCTATTATGGCATAAGACCAAAAGATCGGAAAACTGATGAAATCTTAAAAGCATTAGGTCTAGAAGATAAAGCAAATGTAACCTCAAGAAGGCTTTCAGGCGGGATGAAAAGAAGGTTTTTAGTTGCAAAAGCGATGGTTCACTCTCCTGATGTCTTAATTTTAGATGAGCCAACTGCAGGAGTTGACATAGAACTGAGAGATCAATTATGGGAATATGTAGTAAAACTAAACAAAGAAGGGACAACAATAATTCTTACAACTCATTACTTAGAAGAAGCAGAAAAGCTATGTGATAAAATTGGGTTTATAGATAATGGAAGATTGATAAAATGTGATACAAAATCCAACCTTCTCGAAGAGCTCACTCTAAAAGAACTAAAAATTGCTTTACGACAAGATATCAGCACCATTCCAGCAATATTCGAAAAATACAAAAGTGAGTTAATTAATAAAAACACGATAAAAATTAAATATAATAAAACTCAAGATAATTTGAATAATATCTTAACTGATATAATCGCCGCAGGCATTGATATTAAAGATATTTCCACTCAGGAAGGCAGCCTTGAAGATTTATTTAGGAATTTATATAAATCCTAATTTACATTAAATTGGCATCTCTCTTAAATATTTCAAGCCCTTTCACTGTTAGATCATGATGAAACAATTCTGTAATAATTCTTCCAGGCATTGTAATTGCATCTGCGCCAATTAAACTACATTCTAATACATGATGCGTATTTCTAATTGATGCTGCTAAAATCTTAGTATTTAAATTTGGATAATTAGAAAATATAGTCTTAATTTGTCTAATAAGCTCGATACCGTTCTCGTTTACATCCTCGAGCCTTCCAATAAATGGGGAAATATAGGTGGCTCCTGCTTTCGCAGCAAGGAGTGCTTGCTGAGCTGAAAAGCATAATGTCACATTAGTTTTCTGCCCCAGATCTGAAAAATATTTACATGCCCTCAGGCCATCAATAGTCAGAGGAAGTTTTAACACAACATTTGGAGCAATAGAATAAAGATCTTTGCCTTCTGATATCATATTTTGATAATCTTCTGCATAAAGCTCTGCGCTAACATCACCAGGAATTACATCGCATATTTCTGCAATAGTTTTTTTAATATCTTTTCCTGATTTTGCAATTAGCGATGGGTTAGTAGTCACCCCATCTATAATGGAGTATTTTGCAATAGAGGTTATTTCCTCTATATCAGCACTATCTAAAAAAATTATCATAATTAATTGGCTATATCTAAATTTAGGGAAAATAGAGTTCTATCTCTTAATTTCGATGTCTTGAGATTTTTCTTGCTCTTCTTCGATAAGTTTAGTGCGTTTTTTCTCTATCTTCAAGCCATATTCGATCACATGCTCATATCCCGTTCCGGCATCAAGCATTTGATGGCCAATTTTGGCAACTTGTTCTCTATCTTCTTTAGAAAATTTTTCTAGCACTATATCCGTAATTCCATATAAGAATTCCCAAGAAAGCTCTATTTTTTCTTCTTTAGTAAGAGGATTAGGGTCTTTAAATTTATCGTCATAAGCCTTTTGTGCGCCTTCTGCTCCTTTCTTCACATAGCTGACATTCAGAGAAGAACCTTGCACATTTTTTCTTTTCTTAATAAACCAAAAAGCAAAAATAGCCGCAATTAAGACGCCAAGTCCAAATATTAATTCAAATGACATATCCATTTTTCGTTTTATAATAAAATATTTAATTGTATTATCAGATAGAATTTAATGAAAGTATATAAACTTATCAAAAATTATGGTAGGTAATAATTTAAATGTGGAAAAAAAACTATAATTATGTTTAAGGAAGGAGAAAGCTGGCTAGTTACAATGCTAGATTTGATACTAATTATCACTTGCTTTTTTGTATTAAGCTATGCAGTAAATATTAATAAGCTTCAAGAGCAGTACAAAATCTTTGGAGATTCAGCGCCATCCGCAAATAGGTTAGTTACAGCTACCTCTCTTGAAATTATTTATAGCAATCTTCTACCGACTTATTCAGAAAATGTTGAATTTCTTAAATCAGAAAATATTGTTAGGATAATTACAGAAATAAACTCAAACTCATTATCTTCTTTTGATGGAATAGCAAAATCCATATCCAATAATATATATAATTTTCAAAAAAACCCCATAAAAATAAGTTTGTTAATAGATTATCAAGCTTTAACTAACTCACTTGCTTCTAAAGGTTATGACATCAAAATTGCTTTAGAAAAAATAATCGAAGATTCAGTTAATTTTCGTAATCTTCTTGCTAAAAATACAAATAACGATAAGATCACTACCACAATCGATTTGCATTCTTCTTATCCTACTCAAAAAGGTCAAGATGCTTTGATAGTTGTGGATATTTGCGGAACAAATTAATTTACTATGCATATTATACGTTCAATTATTTGCCTAATTATTTTATCCTTGGGGATAAGCGTAAAAGCTACCGAGGTTATAGGCATTGAAGCAAAAGAATACGACAATGTCGATGCTTTTGTTTTCTATCACACCAACTATCTTCAGCTCAATGTTTCTTATATCAATGGGGTCGTCAATATCACATGTGAACATCCCATTAAATTTAGAAAATTAACTCCTGTGTCAATCAATTCTCTAACAAATGGCCTAAAAAATCTGAATGATAAGACTATCACATTTTCCACAAAGGCAAACTATCAAAATTTTGAGATAATTAATGGCGAAAAACTAACAGCATTAAAGTTCAAAACCGATAAAAAATTCGATAAAGTAGACCATAAAATCCAGGCTTTAAATAAATTAGATAACCCCACATCTGGCATGCTTCACACAACTCCCGAAAGTGATGTTAAAGAAGTTGTAGCTCAAAAAGTGAAAAATGGATATGAAATAAAATTTGAATTTGATGAAAAAATTTCCGCAGGCGCTTTCCAAAGAGGCGATAAATTACTTCTGGGATTTAATAAAAAAGTGAGCTTTAACTTCCCTCCGAAGGAAGGCCTTAAACCCCCTTTCTTTTTGGATGTAAAAGATGCCACTATCCTATCTATTGATATACCACAAAATCTCACACCATCACTTAGACAAGAAGAAACTACATGGATTTTATCTTTTAAAGATAAAGCACCCTCAATAAAAAACCAAATAAAAACAACTAAACTTCTAGATCATTATGGAATCCATCTTGATAGTAAAAATCTAGATACTGCAATAACTTTTCAAGATCCTATCTCTGGTGATATTGTCACGTTAATTACAACAAAAAAACCTGGAATTGCTCTTGCTGAAACTCATTATTTTAATGATTTCACGGTTTATTCTTCCATTGCTGGTTGCGGTGTCAGCTGGGTTATCGATAACTTTAATGCTGTAATTACAAAAGATGGCGCGGAAATATTTACCATTAATAATGCTATTTTCTCAGAAATCAAAAACCCAGAAAAAGAGCAAAAAGCTGAAGAGTTTGACGCATCCAATTCTTTACTGCCTTTTAATTTTGGATTAGATAGCCAATTCGATTTCGTAAAGAAAAGAGGCATTCTTTATAGAGCAATGGCATTAACAACCCCAGAAAATCTGCCACATGAAAAATATAACTTAGCAAAATTTTTCTTCGCCGAGCAAATGCTTCCAGAAGCTTTAGGCACGTTAGAATTAATTGAACATGACAAAGAATTCATAAAAAAACATCCTGAAAGCCCTTTATTCAAAGCAGTGGCGCTTTCTCTTTCAGAAAAATATCAAGAATCTCAAGATATTTTAAAACCATTTTTAAATAGCGGTATAAAAAATTTATTAAAAGCCGAAGCAACAATTTGGTATAATTATAATCAGCATAAATTAGGAGAAGAAGTGGACTCGATTGGCGTTTCAAAGTATATAAATGCCTTTATTTCACAATATCCTGATTTTTTATATTGGCCCATAATTTTCAGTGAATTCGAAATTTCCACAAATCATAATAATCACATTATCGCAGAGCAATTATTCAGAACTATCAAAGCCCCAAATTCTGTCGAAAATGAGAATTCTCTAAATTATTTTAAAGCTTCCTTTTATAGAAAAAATGGCAAAAATAATTTAGCTAATAATTATTATGACTCCATAAAATCTAGTCAGAATGATCCAAAAAATTATGCAAGAGCCGAGTTAGATCAAACTGATATGTTATTAAAAAGCGGGCAGATTAAAACCGAAGAAGCTATTGCACGATTAGAAAAATTAAAATTCATTTGGCGTGGAGACGAGCTAGAATATAAAATATTAATGAAGCTCTCTGAATATGAAGAGTCCTTGCAAAATTTCGTTCCAGCACTAAGGACATATAAATATGTATTAGATAGCTTTCCTAATAGTAATGGTAGTGTTTACATCACTCATCAAATGGCTAATATTTATAATAATTTTATTTTCTCGAAAGGTGGAGTCGCATCTAAAATGGAGGACTTTGATTTAGTCGCTCTTTTTTATGAATTCAGAGAACTCACACCTATAGGAGCTGCTGGTGATAAAATAGTTTTAATGATCGCGAAAAGACTAATAAATCTTGATTTATTAGATGAAGCAGAACAAATACTCTCTCACCAAATTAAATATAGATTAACTGGAAAAGATAAAATAATAACAGGCGATCATCTTGCAGCTGTCTACATAATGAATAAAAAGCCAGATCTTGCAGTAGAAATACTTAAAAATACAGATCTTGTGAATCATGGCTTTTTGGAGCATATCTCAAGGCAGCGCTTAAAAGCAAAAGCATATTTAGATTTAAAAAACTATCAGTCTGTGTTAGAAATTTTACAGTCAGATGATAGCTCAGATAGCCACATCATGAAGGAAGGAGCTTATTTCAAATCAGGCTCGTGGGAAAATTATGCATTACTTGCAGAATCCAAAATCTTACCTCTTATAGCTGCAGAAAAAATATTACCTGAAAATCATGAAAAAGAAGCATTTAGATTAGCAATTAGCTATTCTATGCAAAATAAGTTAGAGGAACTCAAATATCTTGCTTCTCACCTTAAAACGCATAACACAATATTGCAAAATGCCATAAAATTTATTGCCTCTACAAATAATCCGATCGATGTAGAGAAATTGGAAAATAAGTTTAACATAAAACAAGTTGATAAATATCTAGATGCTATAATAGATAAGTTATTCAATTTTAAATAATTAGATGATTCACTCATTAGTGTTATCAAGGGCTAAACAACAGCACCACATAGTAAACACCCCCCCCCGCACTAAATAACGTCATCCTGGACTAAACAAGCTCAGCCTGCACTCGATGCAGGATCTCAGCAATCCCACAACAAGATCCCCCCACGTGCGAGTATGACTATAAAACACTTAAAAATGAAATCAAAAAACAACTACCGAGTTCAGATTAAATCGGGCAATTGGTTTTAAAGACGAATCGCGCACAGCCTATATGTAACAAATGAGCACGCTGAGCTTCTTTCAAAAACCGTTAGGAAAAATGCAATTTTATGTTATTTATTGGTCTGATCAGCTGATACATCGTTCTGTTTATTCAAATCAATTTTACCATTTATAACTGGTAATTTTTGTCTGAATTGCTCTTCTAGTTTTAGGTATTCTTGTGCTTCTACAGATAAGCTTTTATATAATGTACGTTTCTGTTTTTGTATTTTTGCTATCTCTATTCTAAATGTCTTAATTTCCTCTCTCACCCTCTTTGGCACAGTTAGAAGATGTTGTTTATAAGAGTCTATAAGCTGCTGATATTCTGTTTCGGTTTTTACACCACCTGTTTCTGCTTGATCATTAGTTTCTGATGGATCTTCATCGTCAGCCAAAGCACAAAATGGCGAAAGAATCACCAAAGAAACAACAATATATTGTATAAATTTTTTCATGTTTTATATTCCAAGCAATTTTAATTATTAATAGTAAGAAATCTAGTGGAAGAAGCAAAGTTAAAAAACCCATTTCAATCCCCAAATAAACTTTGGAGGGTTGAATTTAACACAAAATATAAAAATATACCTCTTCTTGAATTAATCTTTGAAGATCAAGCAATCGCAACTTCCTGTTATGAGATTGAGTCTGATGATATTGAAGCAAAGCCTGAAGATATATGGAAATTTATAACTTATTATGACACTGCTCCAGATATGAGCCTTATTGCTCAAAGAGCCCAAGACAAGCAAATTGGAGATATTCAAGTTTATGAGGAAATAGAAGAAGACTGGGTTTCTATAGTTCAAGCAGAAGCAAAGCCTGTCGAAGCTGGGTTATTTTATGTTGCAAATTCTAACATAATTCAAAACTGTCCAAAAGGTTTAATTGCAATTTCAATAGATGCTGGCAGAGCATTCGGCACAGGAGAACACGCAACAACCAAAGGATGCCTTGAAGCAATTTCAGATATCACTAATGATATTTCAGCTATTTTAGATGTAGGAACAGGCACAGGAGTCCTTGCGATAGCAGCCAAGAAAAAATGGCCTAATGCCTTAATTCGTGCAACTGATATCGATGAAATAGCGATAGAAATTGCCTCAGAAAATGCCATTCTCAATAAGGCGGAAATTCAATTCAGCACTGATTATGATGCTAGCTCCTCTATAGAAAAATATGATTTAATAGTATCTAACATTCTAGCTAGCCCACTAATTTCAATGAAAGAAGATTTTTATAAAATGTTAAGATCTAAAGGGAAGCTGATAATTTCTGGATTCATCAAAAAACAGCTTGATGAGGTATTAAATAGCTATATTTCAACAGGTTTTCAAGTGAATAACATAATTTCAATAGAAGAATGGCAAATAGCCTGTTTTACTAAGAATTAGTTAATTTTTATCAGAATCTTCTTGACAAAAATAAAAGAAACTTGTATTTTGCAATCTCAAATATAATTTATTAATAAATTTTAATCAAGGTGATTATGACAGAGCAAAATACAGGATTTTTAACTTCAGTTAGAAGAATAGTATGGCCGATTGAAGCTAATGAGCTTAAAAAATTCATCCCACTGGCTATGATGATGTTTTTGATCTTATTTAACTATTCAATGTTAAGATCAATAAAAGATGGATTCGTAGTAACACATATAGGAGCCGAATCAATCAGCTTCTTAAAAACATACGTAGTTCTTCCATCTGCGATAATTGCGATGTTGATTTATGCAAAACTTTGCAATCATTTTTCTCAGCAAGGTGTGTTTTATATAATCACAAGCTTTTTTGCAGCTTATCTTGCATTATTTGCGATTGTTCTATATCCAAACCCAGATACATATCATCCAAGCGTTGCTTTGATTGAGGGTCTCGCAGCTGATTTACCAAATTTCAAGTGGTTCATACGTATCATAGGCAAATGGATTTATGCAACCTTCTACACAGTTTCAGAACTTTGGGGTAGCATTATGCTAAGCTTATTATTCTGGCAATTTGCAAACCAAATCACAAAAACCCAAGAAGCGAAAAGATTCTATTCTATGTTTGGAATGCTCGGAAATTTTGGTCTTATTTTAACAGGAATCATTCTAGGTAGTGCCCTTGGAGATGAAGGTGGTAAAGCTTCATCCGGAATGGGTTTTGAAGAAATAATTGGTATCACAATAGTCAGCACAATTCTGATTATGGCAATTTATTGGTGGATGCAAAAAAATGTTCTTACAGATCCAAGATTTTACGATCAAAATGCAAAATCAGCAAAAAAGAGCAAAGCTAAGCTTACAATTGGAGAAAGCCTTAAGCTAATTTTCGCCTCTAAATATCTAGGTTTAATTGCAATGCTAGTTCTTGCATATGGTATTTCTATAAACTTAGTGGAAGGCGTTTGGAAAGCAAAAATTAAATTGCTATATCCAACAGCTGAAAGCTACACCGCTTTTATGGGTAATTTCCAAATGTGGCAAGGTGTTGGAGCGATCGCATTCATGATAATTGGAAGTAACATCCTAAGATTAGTTTCTTGGCGTGTTGCTGCGATGCTAACACCTATCATGATCCTTATAACAGGTGCCACTTTCTTCGTTTTCATTATATTCGATAACCAAATCGCAATGTATATGACAGGCATCCTTGCTTCCACTCCTCTTGCAATGGCTGTAACAATTGGAACAATTCAAAATGTCCTAAGTAAAGCAACTAAATACTCACTTTTTGATTCAACAAAAGAAATGGCTTATATTCCATTAGACGATGAATTAAAAACAAAAGGAAAAGCAGCAGTAGACGTTGTTGGCGGAAGAATGGGCAAATCAGGTGGTGGCGTTATCCAGTCAACCTTCTTCATGCTTCTTCCTTCATTCACTTTTGCAGAAGCAACTCCATATTTCGGCTTAGTCTTTATAGTTATAGTTGTGTTATGGACATATGCTGTAAAAGCTCTCAGCAAAGAATATAATAATATTGTATCTGAAAAGTAATCAATAAAGGCCAAGTTAATTTAAGTCTAGCTTGGCCTTTGCTCCCAAAAAATATAACATAATTTTGCCAAAATATTTGATATATAAATATTTCTTATATACAAATTATTAAAGATACATTGGAGGATTTATGAGTAAAAGAGCAGCAGCAAAACTCCTTAGAATTAATACAATATTGCCACCAGATCTGCAGGCAATCCATGAAGCAAAAATGGTACAAGCCTTTTACAGTCTTAATCTACTAGGATTTTTTAAAGAAGAAGGAGATGAGGTGACAGCAGAGCTAACTGAAGTGTTTTCTGTTACTGGAATACCTCCAGAATCCACCTTCGAATTATTAAATGAAGCATGCATAACAGCTGCAAGGATATTAGAATCACAAAGTTATACTACAGAAGATTATTTATATCCTATTGGCTTAATCTCTCCATTAAATACTGATTTTTTTAACTGCAGAAATCTATTCTCGCCTATGGATCTTGCGGGCGGAGATGCAAGAGAAGTTCAATATAGTCTATAGTCTTTTACTTTGGTCTAGAGAATAGAAATGAAGAATCAGGGTTATATAAATAATAATTAGATAAGCGAGTTTTAGATTTTCTTAAATACATGTATGTGCGAGACTCAAAAAAGATAGGAAGCGTTCAGATATAAATTAATTTTTTCATTGCTTCTAGACGGAAAATCTTTATAGTTAACTTTTCTTAATAGATGTTTTAATATAATGATAGATTTTTTATTTTACTCAAGAATGAGAACCCACTTAGCTAAAGGTGTTTTTAATCAAGCTGATTATACAGAACAAGACCTTCAAATATTGTTTAATAGCCTTCCTATAATTTATAGCGAATATTGCAATGAAGAATTTAGAAGAGGAGCTCTTGAATATTTAGAAGAAAATAAAGCAAAATATCCTTTTGCTAATGTTTTAAGAACAAGAGATTTTCATAAGCCCCTTCCGTTAAAATCTTCAGAGGGAGTCACAGGAATAACACGCGAATTAATAGCAACGCTCAAAACAATACTGGGTGATGATGATATTTCTCATATTAGCAATATTACTGACAGAGTTGCTCAATATGTCGAGAAAAATGCTAGCCATGTTCATAGCGCTTTCCAGTTAGGAGACTATTATTCCAAATGGCTATGTACTCAAGAAGACTATGATCATGAATCTTGGCTTAAAATCACTTTTGTAGCCGCATACTTCACAGATGAAGAAAAGCAAACAGACTTTCTTTTTCAAAGGCTAGGCGGAGGGAAAAATCTTTCACAAATACTAAAAACTAATTTTCAAGTCGGTGAATGGGATATTAAGGAACCCCTAGGGAAATTTTTCTTATTACAAGACCTCGAAAAAGATTTTTATCAAAATCTAATTGCAGCTAATGGATTGCCCGCCTTTGCACTGATGCTTAAAATCTTTGCAGATCCTACCACAACAAAAGACTATTTTTATCAACTTGGTTCATATAATGAAGAATATAATGGAGATGATTATACAGGTGCTACTGGAGAGCGAGAAGTCAATTGGAAAGCAATTAAAGAATACACAGTTTTTGATGAAGCATTTATAGATGACCAAGAATATAGAGGAGATGATTATATCGGTGCTACTGAAGGTAGAAAACCAACTATTTTTCATCAAATTTTTGAAGATTTATCAAAATTAGTCGAAATAAACCCAGCCTATTCTGATGTAGATTTTAAGTTAGCTGAGTCTGTAGGGTTCGATATAGTGAATTTTAAGAAATTAGCTTATAAATATGAAATGCCTGCAATACTTGCACGCAGGATAATGGATGAAGAAATGCCAAATTTTCGCCTAGGTGAAGATAATGTGAGCAATACTCTAAGTCCTATTTTTACAGAATTCTTTGGCACTTCAAGAGGATATACATTACGACTTCCTAAAAGCAAACATAAAGCTTTGCATGTCGAATTAATGCCAAAAACAGACCCTACAGCTTTATTTATGGGGAGAATGACATCCTGCTGCCAATTTTATACAGGAAATTCTTCTGATCAAGCAGTAATTCCTTTTTATACAGATCCGAATATTGGCCTACTTGCTATAAAAGAAGGAAATCAGGTAGTAGCAGGCAGTCTAGTCTGGCTTTGTAATGATAATGGACGCCAAGGAATGGTACTTGAATCTTTTGTATTTAAAGCCGAAAATTATCATAAAGCATACCTGCCATTTGTAACACAGCTTGCTGAAATGCTTCAGCCTCATGGTATTAACTTATATATGGGTAATGGCGGAAAATCACCTTCCTTAAAAGTTGGTGATGAAGTTGTAGAGTTTTTACCAGAGCAGACTCCACTTACTGAAGGATATAAGCCTTACGGAGACTCAAAAAATGTATATTTAATTCAGCCAGGGGTAGAATATACGCCCGTTTTTAGAGAATCTCCCGAAGAAAGAGCAGATAAAGTAATTAAATTATTTGCTGAATTTCCAGAGAATATTCTAGAAAAATTAATGAAATTACCACTCTTAAGAAAAGCAATATTATATGGAGGTGAGGATCTTGCTACAATTAACACTATATTATCTCAAATAAATGAAGATAGTCTAGATCTCTTAATATCTATCTATGAAAGAGATTTGTTTCCAGAATATATATTATTATCGGACATAAAAAAAACTTTAGATGCAGCTTATGACTTCGGTATAGAAAAAATACAAATCCTGATCACATCCGTGCCTGACTTATTAAAATATGTTCTTACGCTAAATATATCGCCTTCCACATTAGAATTATTTTCTATACTTACATCAGAAGATATAGAAAAATTAATGATATGGGAAAAAACTCCTGGATTTAATTATTATAATATTGATGTCACGCGACTAGTAAAAACATTAAGAATGTTATCCTGTGATGCGGTCGCAAAAATTGTGACTGAACCTATGTTAAGCAGAATGGTAGCATTAAATATAATTATACTTCCATGTCATATGGAAGAAATCAGCGAAACAATTTTATCTCTTTCTGAAGAAGATATTCAAAAGCTAGCAACCATGGATATTTTAGCTTTCCCGGATAATAAAGTTAATTTATATACTCTTAAAAACTTTCTTACAATATCGAGGGCAATATGTCCTGAGAATTTAATAAATCTTATGCAGTTAAAATTTATAGAATTTAAGGCTGTATTTACTCTCCCTATCGATATAGAGTTTACGTCAGATAGCGGAATAATTACAATCAATAAAGCCGGAATAGGGCTTGAAGACATAGAAATTATAAGAAGATTATTGCCAGAAGATATAGCAAAACTTCAATTGTTTAATTCGTGCGAAGCATGGAAGCTAAAAAATACGGATATAAGAGCTTTAATTTCTTTCGTAAGCAAATTTTCATATGATACAGTTGAGCTTTTAGTGAAATTACCAGATATTTTATCTCATCTTACAGACGATCCAGCACACTTAATGAGCTTAGCAGAGCTTTGTAGACATCATGGCGATAAATTGAATTTTTTTTCTCCTATGATATTATATTCATCTGAACAATTTAAACTTATATCTCTCTTTTTAAATAATTGCGATGCTGGACAGTTAGAAAGTTTAGAAGGTTTGGGAGTACTTGAATACATTAGGCATGCTGACGATTTACCTAAATGCTTAGAATTCTTATCAAAAAGCAATGAAGACAAGCTACAAGTAATCTTAGAAGATGATGTTGATTTCTTATTTAACTTTAGGTCAAATTCTATAAAAACATATTGCACTGAAGGAGTTAGTGCAGGATATTCTGCCGATCAAATCATAAATTTTGTATCACATATAAAAAACCACCCTCTGTCAATGCTTCAGTTTAAAAGAGCAGAGGAAATTACAGGTCGTAATTTACATAAAATTATCCCTCTGGCTGAATATATTAATCATGGAGGAAGCAATGATACTAATTCTAAGATATATGGATTAATTAATGATAAAACATTTGATTGGGGCTTTTTACCAAATATAGATCCAGCTCGAATCGTTCAAGATTTGGACTATTATATTAGGATAGCTCAATCAGAGGCAGCTGGCCCTATTGGTGAAGATGAAAGTGTAACCCAAATTCTAGAAGAAGGAGAGGCTATAGATTACTTAGGAGCTATTGCTAGATTATATTTCTTAGAAGATTCTTAATTAAATCAACAGTCTCGTTGATTATTAAGCTCAACGAGACTTATTATTGTCATTATTTTCTTCTCTAACTTTTGCAAGGCGCATAAATCTTGCAAAAGCAAATATCCAGGAATCAACAAAGCCGTCAAATCCAAATATAAAATATCTTCTAATAATAAATGCTTTAAAAAACCAAAATGGCAGCTCGCAAATAATACGAAATTTTGAAATAGCTCTCCCTTTTTTAGCGAGCGCTTTGGCTTGTTCAGAAGAGTAAAAATTTGCTTTATTTACAAGTTGAGTGATAGAAGCTCCGGATCTATGGAAAGCCTTATGCGCAAGCACATAAACATCCTTTTTCTCTGTTAGTCCCGGATTTAACTTAACATCATCATGTGTGCTATCACCTTTATTATTACCGAAGCTCGCAAAATTTTTATTATATAGTCTAATAAAAGTGTTAGATGGAGCAAGAAACCTTAATTTCTCCTCTTCTCTATATATAATGCCAAAATCAATTCTATATGCTTTATATTTATCAATTAGGCCCGAACTTGAAATAAAAATAATTTCCTCTTCCAAATCTTTGGTAATTTCTTCATCAGCATCAATATTAATTATCCATTCATTTTTACATAAAGCTTCACCATAAATTTTCTGATTCAAATAACCATTCCAATCATTATGGATAACTTTTGTACCCAAGGATTTTGCTATTTCTATTGTTTTATCTGTGCTACCGCTATCTATCACTATTATTTCTTCAGCAATATTTTTTACGCTTTTTATTGCTCTAGCTATTAGTCTCTCTTCATTTTTTGCTATAATAAAACAAGATATATTTGTCATGAGGGTATAATGTAATTTATTATTGTTTCCTGGTTTTAGCTGGGCGGCTATTGGTAAGAAATATTGTTATAGAACTTGAGAGTATAATTTTAATGTTTCTCTTTGCATTCTATCTAGAGAAAATTTTTCTGTCACGCTTTTACGAGCAAGGCTTGTCATTGCTTCAGCTTTAGATGTGCCGAGAATCGACAAGGCTTCTTTTAGCACTTCTGTCATAGCATTTACATCATTTGGCTTCACGTGGAATCCAGTCACGCAATTTTCAATAGTTTCAGCAGAGCCTCCAATATTTGTTGCAACCACAATCTTTGCCATAGCTTGTGCTTCCACTATTGTTCTGCCAAAAGCTTCTGGCTCTATGGAGGAAGACACCACAATATCAGCTCTATCATAGAGACCAACTATATCAATTTCAGAGCCAAAAATTTGCACTTTGCTTTGTAATTTATAGTCTCTTATTAGGTTATTTAAATAGCTCACATAAGAAGGATGCTTCGACAAATCTCCAACTAGCAAGCAATAAAAATCTAATTTTTTTATCTGGGCCAGTGCTTCTATCATTATATTCTGCCCCTTCCACGATGTTAACCTAGAAGGAAGAATAATGAGAGGGACTGATTTAGGAAGATTATATTTTTCGGTAAATTTAGCTTTTAATTTTTCATCGCAATTATTTGGATTAAAATAATCCAAATCGACCCCGCGATATATCACGCTAATTTTTTCTTCATTCACTTCATAATTTTGCAAAATATGATTTTTCACAAAATTTGAAACAGCAATCACCTTATCTCCTTTCGACATGATGCTATTATAATATTTTTTCAAGCTATTTTTTATGCTGTAAATGCCATGAAAAGTTGTGATATAAGGTATATCTAATTTTTTTGCTGCAAAATATGCACTCCATGCTGGCGCTCTGGACCTCGCATGCACCAGATCTATTTTTTCTTGTTTTAAGAGTTTTTCGATATATCCAATATTGCGCCAGATAATAAAAGGATTTTTACTAGCAACATTATGTTTTATAAGAGTAGAATTTGGTATTTCCTTAACTTTAGAGCATAAAACTCCGCCAGCGCTCAATACATAAGGATTGCCACCTGCTGCAGAAATGGCTTTTGCAATATCAATAGTGCCCCTTTCAACGCCGCCGCAATTGAGGTTAGGAACAACTTGTAATATATTTCGCTTGCTAGTTTTATTATCTTCTGACAAAATCACTGCCAAATTTATGTTAATAAATATGCTAAAAATTGAAATCGATCATAATCTTTCTATCAGCTATAAGCAACATAAAATTAGTGAAGATAATTTCACTCTCTTATTTTTACATGGCTTAATGTCTGATAAAAACGGCGCAAAATCCCAAGCCATTGAAGAATTTGCAATTCACAATGGTTACAATTTTGTCGCTTTTGATAATTTAGGACATGGCGAATCTGATGGTATATTTACAGATTATTCTATAGCTTCCTGGAGAGAAGCGACAAGAAAGCTCATTGAAAAGCTTAATTTGCAAAATATCATTCTTATTGGCTCAAGTATGGGGGGCTGGCTTTCTATTCTTCTTGGAATGGAGCAAATTAAAAATTTGAAAGCTATAATCTTGCTCGCCCCTGCCCCTGATTTTACCAAAAAAATCTGGGAGAATTTCACTCATGATGAAAAAAATAAAATTTTAGGTGGCCAAATTATCAAAATTAAAAAAACTGATGAATGGGAAGGTATAGCAATTTCTCATTCTCTTATTCATGAATCAGCAAATATGTGCCTTATGCATCAAGATAAAATTTCTATTTCAGTGCCACTCACCATAATTCATGGTATGCAAGATGAAGATGTAGATTATAAAATATCAATTGAGCTAATAGAAAAGATAGAAAATGAATATGCCACTTTAAAGATTTTGAAAAATAGTGGTCATAGACTTTCTAGCCCTAGTGATCTTAATATTATTACAAATTCTATTTCAGAATTATGTGATTTACTCAATAAAACATAGCTATATCCAGAACTTGATTCAGAACCTAAAGCAAATTTAATCAAGATTCTTATGCAAGTTCGGAATGGCTATGAATATTTCAGCACGAGCCAATACCGAGTTTCAGATTAAATTATACATTTGAATTTTAAACTGAGCCTGCGCGGGGCCTATATATAATATGTAGGCTCGCTGAGATTCTTTCACAAACCGTTATAGTTCTTTAATTTGGATTAGATGCAACAACGCAACTAATTCAAAGTGAATAACTATAGTAATTTAGGTTGAATTAGATACTAGGCGCTAGGAGCGTAGCCTATAAGCAATAGGTAAGCGACAAGCAACAACGTTGCTAATCCAAACTAAATTACTATATAAGATAATTTAAAAATGAAATTTGGTATTACTCTGTGAAAATCTTTATAGCTATGTAAATCGCAACAAGCCATATAATTATAGCAGATACTCGGTTAATATTTTTTATTAAAAATCCGGCTTTATCGAACTCACGGATCTTGTGCCCCATAAATGCAATGCTAAAAAACCATACCCAAGAAACTAAAATACAGGTTATAGTAAAAATGATCTTATCATGATGATTATATCTTGAAGCATTAGAGCCAATAACCACAATAGTGTCTATAATTGCATGTGGGTTTAGCAGAGAGGCAGAAGTTGCAAAAATGATTTGCTTTTGTGCGCTCATAGTCTCAATTTTACTGGAGAAATTCTGGCTAGCAGCAGCCCATGTTGAATACCCCATATAAACAAGGAAGAAAAACCCAACAATCAAAATTGCATATTTTAGAAAAGCTATTTTAAGCACAAGAATAGAAACACCAAGCACAGCAAGGGAAATAAGGAAGGTATCGCAAATGCTAGCAGTTATAACAGAAGGTAAAAACCCTGAAATATTCTTATGGCTAGCTCCTTGATTAAATAAAAAAATATTTTGCACACCAAGTGGCATAATAAGTCCAAATGCAAGAAATATTGCATGAATTATTACTGAAAAATCAGAGATCATGAAAAATTGCTAATTTATTTTTATACTTTATTTTAAAATAAATTTATTAAATACTATTTTAATAAGGCCCGCAAGTGGTATTGCAAGCAATAAGCCGGCAGCTCCAATTAAGTGGCTTGCAACAAAAACACTAAAAATAATAGCAGTAGGATGGAGGCCAATTTTATCCCCAACTATTTTAGGTGTTAAAAATGAGCTATCAATTACTTGGATAACTCCATATATTATCATTATTAAAATTTGCTGATAATCAACTCCATGAATTAACAGGCTCATCATCAAGCAAGAAGAAGATGCTAAAATGGGCCCTATAAATGGTATAATAGTAGCAACACCTGAAATAATCCCAAAAATTAATGCAAATTCAAACCCAATTAAAGATAAAGCACAGCTATATAAAATAGTTTGTATAAAACCTACATATAAAATTCCTTTCACGAATCCGGAAATTAAATCATCCACTTCTTGCCAAATCTCATTCACCCTACCATAGCCTATTTTTTTGATAAAGCTTTTAAAATTCATAGTAATTTCAGGCCAATCTTTAAGGAAAAATACTAGCAAAATAGGCAGTAGAAGGCACATAGAGACTATGTCTACAGTAGAGCGGAAATATTGCCATAGCTTATTCAGTCCATATGTTAGCATTTCCCCAAAGCTACTTCCAAAATCCACAAACACCTTTTTAATTTGTTCTGCAACTTCAGGATCAAGTTTTTTCAATTTTGTCTGAAGCAGAGGCACTAGCTTATTTTGTATTTCATCTTTGAATAATGGAATTTTAAGTAATAATAATTCTATTTGGGCTATAAATTTTGGGAAGAGTAAGCTAAGTATCGCAACAACCAAAACCATAAAAATTATATATATTAAAATAGCGCTCAGTTTATAATTTGCTCCAGTCTTACTAACCAAAAAATTCACAGGAGACTGGAGAAGATAGGCAAAAGATAAAGCTATGAAGAATGTCACAAAAATAGAGCTTGCATGGTAAGCTGCGTATAAAAATAAAAGGGTAAAAGCCGCGAGCAAAATATTCCTATTCATCATCCCTCCTAATATTTAGCAATACGGGATTTTTATACTCATTAAAATAAAAGCTTAAACCGCCATAATAAAGAGCTTCTGTTAAATCTTCTTCTGAAAGGTCCGAATATATTTTCACTTTATATCCGATGGAAGAATGAGCTTCGATGTCAAAATGTTTAATTTTATCTATAGCTTTCAATTTATTCTGTATTTTCCCAATTTCTTTATCAAAGCTAATTTCCACAAGAAAGGTATAATAATTTTCTGTTTTGATTCCCTTATTTTCAATTAAATCTTCGTTAATTTTAAGATCAAAATTTTTAGTGTCCGAATAATAAGTTTTTCTATATTTTCCATATTCTACAATGAATTTATCAATAGCCTGATTAATAACTTCATTCATACTATTTTTTTTATTTTCAACAGAATAAGTCACTTCTTTGATTTCGGTTGAATCCCCGAAATTCATTATCATGTATTTAATTTTTAGGAAGCTATTGCCTGTTGCTCTATCTGTGAAATATTCCCCTACTGGAATAATCACCTTTTTATATAATTTAAATGGTAACATATCTGCAAAATCATCATAGGCAAGTTTCAGCACATTGGTTGTTTTCACATTGCTTAAGAAATTCTGATCGTAAGGCGGATAGTATAAGCTATGATCTGCAAGATCAGATTTGCGTTTTTTCCATAAATTTAGCCAATTTTTGCGGCTATCATCGATATATAAGATATTATTAATTTTAAAAACAGGGATAACTAAAGCTTCAAAAAATTTATCTTTAGTAGGATCGGTGGCATATTTTACAATTAGTTGGTTCACCTTAGATTGCCTAAATGAAAATGCTATCACTGCATTATAGCTTGCTCCAGATGAATAGCTTCTTACATTCTCATCTCTAACTTCATAATTATTAAAAAGCTCTTTTAATTCATTATGCTCTATTTTTTTTAAGTTCTCGTCTTCAATAACAAATTTATCCGCAAGAAGCAAAAAAGCTCTTCTCATTGCTGAGTCAATAGCTTTTATCTTAGCTTCAAAATGGTTGTTACCAGAAGCTTCTGTATAAATTTCTTGAATTTGTTCCTTGCCAGCAAATGCTGAATTGCAAACAAGCAAAATAGCAGTAGCTATTCCAGCCAAAAAAAGCTTCATTAAGATCTCATCAGATTAATCTAACTTAATTTATCTATATTACTTTGCTTTTGCAACAGAAACAGTAGCGGGTCTTAGAAGTCTATCCTTAATTTTATAGCCTGTTTGCATTAACCCAACGATAGAACCCTCTTCTGCTTCTGATTCTGCGTGGGAAATAGCATGGTGCAGATTATAATCAAATTTATCACCTTCTTTTGGCTCAATTGCTATAACGCCATGTTTAGATAACATAGATTGCAATTCCTTATTAGTCATCATCACACCATCAAAAAGCGCTTTAACTGATGGCTCTAAATTTTCTGGCACGAATTGAATCGCTCTATGCAAATTATCCAAAACTGAGATTAAATCTTTAGCAAAACTAGAAATTGCATATTCTTTAACTTCCTCAATTTGCTTTTCATATCTACGTCTAATATTTTCTGTTTCGGCAACAGTTCTAAGCAGCCTATCACTTAAATCTTCAATATGATGTTCAAGCTGTTCTATTGTTTTCTCTTCCTTTTTGTGCCCTTCTTTTGGCGCTTCATCTTTATGTTTTTCTTCTTGTATTTCTTCGAATTTTTCGTCTTCCATAGTTTTCCCTAGCAATTTTAGTTATTTTAATTATATACATATGTTGTTAATTGCAATTTTCAAGAGGCATTTATAATGCGACCATCTAAAAGAAAAAATGACGAGTTAAGAGAAGTTACTATCGAAACAAATTTTTTAAATAATGCAGAAGGTTCCTGCATGATAAAATTTGGTAACACTCATGTTGTTTGCAGCGCGTCAATCGATGAAACATTACCAGGATTTTTGCGCGGCAAAAACCAGGGCTGGTTAACCGCAGAATACGGAATGCTACCACGCTCAACAAATCAGAGAATGAAGCGAGAATCAGCGCAGGGAAAACCTTCAGGCAGAACCCAGGAAATTCAAAGACTAATTGGCAGGTCTCTCAGAGCAGTTGTTGATCTTAAAACTCTAGGCGAGAGGCAAATACTCGTAGATTGCGATGTTATAAATGCAGATGGCGGCACAAGAACAGCTGCAATAACTGGCTCTTATATAGCGCTGCACTTAGCCATTCAAAATCTTTCATCTAGAAAGCTTTTAAAGTCGAACCCTATTATCTCTCAAGTTGCTGCAATTTCCTGCGGGATAAGAAATAATCAAGTAATCTTAGATTTAGATTATGTTGAAGATTCAGATGCAGAAGTAGATGCAAATTTCGTTTTTGCTTCCAGCGGCAAATTAATTGAAATCCAGGGATCCGCAGAAAAAGAACCATTTTCAGAAGAACAATTCTTTGAAATGCTGAAACTTGCAAAAAAAGGCGCTTCTGAATTATTTGCCTTACAGAATAAAGCTTTATTGAAGATTTAAGAAGGCTATATCGTCATTGCGAGCATCGCGAGGCGTTGTTGCATGGAAGGAGTGAGAAAAGGGTTGAGATAGAGAGGTAGTTGGGCTAATAAGGTGTTATTTTATGAGAAAGCACCAAGAGAAGCGCAACTGGTCGGGATATAACGAGAAATTAAAGAAGATAGCAAGGATAGATTTTTTTATTTCAGAAGAAGCCATAGAAAATTGGTCGTATTCTGGGAGGAGATATCGTGGTGGTAAGAAATTATATAGCGATTTTGCCATAG
>CAMCRO010000015.1 GCA_945877265.1 Rickettsia typhi | reverse complement strand
ATTTGAAGCCTTTTTCTGAAGATGTGGTGTGGATTTTCCTTGCACTACATCTTTATCAATTAAGATTTTTTGTTTCTTAATTTTTTCTAAATCAAACATAGTATCTAATAAGATATTCTCCATTATAGCTCTTAATCCTCGTGCGCCTGTTTTTCTTTTTAAGGCTAGCTCTGCAATTTCTTCTAATGCATCTTTAGAAAATTCTAATTCCACATCGTCTAATGATAATAATTTTTGATATTGTTTGATCAGAGCATTTTTTGGTGTAGTTAGAATATCTATTAATGATTCTTTATCTAGCTCCTCTAATGTTGCAACTATTGGAAGACGGCCAATAAATTCAGGAATCATTCCAAATTTTGTTAAATCTTCGATTTCGAGATTTTTCATTAATTCAGCTGAATTTTTTGTATCTTTCTCTTTTAGATTAGCGCCAAAGCCAATGGAGCTCTGAGAAACACGACTTTCTATAACTTTATCAATGCCAACAAATGCTCCGCCGCATATAAATAATATATTAGTTGTATCTATTTGAAGGAAATCTTGTTGTGGGTGTTTTCTCCCGCCTTGTGGCGGAACGGAAGCGACAGTCCCTTCCATTATCTTTAAAAGAGCTTGCTGTACCCCTTCGCCTGAAACATCTCTGGTAATAGAAGGATTTTCTGACTTGCGAGTTATTTTATCTATCTCGTCAATATAAATAATTCCACGCTGAGCTTTTTCGATATTATAATCTGCTGCTTGCAGTAATCTTAATATAATATTCTCTACATCTTCACCAACATAGCCTGCTTCAGTTAGAGTAGTAGCATCCGCAACTGTAAAAGGCACATCGAGTATTTTTGCTAGAGTTTGCGCAATTAATGTTTTTCCAGTTCCAGTTGGGCCGATTAATAGGATGTTAGACTTTGCAATTTCTACGCCATCACTTCCCTTATCAACATGGTTCAGCCTTTTATAATGATTATATACTGCAACGGAAATGATTTTTTTAGCATGAGCCTGTTTTATAACGTAATCATCTAATATCTTGCATATCTCTTTCGGAGATGGAATGCTGTTTTGAAGATCCTTATTTGAAGTTATCTTATCTTCTTTCATTATGCTTACGCACAATTCTATACATTCATTGCAAATATATACGGATGGGCCTGCGATTAGGCGTTTTACATATTCTTGGCTTTTTCCGCAAAAAGTGCAGTGAAGATTTTGTTGTTTTGTGTCTTTGACCATTTATTTCTAAATTTTATAGTTATGCTAGAATGAGCGTATTTATCTAAATATATAATCTCTCCTGGTTTAATCAACAGCAAAGTTTTTTGCTAGATGCCAAAAGAGTTTCCGCAACCGCATTTTGAGCTCGCATTAGGATTCTTTACTTCAAAATATGAGGCGCCTAATTCTTCAATATAATCTATTTTAGAATTTTCTAAAAAAGGTGCAGAAATTTTATCTATTAAAACCTTAATACCATCTTTTTCAATTTGTATATCATCATTATTTATTTTTGAAGTTAGCTCGTATTTATATTTAAACCCAGAGCAGCCTCCTCCTTCTACAGATATACGCAGCGCAATATCATTATTTGAAGCTTTATCTATAAGGAATTTTGCTCGTCTGAAGACGTTGTCTGATACAATAACAGTTTTGGAGATATTATCTTGCATCTTTACGTAAGTTATTGATTTGGAATATTCTATCTTTAGTATATATTAATCAATATGAAAAAACAATATTATAATGGTGGTTTGAATGCTCGCAAGTTATGCAGTTGATCCTCTAAAATCTAAAGGCAGGCTATATCCAGAGGTGCCTACGCCGTATCGAAATGAATTTCAAAGAGATAAAGATAGGATAATACACTCTAATTTATTTAGGAGACTGCAATATAAAACTCAAGTTTTTGTGAATCATGAAGGAGATCATTATAGAAATCGCTTAACTCATTCTATTGAAGTGTCGAGTATAGCGAGATCTATAGCCCGTGATTTAGGAGGCTCGGAAGATTTAGCAGAATGTATAGCTCTTGGACATGACCTTGGACATACACCATTTGGGCATGCTGGGGAAGAGGCTTTAAATTTTTGCATGAAAGATTATGGGGGGTTTTGTCATAATGCACATGCTATTAAGTTAATAACACAGATTGAGAAAAGATATGGAGCCTATGAAGGGCTCAATCTTACTTGGGAAGTGATTGAGGGGCTTGCAAAGCATAATGGACCACTAATGGAAAATATACCACTTGCAATAAAAAATTATGACGAACAACATCCTCTTCTTCTTGATCAATATTCTTCACTCGAAGCGCAAGTTGCTTCTTTATCAGATGATATAACTTATAATTGTCATGATCTGGAAGATGGTATTAGGGCTGATATGTTTGATATAGAAGATCTATTAGAAATTAATATTTTATCTTCTGAGGTTAAAAGCATCCTAACAAAATTCCCTAATCTCGAAAAAAACAGACAAATTTTTGAAATCGTTAGGGAGTTAGCGCATATTTTAATAGAGGATTTACTTGCAAAAACTAAAGAAAATATCAAAAGATATAATATTACAACAAATGAGCAAATTAGGCTATTAGGTAGGCCAATAGTAGAATTTTCTAATAAAATAACAATTATGATTGCTCAAATAAGAGAGTTTCTATTTAAAAAAGTTTATAAAAATCGGAAAGTAGTATTAATGACATACAAATGCAAAAAGGTTGTCATTGAGTTATTTAATGTATATTTTAGCAATCCCGAATGCATGCCAGGTGAGTGGCAAGTGATGGCAGGAGGGGATAAAAATGAGAAAGCACGTGCAATAGCTGATTTTATCGCAGGAATGACTGATAGATACGCTATAAAACAATATAATTCTCTATATAGTTTTTTACCACAAATTAGTTTTTAAAATGGATTATTCAAATATTTACTTTTGGCTGAGAGGTAAGGTTATTTCTGCAGCTCAGACGCTAACATCAGACACTATTGATTTTGATCAGATAGTTATTGAAACCCCGAAAGAAAAATCTCATGGGGATTTATCAACTAACATAGCTATGATAATAGCAAAAAGCCTTAAAATTTCTCCGAGAGAAGTGGCATTAAAAATAAAAGAGCAGTTAGAATCTTCTAGCGAATTTGAAGCTATAGATGTTGCTGGCCCTGGTTTTATTAACTTTAAATTTAATAATAATTTTTGGCATAAAGTTTTTAAACATATTATCTCTTTAAAAGAAGATTTTGGAAGAGCTACAACTGGTAGTAATGAAAAAATTAATATAGAATTTGTTTCAGCAAACCCAACTGGTCCAATGCATATAGGTCATGCTAGAGGAGCTATTTATGGGGATGCGCTAGCAAGAATAATGGCTTTTACTGGCTACGAAGTTACAAGAGAATATTATGTTAATGACGCAGGTAGCCAAATTGATACTTTAGTAAAATCTGCCCATTTACGTTACAAGGAAGCTTTCGGCGAAAATATTACAATCCCTGAAGGATATTATCCTGGAGAATATCTAAAAATCATAGGAGAAAAGCTTAAGGAACAATTTGGAGAGAAGTTCAAAAATATAGAAGATTTGTCTTTATATAATGAATTTAGAAAGATTGTTGTTGGGGAAATGCTTGCCCTTATAAAGCAAGACTTGTTAGATATGAAAGTTAAGCATGATTACTTCTTTTTTGAGTCAAAAATGCATGGTAGTTTATCAGGTGGGAAAGATCTGATTACTGAGACAATAGACATATTAGAAAAATATGGTCTGGTATATAAAGGAAAGCTACCACTTCCAAAAGGTGAGGTTCCAGAAGATTGGGAAGATAGAGAACAGTTGCTTTTTAAATCAACAGATTATGGTGATGATCAAGATAGAAGTCTTACTAAAACAGATGGCTCTTGGACATATTTTGCTGGAGATGTGGCTTACGCAAAAAATAAAATTGATAGGGGTTTTAATAAAAATATAATAATTCTTGGAGCTGATCATTGCGGATATGTGAGAAGGCTACAAGCAGTCTATGACGCTTTAAGCAAGGGGTTAAGTAAAGCCCAAATTCTCCTTTGTCAGATGGTGAATTTTGTAGAGAATGGTAAACCAGTTAAAATGTCTAAAAGGGCTGGGAATTTTACAACAGTCGCGGATGTGCTTAAAGAAGTCGATCCGGATGTTTTAAGATTCATAATGCTTACCCGAAAAAACGATGTAATTTTAGACTTTGATTTAGAGCTTACTAAAACTCAATCTAAGGAAAATCCAGTATTTTATGTGCAATATGCTCGCGTCAGAGCGCTTTCTATAATTGAAAATGCAAAAAATCATTTTCCTGATATTTACAAAATATTTGAAGAAGCTAAGTATGATGTTGAGGAACTAAAAGCAGAACCAGAAATTGCTCTAATAAAACTAATGTCTGCATGGCCAAAAATGGTTTTATCTGCAGCAAACTCAGCAGAAGTACACAGGATTGCCTATTATTTGCAGGAGCTTGCTTCGAATTTTCACGCATTTTGGAATTTAGGCAAAGAATATCCAGATTATAGATTTATCATACCTGAAAATCAAAAACTATCCTCCGCAAGACTCATTCTGGTATATTCAGTTGCAAATATTATTGGTATAGGATTAAATCTTCTGGGAGTAAAACCTTTAAATAAAATGTAAAATGTTTGTATTGCAAAAACATAGCAATAATAAAAAAAAGCTTTGCTATATATTGATAATATTATGCATTCTTGCTGTGATATATTTGTTGTTTTTTAGAGAAGGCGATAAAGAGGTCGTTACCTTATATCCTAATTATTCTGAATTTAAAATTAAAGCTTCTGGAGAGCAAAATTTAGTTCAAAATCTTAATGCAGATAAAACTATCTATGAAAGCTTTGGTCAAGTTGGATCTCAGAAGGCAAGTAAAATCAATTTTTCACCAGCCCCAGAAGCGCCTCTTTTCGTTGAAAAAAATATTATAGAGGAGGATGTATTTAATATTATTCCTAAAGAAGAGAATAGTAATTTAGTGAATAATAGTAAGTTAAATGTTGAGTCTGTCTGGGATGCGCTTGAAGCAGAAGAGTCTCCAGAAGCGGTAAATTCCCGCACTAAATCGAATAGTTTGAAAATTACAAATTTGATGGATAAAGCATTGCACGAGGGAAATGCCAAGAAACATCAGGTTAAATACTTTATCCAGCTTGCATACTCAAGATCTCAAGGAGAGGCTCTTAATGCTTGGAATAGGATAAATAGCTTGAATAAAAAATATTTAAAAAATTTCACTCATAATATTGATAAGCAAAAAAGAGGTGGTTCAATATTTTATGAATTATATTTGGGCCCGTTTAATAACTTTAGAGAAGCGAAGCATTTATGTACCAAATTAAAGTTAGAGAAACACAAATGTCTGGTAATAAAAAAATAATCTAAAATTTTATTTGGTGAATAAAATAAAAATAAGTTAGGATATAGAAAAATAATTAGGAAGTTAAGTTTGAAAAAATATCTATTAATAGGTGAGGTGGCAAATTTATTAAATATAAGTCAATCTCGTCTTAGATATATAGAAAAAATTATCAATCTCAAATTATTGAAAATTCGTGGGCGTAGATATTATAAAGCTTCTGATATTAAAAAAATCACAGAACATAATAAAATCATACCATATGAAATAGAGCAGATTGTAAGCAATCACCTTTTAAATAGCTCTTCTTACCTGCCGGATTTAGAAAAACTTAACCACGATAAAACTAATACCAACAACCAAGAAATTATTGCAATCCCACCTGTTTTACAAGTAAAGACTCTATCAGAAAGTAACTCGGATTCTTCTATAAACAGACAGATTAAGGAAGATATTGAAGCTACGCCACATCAGCCAGGAGATAAAGAGGTCCTGCAATTAGATTTTTTCGCTCATTTTAATGCTAAGTCTCGAGCAAAAGAAAACAAAAAATCAGAGAATATAACTATTGAAGAGCTAGATATTATGGTGGCAAGACTAAAAGACTCTCAGAAAAAACTATCATCTCTTGTTGGAGAGTGAAGTAATTGCAATAAAGCTTAGGCCTAAAAAAAACAATGGATAAATTACTATGTAATTTATGCCAAATGTTATTCCAATTTTACTACACACAAAAGCTGTTGGAGATGAAATTAAAAGACTTCCTATCGAATGTCCCAGGCTAAATATTCTATATCTAATTCCAATGTTAATATTATTCTTTATAAGCATTTGGCAGGGAACAGAAAATCCTGAGATGGAAAAAGCGCCTATCAAGATTATATAGTTCAAAGCTTCGGTGTTATGAGGCAAGAAATAAGAAAGTAAGAGTAAAGTGATAACTAAAGAAAGAGCTATTTTCTTTACTGTTTGATATCCGCTAATTATATCTGCGATATAACCGAATGAAACTCCTCCAATTCCGTATAATATAATGTAAAACGGTAAGTAATATGAGAAATTTACATTTAGCTCAAGTTTAAAGTATATAGGTAAAAAAATAATGAAGAATTGATATAAACAGCCTATAGTGCCTGAAATTATTGCAGCTTTGCATAATAGCCCAAACTGACCATTGATAATTTGGATGAAAGTAACATTGAAATAATTACTCGGTTTTTCTTTTTCTTGTAGATATTCGAAGCTTTCTGGTAGGGTGGACCTTATGTAAGTAAAAATTAATCCTAAAATCCCACCTATTAAAAAACAAAATTTCCATCCATCTTGATAATCAGAAATTAGATATAAAGACAATGATGCAGCGAGCGCGCCCGATTGAGTTAGGAATGTGACAATTCCATTGCCAAGATTTTGCTTTTTAGAAGGAAGGTTTTCTGATATGTATAGCCTTATTCCATCTATTTCTCCTGTAAGGCCAGCTAAAAATATCATTCTAGCAATTATTAGTAATATTGAGGATAAATTTCCAATTAGTTCATAAGATGGAATAAAGGGAACTAGTAGTGATCCCGAGCTACTTAAGAAGCCAGCAATAATTATAGCTTTTTTTCGCCCTATTTTATCACCTATGCTTCCAAGGAACAATGATCCCAGCGGTCTAGCTAATACAGTGAGAGTTATAATTCCGAAAAAATTCAGGAGTTTATGATGAGATAGGTCACCAGGCATAAACTTTAAAGCAAGCTCTAATGAGCAAAAACTAAATATTGCATAATTAAAGTATTGAATTATAGAGTTAGCACATAGTAGCAAGAAACGCTTATATGTCATTTTTGAAAATATTTTTATAGAGGCCAGTAGATCTGGCCTCACTTATGATTTTATTATAGGAATATTTTAACATTTGATTTTTTATCAAGCTCGCTTATGTATGCTTCAATAGCGTCGCGGCCTAACTTGTTTTGTATTGAAGGTTTTGCCTCGTCAAGAGACGGAACTTTCATAGGTCTTTTTTCTTCTAGTTTGATAATATGCCATCCGAATTGAGTTTTTACTGGAGCTGATATTTCTCCTTTTTTCATTGCAAATGCTGTGTTTTCAAATTCTGGAACTAATTGTCCTTTGGTAAAGAATCCGAGTTCGCCACCATTAGCTTTGCTGCCTTCATCTGAAGAATATTGCTTAGCTAAATTTTCAAATTTCTCACCTTTCTCAAGTTTAGCTTTAACTTCTTTTGCTTTTTCTTCGCTATCTACTAAAATATGGCTTGCCTTAATTTCTTCTTTTCCTGCCATTTCTTTTTTAAGTTTTTCATATTCGCTTGCAATTGCAGCATCTGTTACTTTTTGCTTTATAATATTTTCTACAAATGTTTGCTGAATAAGTTGTTGTTTAATTTGCTGTAGCTTTTCTTTGAATGCTGCAGACTCATCTATTTTAGAAGCTTTAGATTCTTGATCTAATAACTGAGCGTGAATAAAGCCTTTAATCATATTTTCTTGTAGGGATTTATCTAATTCCTCAAATTTCTTATCTTTCATGGTTGGCTGATTTTCCATAAGGTCTTTAAACTGGTTTAAGACTTCTTTCAAAGTTACTTTGATTCCTTTATATTCAGCCACAACTGAGGAATCAGTTAATATTTTTGCATCTTTTTTCGCTTCTTCTGCTGAGTATGCAGCTGAAGAAATTAATGTGCTCGATAATAAAATAACTTTTAACAAATTTTTCATAAAATCACCTTTCCTTGAGAAATTAAAAAATAGCCTTTGATTAACTTAAACTTTAATTTGTCTAATTTATATTATCAAATATCAGGCTAAATACTTTAAGTAAAGTTTCTAAATGCAAAACAACCTCGCGTCAAGTGATAATAATATATTGCCTTAGACTTATATTTTAAATATGTTAGTTTTGTTAAAAAACAATATCAAACTATGCTTAGAATATTCACAAAAATTTTTGGTACTGCAAATGATCGAATTATAAAAAAACTTCGTCATGAGATCACGCATATCAATGTATTAGAACAAAAATTAGAAAGTTTAAGCGATAGGGAGTTATCCTTGATAACTCAGCGTTTTAAAGAAGAAATCAAAAATGGCAAGAAGCTAGACGATATATTATATGAAGCTTTTGCCTTAGTTAGAGAAGCGGCTAAAAGAGTCTTGGGAATGAGACATTTTGACGTTCAAATGATCGGGGGAATGATTCTTCACAAAGGTTGCATTACAGAAATGCGAACTGGGGAAGGAAAAACTCTAGTTGCAACTTTGGCAGCTTATCTTAATGCATTAGAAGGCAAAGGTGTTCATATAGTGACTACTAATGACTATCTTGCTTATAGAGATGCTAATTGGATGGGCAAAATATTCACATTCCTAGGGCTCACAGTTGGCTGTATTACCAGTGGCCTTAGAGATGAGGAGAGAAAAATCGCTTATGGAGCTGATATAACATATGCAACTAATAATGAGCTTGGCTTTGATTATCTAAGAGATAATATGAAGCTTTCAGAAGTAGGAAAAGTTCAACGCTCCTTCAATTATGCAATTATAGATGAAGTAGATTCTATTTTAATCGACGAAGCAAGGACTCCTCTTATTATTTCTGGGCCTGTTGATGACAATACAGATTTTTATTTGGTTGTAGACAAAATCATTAGAACGTTAGAGAAGGATTCATTCGAAAAAGATGAAAAATCAAAAACAATAAATCTGACTGAAGAAGGAATAAATAAAGTAGAGGCATTATTAGAGAAAGAAGAGTTAATTGCTAGTGGTTCTAGCCTTTTTGATTTCGAAAATATGCGTTTTGTACATTTTATAAATCAAGCATTAAGAGCGCATCATCTTTTTTCTAAAGATGTAGATTATCTTATTCAAGATCAAAAGGTGATGATTATTGATGAGTTCACAGGAAGAGTGATGGAAGGAAGGCGCTATTCTGAAGGCCTTCATCAAGCTCTGGAAGCAAAAGAGAATGTGGAAATTCAGAATGAAAATCAAACACTCGCCTCTATTACTTTCCAAAATTACTTTAGAATGTATAAAAAACTCTCTGGCATGACTGGAACTGCAATGACAGAAGCAGGGGAGTTAAAAGATATATATAATCTTGATGTAATATCTGTTCCAACTCATCATGCTGCAAAAAGAATAGACCATGATGATCTGGTTTATGGAACAAAAAAGGAAAAATATGATGCAATAATAAATTTAATTAAAGAATGCAATAGCAAAGGCCAGCCTATATTAGTTGGAACGGTTAGCATAGAAAAGTCAGAAGAAATATCTGATGCTCTAAAATCAGCAAATATTAAACATCATATTTTAAATGCTAAAAATCATGAAAGAGAAGCCTATATTATAGCCCAAGCCGGAAGATATAATGCTGTTACGATAGCCACTAACATGGCAGGTAGAGGAACTGATATACAATTAGGCGGAAACGCTGAAATGTTAATAGATGAGCTGGATCCAAAACTTTCTGATAGCGAAAAACATACCGCAATTATAAAAATAAAAGAATCTATTGCAGCAGAAAAAGAGAAGGTAATAGCTGCCGGGGGCTTGTATGTTATTGGTACAGAAAGACATGAAAGCAGAAGAATAGACAATCAGCTGAGAGGAAGAAGCGGAAGGCAGGGTGACCCAGGAGAGACAAAGTTTTTTCTTTCTTTGGAAGATGATTTGATGAGAATTTTTGCCTCGGACAGGATCTCTGGGCTACTTAGAGGTATGGGGCTAAAAGATGGCGAAGCTATATATCATCCAATGATTTCTCGTGCTCTTGAAAAAGCGCAGCAGAAAGTGGAATCATATAACTATGATATTAGGAAGAATTTGCTTAAATTCGACGATGTGATGAATGATCAGAGAAAAGTTATATATGAGCAAAGAAATGATATAATGCTTGCTGCTAATTTGACTCCTACACTAATGGAGCTTGCTAATCAGATTATCGATAATACTGTTACTAAATTTATCCCCCCTGAATCATTTAGAGAAAGCTGGGAACTTGATAAATTAGAACAAGAAATCTCGAGGCTTTTATCAGTTGATATAGACATAAAAAGCTATGCGAATAAAGATGTTTCAGATAGGGAAATTAAAGATAATATAAATAAAATAGCTGAAAATTTTATCGTAGAAAAAGAAAAATTCTATTCTGAAAAGATTTTTAACCAGGCGCTAAAATATATTTTTCTTACATCGCTCGACAACGTGTGGAAAGACCATTTGCATACATTAGATCATCTAAGGCAAGGTATTTCCTTAAGGGCTTATGGCCAAAAAGATCCTTTAAATGAATATAAAAGAGAAGCTTTTTTATTATTTGATACCCTATTGGACAGATATTCAGAAGATGTCGTTTCCGCTGCTTTCCAATTCCAGATTGACTTATCTCATATAGATATTGAAAAATTGTCTCAGCAAAGAGCAAAGACAAGAAAAACGTATGAAACCAGAGAAGATCCTGCATTTTCAAAATATAATTCGGATGGACAAAGTATAGAAACAAAACTAAAACCTAAAATTGCGAATGTTCCAAAAGAGCTAAGAAATGAAAAAGATCCATCTACTTGGGGAAAAGTTTCCAGAAATGAAAATTGCCCTTGTGGATCAGGCAAAAAATATAAACATTGTCATGGATCAGCCACAAGTTAATTAATATGTTTAAATTATGTCCTTTGCAGAATTTTCAATAGTTATATTACTAGCTATTTTATTGATTAAACCAAAGGACTTGCCTTTTATTGTAAAAAAACTCAAAGAAACTTTTTTATACTTAAGCTCTTTAAAAAAAGAAGTAATGAAAGAATTAGATATTCTCTCATCAGAAAGCCCGAAAAAAGAGCATTATGAAGAGATTAATCTATACTTAAAAAAAATTATGGAGCTAGATGCTACTTATACAGGAGAATATAAGATTTCTGACATTAAAGCATTTTATCATAAATTATTACTCCAAAAGCGTATTAAGTAGTTCGTGATGTAATTTAAGCGCATAATTTAGATACCTAAAGCAGTCAAATTAAATTTTAGTTTATTCCTCTCTTTTGATATGACTAATATTATTTTAGAAGCTATACGAAGGAACACATAGTTATAGGTTGTAAGACAAAGAAATGGTTAATTAGAATTTTAAGATAAAAATTTCATCTTAAAATCTCTTCATATAGGCTTTTGTTAAAATCTATAGAGGCGATATGACAGAAGAAGAATACAAAGAATATGTTCTAGTTAATCAAGTATTTTTTGGGCTTATGGCTGCGTTTGGGTTGTGCGCTTTCTTATTTGGTTGTTACGCGATAGGAAAATGCGTATATGATAGTTGTGCTCAGCGCGCTGAAACTAGAGTTGCACCAGCTCCTGCAGCTAATGCAACTGCTGTAGTTCCTAGTGATTCTGAATCAGTCTCAACTCAAATGTCTACAACAGAAGTGATAGGAGATAGTGTTCAGAGCCCAGCAGAGGTTTAAGTGAATTTAACTAGCTTATTTTAGCCTTGTAGTGTATACGAATATGGATATTTGATTTGAGCCACATCTATTAATTCGACAAAATATAGGGTGTATATGCATTTTGGTGCTCTGAAACTTTATATTCGCGGCACATCATCTAAAGAACAAAAAATATCAAGGATAAATGAGTATATATCAGATGGTGGCGATATAAGATATGATGATGGATATGGTAGTATTTTATTTTGGGCAATATATTCTAAGTGCAAAATTGTAGTTCTTGAGCATATTCTCTCTTTGTACGATAAATTAGAGTTTAATGAAGGTACAAAAGAGTTTGAAATATTCAACGGTGTTTTTTCTAGTGAAAAATATACGAGTATTTTAGCGCCAGAATTAGAGCGAAAATTAAAATTATTAAAATTGTCCGATCGTCTAGGTATATCAACTTTATCTATAATACCTGAAGGTCCAGGAGACTGCGTTCTAGAGGTTGATGACATTGATGATGCCCTGAGTCTTTCTAGCCAGCTATCTGGCAGATTGTCTGCGGATGAATTTGACATATAGTTTTATTATGTGACGCTTTTAAAACTATATAAATTTTATCTGACTAATTTTGTCTTTCATAATGTGCAAGGTGATAATTATAAGCTGCACCTAAAATAAATAAAAAATTAATGATATAAAAAAATATCAATGTTCCTATAATGCTTCCGAGAGAGCCATAAATCAAACTTAATTGATGATAATAACCAATATATTTAGAAAGAAAAAACCCTCCTATTTGCCAAGATAATGTGGTGAGTAGTGCGCCTGGAATTGTTTGAATAATATTTATTTTTGCATTAGGAATAAATATGTAAAATGATAGTACACAGCAAAACAAACATATAAATATGTATAAATGTTTCCAATAACCCCATATATCAGATAAGTTTAAGACGTCATGTAGATGGATTTTTTCTATCAAAACAGGAATAAATACAAAAATAAACATTACTATTGCGAGCATGGCTGTAAGTATAATAAATTGTATTATACTTAATAATCTTCTTGTTAAATAAGGGGGAGGGGATTTTATTTCTAGAACTTTGTTTAGAATGGTTCGCATTCCTTCAACAAAAGAGGAGGAAGTCCATATCGTGCCAAAAATAGCCAGGTTAAGTAAGCTAGTAGGAGGAGAAGTTTTGAGCTCCTCAAATCTAATTTTTAAAGAGCCTATGATATTTTCCTGGCTCGAGTCTAATAAGATCTCGATTAAATTATGGCCTATTTCAGAAGCTCCAAAGAAAGACGTTGCTGATAAAAAAAATACTAAAAAAGGAAATAACGACATTATGACCATAAATGACATATATCCAGCATGTTCAACGCCGTCATTATCGATAGTTTTTTCTATAGCTCTATATAAGCAAATAAAGTATTTTTTCATCGTTTATTATGCTTCTTGGTTAGATTCTGATGTAATCTTATCTCCTGTTTCTGGTTTCTTTGAAGTTCTTCTTGGTTTTCTTCTTTTTTGTTTTTCCTTCTTTTCTGTTTCTTGAGGAGTCATCTCAGTAACAGAATTTTTTTCAGCTATATTATGCTCTGATGTAGTATCTTCTGGTTTGTTTGATAAAGTGTCTTCTGATGGAGCTTTCTGAGTATCTTTCCATTTTTTTCTTTTGCTATTGTTGGAGTTAGATTTGTAAGAGCTCTGAGCAGAATTATTATCTTTTGTTTCGCTATTATTATACGACTCTTTAGCTAGCATCTTTGGCGATTCTAACGCAGAAATAGAATATACTGTTTCATGGGTAGGTAATGAAATTTTTTCTATAGAGAAACTATCTGCAGTAGCATGAGGATCTGTCATGAAATTTAATTTAATCCCATATTTTTCTTCAATGCTAAGAATTTCTAATCTTTTGTGATTAAGCAGATATAATACTATATTGGTATTAGCGTAGATATTTGCTATATCAGCTGTAAGTTGATGGACTTCGTTCTCAACAGTTCTAAGAATCACAAGCGAATTTGCTTCTTCATCTCTAATAATACCTTTTCCATTGCAATGATTGCACATTTTTGTGTGGGATTCAAGGAATGAAGGCCTTAACCTCTGTCTTGACATTTCAAGTAAACCAAACGAACTTATGCCACCTATTTGAATCTTCGCTTTGTCTCGATTCGTATATTCTTTTATCGATCTTTCTACTATTTTACGATTTTTTGATTCATACATATCAATAAAATCTATTACTATTAAGCCAGAAATATCTCTGAGGCGCAGTTGTCCTGCTATTTCCTTCGCAGCCTCTACATTGGTTTTTAAAGCTGTTTCTTCTATGTTTTTTTCAGAAGTAGATTTTCCAGAATTGATATCTATAGATGTTAGTGCCTCTGTAGGATTTATTACGAGATATCCCCCCGAAGGTAAAGATACTACTTGTTGATATAATGAGGCAACTTGGTCTTCAATGCCAAAACAGGCAAAAATAGGGACCAAATTATTATGTAATTTTACTTTATTTTCATCATTTGGCAGTAAATGTTTGATGAAATTAACAGCATTATCGTAGGCTTCTTTCCCATCTATTATTATTTGCTCAATTGAGGAATCGTATAAATCCCTTATAGTTTTTTGTATTATACCTTCTTCCATATGAATAAAGGCTGGTGCTTTTGAAGCTAAAGTTGTTTCGCGAATTCTATTCCATAATTTGACTAAATACTCATAATCTCTTTGAATATCATGTCCTGATTTTCCAATGCCTGCTGTTCTAACTATAATACTTGCAAATTTACTATCTTCTTCGCTCACTAATTTAGTAACGATATTTCTTAATCTTTTGCGTTCTTCATTATTTGAGATACGTCTAGAAATACCATGATGACCTGGATTGTTAGGCATAAGTACGCTATATTTTCCAGCAAGAGAAAGGTAAGAAGTGAAAGAAGCTCCTTTATTGCCTCGTTCTTCTTTTTGTGCCTGGACTAATAAGATTTGACCTTTTTTAATAACTTCTTGAATTTTATATTGTTTATATAAAGGTAGAGGCTCAACCTTGTCATCGTTTTTTTCTTCAGCAACTTCTTGAGTTATATCTGATTCTCTTTCTTCTTCGATAATTTTTTTTATTTGCTCGATATCTATGTCTTTCTCTAAATCTTTTTGTGATATTGGAGAAGTTTCTATATCTTCTAAGCTAATATTTGGTGCGCTGATAGCCTGAAGCTTCCTAAGATCATGACCCTGCTGTTTATCTGATACTGGTATATTATAATAATCTGGATGTATTTCACTAAATGGTAAGAACCCATTTTTTCCACCCCCAAAATCAATAAATGCAGCCTGAAGAGCAGGCTCAATTCTAACTATTTTTGCAAGGTAGATATTACCTTTAATTTGATTTATACTTTCTGTTTCATATTCTAACTCTTCTATTTTGTTTTGAGAGTTAACTAATGCTACTCTATATTGATGAACGAAGGTGCCATCAATCAAAATTTTCTTACTCATTATTGCTCCAAAATTTTATCGCAAAAATCTACATATATTTTGCTAGCATGTAGACTGCAAAACTTAATATTTTTATCTAGCTCGTGTCTAAATTGCACTTTATACTTTTTGAGATAACTTAAAAGCAATATAAGCACATAAACCTTGTGCCATGATTAAGAATTTCAGTGCTTTAGACAATTGATACAATATACTTTATATACAAACACTATTGTATAATCAAATGATATTTAATTCTGGAATATTAAGTCAGAATAGAAGGAGCTCTGAGGCTTCATCATATTTTAAGGTTGCAAGATCCTTATTTTTAATGTCGTGCATATGCTTCCTTTATGGGCTTTCAGCCGGTATTAATCTACATAGCTTTGGAAATTTCTTAGAAAAATTCGATCTCACTAAGGAGCAAAGTTCTGCAATTTTCTCGATGGATATTGTTGGGGCTGTTTCTATAACTAGTTTTATGTTGTTGCTTAACTATAAGCTAGGTTTATATAAGCTAGTTACATCTGCTTTGTTTTTAAGAAATATATCTATAGCAATTTTTTTGGTCAGTGCTTCTTATGAGAGTTTGTGCGTAGCTATGTTTTTTTTCGGTATTGGAGGATTTGTAATATATACTTCAATTTTTCAATGGGTGAATTTTTTGACTGTAGATAATGTGAGAGGAACCTATCTATCAATAGTTATAACTGCTTTTGGTTTAGGAATAGCTCTTGGTCCAGTTGTTATAGTATTAACTAATCTTTCTACTGAAATGACAATAGTAACTAGCATTATCATTTCTTCGTTTATACTAGTACCTCTTGGTTATTTAAAAAGCTATGCTCCTGTTTATTCTGATTATGCGCCTATCAAAATTTCTTATCTTATTTATTCTGCAAGGATACCTATTATTTGCGCTTTTGCTATTGATTATATTTTTTATTCTCTTCAAACTTTCTTACCAAGTTTTATTATGAGTTATGGATATTTGGAGCAAAAAGCATACCTTCTTATAGGTTATTTTGGCCTTTCGGGGTTGTTATTGTCTGTGCCTTTTGGAATTATTCTAGATAAATATAATAGAATAAGAATTTTAATGCTCTTGTCTTTGGCTATAGCTCTTTGTATGCAAATTATTCCTCATGTAATCCAAAATGTAACGTATAGCTTGATTTTATTTTTAATTTTAAGCTCTTCTATAAATGGAATATTAATTTGTATTTTCTCGATGCTTGGAGATAAGTTCAGGGGTGGTAATTTGATTCTTGCTAATAGTTTAGTTCATACAGTTAGTGCAATAGGAGGATATGCAGGTGTACGAAGTACTTCTAATATTATTGACAATATGGGTAATCGTGGTTTGATATTTTCTATTTCTTCTTTATTTTTAGTGTTTTTAGCATTATTGCTAGTCGAAGCATATAAATATAATAAGAAGAATGCAGAACATAAATCTATCTAGTAACATCTCTAACAGACAACTTAATATTATCGGAGGGGGGCTTTCTGGCTGTGAAGCAGCGTGGCAAGCAGCCAATCGAGGAATTAGTGTTACGATTTATGAAATGAGGCGAGAAAATAATCTTACTTTTGCTCATAAAACTGATGTTTTGTCTGAGCTAGTTTGCTCTAATTCTTTCAGGAATGATGACATTAAAAGCGCTATCGGCCTACTGCATGAAGAATTAAGATTGTTAGAATCTTTGATTATGGAATCAGCAGATGCAACAAAGTTGCCGGCTGGTGGAGCCCTAGCTGTTGACAGAGAAGCTTTTGCGAAGATGATACAGGAGAAAATTTTAACTCATCCAAATATAAAACTGATTAGGGATGAAGTAGAAACTTTGCCTGAGTCTGAAAATTTTATAGTGGCGTCTGGCCCTCTGACCTCTGGCAGATTAACTCAGCATATTATAGATATTACTGGAAAAGAGCAATTGGCATTCTTTGATGCCATAGCGCCCATTATATATAAGGATTCGATAGATTTTAATATATGCTGGATGCAATCTAGATATGATAAATCTGGACCAGGAGGTAATGGGCAGGATTATATTAATTGCCCAATGACCAGAGAGCAATATTACAATTTTATTGAAGAATTAACGTCTGCTGAAAAAATTGAATTCAAGGAATGGGAAAAAAATACGCCTTATTTTAATGGTTGCCTTCCAATAGAAGTAATGGCTGAAAGAGGAAAAGATACATTGAGATATGGCCCAATGAAGCCAGTAGGGCTTACTAATCCCCATAATCCTTCCGAGAAACCCTATGCTGTTGTTCAATTAAGGCAGGATAATAAACTTGGTAGCTTGTATAATATTGTTGGATTCCAAACAAAGTTAAAATATGGGGATCAGCAGAGAATTTTTAGAACGATTCCAGGTCTTGAGAATGCTGAATTTGCTAGGCTAGGGGGGCTACATCGCAATACATTTATAAAAAGCCCTGAATTATTAGATACACAACTGAGATTAAAAACTAGCCCAAATATTAGGTTTGCTGGACAGATTACTGGAGTGGAGGGCTATGTAGAAAGCGCAAGTATGGGGCTCTTGGCTGGCATATTTGCAGCTAATGAAATAAGAGGTATTAAAACACAAGATATACCAAATACAACCGCTATAGGAAGCTTATTAAACCATATTACTTTAAATGCTAATCCTGAAAGTTTCCAGCCAATGAATGCAAATTATGGCTTATTTCCAAGCTTAGAAGGAGTGGTGAAGAAGCTAGATAGGCCTAGTGAATATTCTAAAAGAGCAATTACTGATATTAAAAGTTGGAAAGATATAACAGGCCTATATCTTTAAATTTTTTTGCAGTATATATTATTTAATTTTTTAATGATATTTTTATAACCTGCTAGAATTGGTGCAGAGCTTATCGGAAGAAATTTAACTTTAGGATAGATGGATTATTATGGACGGAGAAAGTTTTTTTGCAAATCTTCAAGAATTTAACAATAAATACATGGAAGCATTGCAACTTATTTCGAGTAAAAAACTAGATTTTCTGTCTAACCCTTTGATAGATATGAATAATATTCAGAAAGCTTATTTAGAGGCCGTCACTGATTTTACAAATAATCCAATAAAATTTTTCGAACATAATTTGAATTACGCTTCTAAGGTAGCGAATCTAATGTTCCATTTTATGGATAAGATGTCAGGAGATGAGGTGACTCCTATTTATGAAGCGCAAAAGAGGGATCGAAGATTCAAAGATGAAGCGTGGCAAAATAGCTTATATTTTAACTTCGTAAAGCAATTTTACTTAATGTCTGCGGACTGGTATAGATCTTTAGTAAAGAATTTGAATGTTAATGACTCTCAGAAGAAATTGCTCGATTTTTATACTGAGCAATTATTAAATGCTGCATGTCCCACAAATTATGCGAACCTTAACCCAGAAGTGATTAACGAACTTGTTGTGAGTAATGGCAAGAATCTGTTGCAAGGTGTTGAGAATTTTTTAAATGATATCAAACAGTCGAAAGACATTTTCTCTATTTCTACTGTAGCTTCATCTAGCTTTGAAATCGGCAAAAATATTGCTTTTACCGAAGGAAAAATTTTATTCCAAAATGATTTAATGCAATTGATATGTTATAAACCTAAAGAACAGACTTTTGAAATCCCAATATTTATAATCCCACCGTGGATTAATAAATATTATATTTTAGATTTATCTGAGAATAATTCTTTTATTAAGTTTTTAGTAGATAGCGGCTTCCAGGTATATCTAGTTTCATGGGTGAATCCTGGCAAAAATTTAGCTCACAAAAATTTTGAAGATTATCTTAAAGAAGGGGTGTTAGAGCCCATTAATTTTTTGAGACAAAATTTCGGTTACAAAAATTTTAATTTATTGGGTTATTGTTTGGGTGGAACACTTGCGGCCTCAGCTCTTGCTTATTATGAATCGATTAAGGATCCTGTATTTACTTCTTCAACATTTCTTACAACTTTACTAGATTTTTCCGAGCCAGGAGATTTAGGGTTATTTATAAATGGCCAAACAATAGAAGCCATAAAAGAAGAACTAGATAAAACTGGCTTTTTTGATGGTAGATATATGTCTTATGCTTTTAGTTTGCTTAGAGCTAATGAATTAATATGGTCTTTTGTCATTAATAATTATTTGCTCGGGAAAAAACCTTTAGCTTTTGATTTGTTATATTGGAATTCAGATACTACAAATTTACCAGCTGCAATGCATGCTTTTTATTTAGAGAATATGTATATTAATAATGCGCTTACAAAATCTAATGGAATAGAACTTTTAGGGAAAAAAATTGATCTTTCCAAGGTGAGTGTTCCATCATTTTTTCTCTCTGCTATAGATGACCATATAGCTCCTTGGGAATCTACATATTCAGGTGTTAAGTTATTTAAAGATTACATGAAAAATTCTGTTTTTTGCCTTGCAGGATCTGGGCATATTGCTGGAGTTATAAATTCCCCTCATAACAAAAAATATAATTACTGGATAAATGAGGATATTAGTGGAGGCTCACAAGAATGGTATAATGGGGCGAGATCGTTTGACGGTTCTTGGTGGAATTACTGGCAAAATTGGGCTGCTGGGAGATCTGGGGAGATTCAAAAATCTATTAATTATGAAGAAATAGGTTTTATTGAACTGTCCCCAGGAAGTTATGTAAGGGTTAGAAACTAACTAACTATTCATCTGCAACAGCCTCACCTCCTTCTCCAAGTAACCCTGTTGGTGCATCTTCATGATGATACATTGCTGCTCCAAATCCTCCTCCGCCTTCAGCTGCGACGCTAGCTGCATCGAAGTCTACTACGCTATGTCTCGCTGATGCTGCAGTTCCATATGTTCTTGTAGTGGCATCATCTGTTATGATCAACCATGCATCAGATAAATCGTCAGAGAAACCTGGGATTTTAGAAAAATTATTAGCACGTTTCATAAGTAAATAACAAGGTAGCAGTATTGTGTTATAGTTTTCATCACCACTATATTTGGCATGCAAATAATTGCCAACACTTGTCTTACTTGATACTGTTCTTTCTATTTCGTCAGATATTTCAGGAAAATGAGTAGGAAGAGACTCGATTAAAGATGAAAAATAAGGAGTTTTTAATATATTTTTATAGATTTGAGAGCAAGTTTCTTTGTGTTCTTTAGTTTTTGAAACATGCGCCACATATTCTAAGAGTGAATAAATATAAGGCAGATTAACAGTGTGAGCTGTGGAGCCACACTGTATTGTCATACTAGAGTAATTATTATATAATATTTCTGATTCTGCCATACCATAAATCATTCCAACCTGCTTGCATTGTATAAGTTGGCTCACCGTTTTTGCATCTAGCAATCTAATGTCATATTCTTCTGGATGCAAGTTGATGAAGTATTTGACTGTAGCCTTTTGCATATCTCGGTTAGTTTTGGTTGTAAGGTTGTGCCATGCCAATTTATGAAAAGGATTGGATGTATTGAACTTCATGTCACTGGATGTTTTCTTTCTACTTCCATAGGTTAAGCTGCTACTTAAATCGAGTGTATTTTGCAAGTCTGCATAAAACTGACCATCATCAAAACGATCAGTAGTAGAAAGAAAATTAAATGCAGTAAGTAGCATATCCGGATGAGAAGCGGCTAATCTGGCATATAACCCTTCTGTATTAATAAGATTTGGCTCAGCTTGTAAAACCTCAGAAAAAGTAGCAGTGTTTCCGGTACCTATTGCTTCTTCTAAAATTTCATGATTTGATCTTAAAGGAACAGAAGGCAACTCTTCATCTTCGCTGCCAGAACCTGTGTCTTCTTCATCTTTAGATGCTGAGCGTGGGTTTGGGTCTACCTCGCTTGCAGGTGATGCTGCCGCGGCTGAAACAGGAGATCTAAAAACTGCAGATGCTCCAGCTGGAGCGGGAAGTCCACTTGCAACTGAACCAGTCTTTTTGGTATGTGCAGCAGCATCGCTATAACTTAACCTTCTTGCTAAAGTATCTTCATCCCCAGCTGATAAACCGGCAAAAGATGCACCCTCAAAAGATATTTTTGACATTCCAGTACGGGCGCCTGTATCTAACACAGATTCAAGAGCTTGAATACTTCCACGAGTATCTGGAGTATCAGTTCTGAGTAGAGGTTGTGTAGTAGAATCTACGCCTTTATTTTTTCCGAAGCACATAAGTAATTAGCCTATTTTTTAGTTAATTTTTATTCCTTAATTTGTAACCAAAATATTTTATAGATTAATATATGTCAATAATAAAAGTTACCTATAGTTTAATTATAAGTTGATCTTTTAGTAAATTTATATTATTGGGGTATAGTAATAGGTTAACAATAACTAGTGATATCCTGAATGTTTGATAAGAAAAAACAAAAATTATCTAAAAGAAAAATAGAAGCTGCTTTAACTCTTTTATCGCTGATGTGCGCTGAAGAAGCTATGGCTTCATCAACCTCTCTTGATAAAGAAAATTCAAGAAAAGCAGCTTCTAAAGCTGCTGTTAAAAGCAGTGCTAGTTCTTCAAGGGGCATATTACATGGAGAATCTCCGTTAACAGATGGTGTAAATGTTAGGAAGGAAGTTAAACCTCCAGTTGTATATGATGTAAAAACTCAAGCTAAAAAAACTTTAAAAGTAGAAAAAACGATGCCAACTTTAGGTGTTGCTATGCCTGGTACTCCTGTTGGATCAGTTAGGTCAGATGAAGATAGTATCCCGACACCAGTGTCTTTGCCCCAAGATGATGCTGTTTCAGATAGATCGTTTGCTAGTCTTTTGGATGTGAGAGATGGTTTGCTTGGAGGTGTGGCTGCTCCAGCGAGTCCTACTGGATCTTCCAGTAAAGATAGTATTGCAACTCCATTTTCTTTACCGCAAGCTGATAATATTTCAGATGGATCGTTTGTTGGTCGTTCAGAAGATAGACTTGGTTTGACAAGACGTGCAGCCGCTGCTGCGAGATCAGTTAGATCTGATGAAGATAGTGAAGTTGGCACGCCTGTGTCTTTTGAAGCTTTGTCAAAATCGGATGATAGTGCTGAGAGATCATTTGGCAGCCCTGGTCCTGCATTAGCAGTTAGAAACAACATAATAGATATAATTTCAAGAGTTAAGAGTGAAAATGGTGGAAGATTATCTGAGCGTCACAAGCTATTGCTAAGGTCATATAATATTAAAGAATCTGAAATAGACTCATATGTTCCTTTATTTGGAGATGCCACTTTAGATGTTGCAAATGTTTCTTCCATTGGAACTGTTAGGTCTGGTGGCGATAGTGAAGTTGGCACGCCTGTGACTGTATTATCAGAGAATGGTGATTTAGATAGATCGTTTGTTAGTCCTTTGGGTGTGAGAGATGGTTTGCTAGTTGATGGTGGTGTTGCTGATCCAGCGAGTCCTGCTGGATCAGTTAGATCAAGTGAAGATAGTGAAGTTCCGACGCCTGTGTCTTTAAAATTTGGGAATGGTGATTCAGATGGGTCGTTTGCTAGTCCTTTGGGTGTGAGAGATGGTTTGCTAGTTGATGGTGGTGTTGCTGCTCCAGCGAGTCCTGCTGGATCAGTTAGATCAAGTGAAGATAGTGAAGTTCCGACGCCTGTGTCTTTAA
>CAMCRO010000014.1 GCA_945877265.1 Rickettsia typhi | reverse complement strand
CATTAGAAATTAAGAATAAAGAAAACAATGAAAATACTATCTCTGAGATTATGCTTTCAATAAATAATCTTCTATCAGCATGGATAAAAGAAAGGCCAGAGCAATGGTTTTGGCTACATCAAAGATGGGGCAAACCTCATGAGATGATTCAAGAGTAGCTCGAATTTAAGTTTTATCTTGAATAGAATTCAGAAGTTTATATTATTTGCCCGTATATTTTTGAGGATTTGTGATCATGAAATTTACTAAGAAATGTTTTTTCCTTCTTCTAATTTTTGCTAGAATAAATAATTCATGCGCAGGTGATATTACTGTGAAGTTAAATGGTGGTTTTGACTTCCAAGCAGGCCATCTTAAATCCAATGCTCCTGCAAAAGCAAAGCCAGTTTCTACAAATAATAAAAATTTTGCTTTTAATAGCTCTGCTTATGCGGCTGTAAATGCAAAGAATACACTTGATTCAGGTTTTATATACGGTGCGCAAATCGCAATTTCTCCAACTACTACCCATTCACGCAAGACAAGATCTATGTTGTTTATGGAAGCTTCATTTGGAAGATTAGAATTAGGCTCTGAGCAAAGTGCTGTTTCAAAAATGAGAATTACACCACTCTCAATTGCTTCTGCTACTGGTGGGCTCTGGGACATATGGGTGGCAGGTGATCCTGTTGGCAATATTCCATATAATATGAATTACTCTAATTATTTAGATAGCAAAATGAGAGCCAGAGGTAAAACTGAATTTTCTAGAAAAATTACATACTTTACTCCAAAATATAATGGATTGCAGTTTGGAATAAGTTATATCCCAGATAGTGGCAATGTTGGATATGATGAACTTAAAGAAAATGTGGCGCATACTCCTATAACCTCTAATTATACATATGCTGTAAAAAACGGCTTTGGAGGGGGGGTGAGTTACCAAAAAGACTTTAATGATATCTCTTATGTTAAACTTTCTGGTGTTACTGAATTTGGTAAAGTTATTGCAACTCCGAAACCGAATGTTAAAGTGCCAACAATCAAACCAAAAAGGCTTGCGACCTATCATGTTGGAGCAGAATTTACCCATAGCCAGTATTCCATTGCTGGCTCTTATGCAAACCATTTAGGAAGCTTTATTGCTCCGAATGAGAATCGAGTAGAAACTGCGGTATATGGATTAGGTGGAAGGTATAAGTTAGAAAAATTTAGTAGCAGCGTGACATATTTTTCTTCTACTCATAGAAAAAATAAAATGGAAGCCATAACATTTGCTGTTGATTATAAAGTTGCGAAGGGATTATTGCCCTATGCTGAGGTCACACTTTTTAGAGCTAAAGGATCTGATATTTTAAATCCTAAGATACGTTCTAACCATAAAGGTAGTTTGTTATTAACAGGAGCTAGAGTTGAATTTTAATTCTCTCTAGTTATCCTATCTAAATTAATTGAGTTGTTGTTCTCAGCTATAGTCTTCGGTTCTATTGCCTAGCTCAAACTTTAAATTTATTTAGCAATATAGCTCTTTAAATTTTTATTTAATTTCTTTGAGATCTTCTAAATTTATATCTTCAAGAGAGCTTTGATTGTGTGCTTTAATTTTTTGATGAAGCTCACTTCTCAGAATTGAAGAATCAGTGGGAAAATTGCATCCTAATTTTACTTTATTACCAACTACTTCTACAACAGTTAATGTTATATCATTATTGATAATTATGGATTCGCCTTTCTTGCGTGTTATATAAAGCATTATAGTGAATTTCCCAAATCTTAAAATGCGTCTTTTCTTCGTTTATCTATTAAAGTATATAGTATTCGCTCATTATTTCTGCTCAAATATCAACTTAATTCACTATAAACTTTTACTTGCAACTATGTATAGATTGCGAAAAAATTAATAATAATTCTGCTAGACATTTAGTATATTTAGTTTAGATTTAAAATAACAATTTGTCTATTCGATTTTAAAAAACTTGGTAGGGCTTGTTAAAATTATTACAAGTGAGAAAAATGATAATTAGATTTTTAACATTTTTTACCTTAGTAGGCTTCACAGCAAATGCTTCTGCTGTAGGTGGTAGCACCACTGATTTAATGCTTGAAGCATCTATGCAGTTACGCGCCCTTCAGCAACAAGTTCATGCTGAAAATATCGCAAACGCGAATAAGCCAGGTTATGTTACTCAAACTGTAAAAGAGCCGACTAAGTCTTTAGAGCTTGTTAGGTCCGAATCTGCTAGCTCACATATGTCATTATCTACAACAAATTCTAGACATATTGCTGGATCTAAACCAAATTCGAAATTCAAAATTACGCGCGATCCTACTGCAGGTGAGCTTAAACCTAATGGGAATAATGTGGATCTTGTTGACCAATCAAGAAAAGCTTCTCAAAATCAGGTTCAATATGACACTGCTTTGAAAGCATATAAAAGCTCTGCAGGGCTTGTGAAAATGGTGACAAGCGGGAAAAAATGATAATTAGGTTTTTAACATTTTTTATTATATTAGGGCTTACTGTAAAATCATTTGCTTTAGAAGATAGTATGTTCAAATCTATTGAGGTTTCTGCAAGTGGGAATAAATTTCAAGCGGAGAGAATGAAGATAGCGGCGGAGAATTTAGCAAATGAAGATTCAGTTTCCATGAATCCAGGCGGAGATCCTTATAGAAGAAAAGTAATATATGCCAAAAATGCATACGATAAAAGATTGAAAACTCGGTTGGTGAAGGTGAAAAAATATGATTATGATAGAAAAACACCTTTAAAAATGAAATATGACCCTAACCACCCAGGTGCGGATGAAAATGGGTATGTAAAGCTTCCTAATGTTGATAAAATGATAGAGAAAGCTGATGCTGGTGAAGCCCAGAGAAGTTACGAAGCAAACCTCGGAATGATAGAAGTTTCAAGGCAAATGATAAATAAAACAATAGACGCAATGAGATAAGATGGTAGATAGTGTAAATTTATATGCTTCCAATGCATACGGAAAAGTTCAAAGCCAGCAAATAACAAGAACTGAGCCAGAATTACTAACTAATGAAGTAAAAGCTTCTGACTTTCAGAATCTAGTGAAAGTTAATTTTAATCAATTTGCTAAACTTTCTCCTTCGGAAATTTTAAATAAAATTAGCGCTGCAAGAGAAGGTAGCGTTGCACGGGGACCTGCAGCTGAAATATCATTTAGCAGTGCTGTGTCATCTGAAATTTCTAAAGTACGGGATGTGCTTGTTAAGCAAGAAAGCCAGGCTCAAAAGGCTTCTATGGGCCAAGCAAATTTAGTTGATTTGATGACAGCGACAACTCAGGCAGAAAATTATCTCTCAACATTAGTTACTATGAGAGATGAGCTAAAAACTGCATGGGAAAAAATCTGGAGCATGTCTTTATAGACATAAGCTTATATTTTCTAGATAATCTTTTATCTTAAAGAGGGCTATGTTTTATATTTCATACCCTCGGCTTATCTTATCCAAATTATCATTATATTATTTAGCTCGGGCGCTAGTGAGGCTTGGTGTTATTCTTTGCGATTCTGTAGATGCTAAAGTAGTTTTACCACTTGCCTTTAATCCGGATATATAAGCTTCTGTGATATCTTTAGCTTGATAAGCGAAAGTTGCTTTTAAGCATATAGCTTTGCAAGGGAAGCATGCAGATATTTGGCCAGCAAGTTTTAATGATGCATCATTAGCTATTTTATTGCCACTTTCAAAAGGCTGGATATTAGCAGTCGCTTTATTTCGTGAGAACCAACCTGGTTCGTAAGTGTTGATTTTGACCTGAGCTCCATCCTCACCATCGATAGTGATTGTGTTTTTGTGACCAAATAATTTACCCCAAATACCTTTCGGTTTTTCTTCTTTAAATTTATCTCTGTGAGCTGCTTTTAGAGCCTGAATGGTAGTTTCTAATTCTTTCTCAGTTGGCTCGAATGTTATTCCAGGAAGAGTTTTTGTGAATCTCAGGCCAAGAGGGTTTGCTTGAATATCAGCATATATATCTTCTAAAACAGATCTATCTATATCTTTCCCTCCATCAATTCCTCTATTATTGGAAATAAAACCTGCAAGAGTCATTTTCTTTTCGGGCTTTACATTAGCATTATGTACGTCTGTTGTAAGCATCATACAAGAAAAGGCAAGCACCTCAGCGCCATCAGAACTATGAAATTTTCCGGGATTTTGGTTGTGATAACTTTGACCAAAACTTGCCATTATTTGCGAAATCTTTTGTCCTTCGCCAGGCAAACTAAAAGCTCTGCAATAGCTGCGCATTGCTGCAAGGAATTCCTTCCCTTGAAAATCCATTTGGGCAGTAAAATAACCTAATACAGAGCTATTTTCTTCGCTGCCTAAATAGTCGCCTACAGCTTCCAAATCTAAACTTCCCCTATGCTTATGAAAAAACAACGCTATTTGCTCTTCTTCTTCAACTCCGCGATTAGCCGAGCAAAACTCTTTGATTTTTTTTATTCCATCTTTAGGTTTTGCATTGAATAGTCTTGCTATTTCTTCTGCCTGCGCATCTATATCGGGAGAGAGTGTGGTTTTACTCATAAAGCCTCTTATTGCTTATTTTTTTTCTAGATTATCTATTAATTTTACAGTTGATTCAGGAGTTAGATCTTCAAAATAGTCATCATTTACCTGCATCATAGGAGCATTAATACATGCACCTAAACATTCAACTTCTGTTAAAGTGAACTTCCCATCTTTAGTAGTTTCTCCCACTTCTATTTGGAGTCTATTTTTACAACTATTGACTATATCCCCAGAGCCTTTTAACCAGCAAGGTGTTGTGGTGCAAACCTGAATATGATATTCCCCGACTGGTTTTAGATTAAACATAGTATAAAAAGATGCGACTTCTAAAGCCCTCATATAGGGTATTTTTATAAAATCTGCGACATATTCGATAACATGCTGTGGAAGCCATCCGCCTGCCTGTCTCTGCGCAAGATCAAGAAGAGGCAAAATAGCACTTTTTTCTCTTGAGGATGGGTATTTTGCTAATATTTCTTTAGCTAATTTTAAATTTTCCTTTGAGAATTCAAATTCTTCTTTTTTATTGTTTGGGGTCATCTATCTACTTCTCCGAAAACAATATCTAAACTTGAGATGATAGTTACTATATCTGCTATCATGTGGCCCTTTGACATAAAATCTAACCCTTGGAGATGAGCAAAGCCAGGAGCTTTAATTCTGCATCTGTAAGGCTTATTTGTGCCATCAGAATATAAATAAACACCAAATTCACCTTTAGGGGCTTCCACAGCGCCATAATATTCACCTTTAGGGACGTTATAACCTTCAGTGTAAAGCTTAAAATGATGAATTAGTGCTTCCATTGATTCTTTCATCTCCGCCCTTGTAGGAGGGGCGATTTTTTTATCCAAAGTTTTAATTGGGCCTGAAGGCATTTTTTCTATAGTTTGTTTGATTATTTTGACAGATTCATACATTTCCTTGACCCGGATTAGATATCTATCATAACAATCGCCATTTTTGCCAACAGGAATATCGAAATCCATCTCATCATATACATCATATGGATTTGATTTGCGAAGGTCCCAGGCTATTCCGGAGCCTCGAAGCATTGGCCCAGAAAAGCCCCAGTCCATAGCTTCAGTTTGCGAAACTATGCCAATATTAACGAGGCGTTGTTTAAAAATCCTATTATCAGTGAGCAAGGTTTCAACGTCTGCAAGAATCTTTAAGAATGAATCATTAAACTTAGAAATATCTTCTAATAAACCATCAGGTAGATCTTCTGCAACTCCTCCGGGCCTTATGTAATTTGCGTGCATGCGAGAGCCTGATACTCTTTCATAAAACTCCATTATTTTCTCGCGTTCTTCAAAAAGCCATAATAGGGGAGTGGTAGCTCCAACGTCTAGAGCCTGAGTTGTGATGTTCATTATATGATTCAAGAGCCTTGTGAGTTCTGCAAACATCACCCTAATATATTGAGCTCTTTTTGGAACTTCGCATTTTAATAATTTTTCAACCGTGAGAGCAAAAGCATGTTCCTGACACATAGGTGAGACATAATCTAACCTATCAAAATAAGGCACTGCTTGTTGATAAGTTTTATGCTCAATTAATTTTTCGGTTCCTCGGTGAAGTAGGCCAATATGCGGATCTGATTTGGTTATGACTTCACCATCCATCTCGAGTATTAAGCGCAAAACACCATGAGCTGCGGGATGCTGAGGCCCGAAATTTAAAGTCATATTTTTTAAATTAACTTCTGCTCCCATTCCTACTCCTGCTTATTGCTTGCTTTTTCATCACCAGGTAAGTTATAATTTGGACCTTCCCAAGGTGATGCAAAATCAAATTCTCTAAACGCCTGCTGCAATATTACTGGCTCATTTATCACTTTTTCAAGATTGCTATCATACCTAACCTGTACATATCCTGTCACGGGGAAATCTTTTCTCAGTGGATGACCTGAAAAGCCATAATCTGTTAGGATGCGCCGCATGTCTGGGTGGCCATTAAAGTTTATACCAAATAAATCAAAAATTTCTCTTTCATACCAATTTGCTGCTGAAAAGATATTAGTAGCGGTTGCGACATTTTCTTTGTCGCAAGCATAAGTTTTTACTATTAATCTTAGGTTGTGTTTTAAACTAAGGAGGTTGTAAACTATTTCGAATCTAGATAATTTTTCTGGGAAATCTGCTGCAAATAAATCGGTGAGAATAGTAAAGCGTAATTCAGGGCTTTCTTTAAGCTTCTTGAGTAATTTAGTTAGATGTCCGTGATTGACTTTGATAACTAAATATTCTTCCTTTGATATGCTAGCTCCAAAACCACCTTTATCTATAATCTTCTGAATTTGTTCTATTATTTTATATGTCATTTCATTAAAGATTTTGTTCTTTTGATCTTTTTTTGTAGTTGTAATACCCCATATAACAAAGCTTCAGCAGTTGGAGGGCATCCTGGAACATAAACATCTACAGGTACTATTTGATCGCATCCGCGAACAACAGAATAAGAATAATGATAATATCCTCCGCCATTAGCACAGCTTCCCATGGAAATAACCCATTTTGGATCAGCCATTTGATCATAAACTTTTCTAAGGGCAGGAGCCATTTTATTCGTTAAAGTACCAGCTACTATCATAAGATCTGATTGGCGAGGGCTAGGGCGGAATAACATCCCGAATTTATCCATATCATAGCGGCTAGAGGCTGCTTGCATCATTTCAACCGCGCAGCATGCAAGGCCAAATGTCATCGGCCATAAAGAACCGCTTCTTGCCCAGCTCACAACATCATCCAAATTTGTTAGGAGGAATCCGCGATTATTTAATTGATCTGGTAAGATTAATTTATCTACGTCTGGTTTATAACTCCTCATTCCCACTCCAAAGCGCCTTTTTTCCACTCATACCATAAACCTATAGTTAATAGCCCTAAAAAAACCATCATGGACCAGAATCCGTATAAGCCAATTTTTTTAAGAGAAATAGCCCATGGTATTAAAAATGCAATTTCCAAATCGAAGATGATAAAAAGTATCGCTACTAAGTAAAATCTAATATCAAATTTCCCCCTTGCATCGCCAAAGGGATCGAACCCGCATTCATATGTTGAAAGCTTTGCCTTTGAGGGCTTTGATTTGGCTAGTAATTTTGGAAGAAGCAAAATAATAATTGATAGAGCAATTGCTATTCCAAAAAATACAAAAATTGGTAAATACTCTGATGCAATATTTTGAGAAATTTGATACATAGGCAATTGTTAACAGTATAATATACACAATCACAGCTACACCAACTTTGCTATCTTTGCAATAAAAACAATGGTAAAGTAGCAAAATAATTATACTAAATTGTATAAATATTAAATCTTAGCTAATACCAAGTTTCAAATTAAATATTCACATGAATCTTGATATCATGTGTCGTCTTAATTTAAGCTGAAGATTTGTGTAAATGCTTAGCCCAGAGAATTTCAGCCTCTTCTTTTGTTGCTTTTGCAAGTTTATCTGCTAGTTGCCTATTCACTTCAAAATGATGGTAATCTACTGGTTCATTCCAAAGTCCGCCCCAAATGTCAAAGCCATTTTTAAAGAATATTTCAACTACATGCTCGACCATACCAGGGCGAATTATCATCCTGTTAATATAATTCTTGCCTTCAGCTGGGTAAATTTCAAAATTAGAAAAAAATTCTGATTCTGATTTATAAGAAATCATTGGATTTTGAAGGGGGTTTAAATCTATAGCAAGGCCATAAGCATGGATGGAATATCTATCACCTTTTGGCAATATTAAACGATTGTTAAAACAAGAAGAATTATTTGCGGACATAGATTTATAGTCATCAAAACTATATTGATCGAGCAAATTAATAGATTCAATAGGAAATTCTGATGTTAATAATTCTTTAAATATTTCAACAACATTTTGTGCAACTATATCAAGGGTGATTAGTTTTCCTGTTTTTAAAGTATTTTCAAAAGTTATGTGAGAAATTTCAACAAGCTTTAGCCTGTCGATATGAACAGGACAATTCTGCTCCCAGCCGCCTTTGCGGATAAATTCTGCTTTAAATTCTTCAGAAAAATTTTCTATTTTAAAACTCATAATTTCCTCAAAATTAAAAATTTCGCTTCTCTGCCTTCTTTGATAGCTTTGCTGTGATATTTTGTTTGCACGTAGCCTTCGTGGGAAGCGTAGCCTTCGTTAGAATTATCTAAAAAACCTAATGAAATTGCAATTGATAAAACATCTTTTGTGTAATCTTCTATATCACTTCCAAATATAAATTCGCCTTCAGGTTTTAAGAGGTTTTTTAAAATTGTAATTCTTTCTATTTGCCCGAATCTCCTTTTCTTTTGCTTGGTTTTGGGCCAAGGGTCCGGGAAGAGGAGATATATTTTATCTAGACTGGATTCTGGAATATTTTTTAATATTAAATCTGCATCATCAGGCCAGAGTTTGAAATTAGTAATTTCATTTTCTTCAGCAAGCTTTAAGCAGTTCGCTATACCATTTAAATATGGTTCGCAGCCAATAAAAAATTTATCTGGCGAAAGTTTGCATTGATTAATGAAATGCTCTGCCATACCAATTCCTATCTCTAGAATAACATCTCTATTTTTCGCTAAATGCTCTATGGGTATATCACTATTTACTAGAAAAGCAGGAAGTTTTTCTGCCATTATTTTTTGCTGTGACTCTGAAAGCCTCTTTCCAATTCTCCTGGCAAAAGAGCGTATATTTTTATTCATCGAGTTAAGTAATAAATTTAAAATTGCCGAATATAAAACAATCGTTCTTACTATACTAGCAAAAAATATTTCATCACTAATACCAATTTACTTGCTATGACCAGTATGATCAGATTTTTTTCCGGAAGCCTGAAATAGAGGGTTTGTAGTCATTTTTATATTATTATGACTCGGAATAGAAGCGGGCTTTCTAGATACTGCTTGTCTTATCCGTGATCCTAAAGCGCTAGCTTTTTTAGATATCTTTTGATGCCATTTTAATTTTGGTGCAGGCTCTTTATGTGTTGCCACTGCCTTAGGTGTTGCAGGCTCCTTAGGTGTTGTTTCCGGGCTAGCAGTTACGCTCGATCTGGAGCTAGCGCGTGAAAGTGCAGGTGAACCTTCAGCAGGAGGGGTAGGGCTCTCTCCCTTATGTATTGGAGGAGGAGCTGCTGATATTTGTGAAAGCGTAGGGGATGGATCTCCGCTGTCACTTGAAACGTGAGCAGAAGCAGCTTCTGCTGCTCTAGGTGTTACAGGCTCTCTAGGTGTTGCGGGCTCTCTAGGTTTTTCTGGGGCTTGAGGAGAGATATAAGAAGCTTCTTTTGCTAGACGGGCTCTTCTGTCCAATTCTCCACCTATTTTACCAGCAATCTCCAATTGTCCCATATTTGTTGCTAGATAGAGGGCTGTTCCTTGATTGGATCTATGTGTTAAATCAAGGTCTTCTCGGGCGATTTCTCGGTCGATTAGACTGCTAGCAAAATCTGTGTTCCCACTTTGTATAGCAACATGAAGAGCATTGTTAGCTTGTCTATCACACTCTTTTGGATCTGCGCCAAGCTCTAGAAGTTTTTTTGCCGTTTTATTATGTCTCAACGAAATAGCAATATGCAGAGGGACATTGATGCCCAAGTCGCATGAGCTAACCTTTTGTCCAGATCTTACTAATGCTTCTATTCTAGTAGGGTCATCTCCTTTTATTATTGCTTGGATGAGTGTTATATTTTCTGGGTCTGGTTTTTTGGACATAATCTTATCTTATAATAATTTTATCTAGTGAACTACCTAATGCGAAATGAAGCAATACAACTTAAGCAATTAAGAGATATTTTTTTATGTACTGTGTTGTTTGCCTCCCATGGTAGATTTAATGTCTTATCTGTAAATGCGAGAATATTTATTTTTTAAGTATAGCCAGTTACTTTGGATTAGATGCGTTGTTGCTTGCCACTATTATTTATAGGCTTTGCGTCTTCGCGCTCATCACCTGATCCAAATTATTTGACTATAGTAATTTACTTGCCTCTCGACATGCTGGCTCCAGCTGGTTTTGTACTGAGAGTTTGAACAGCATGTACGGTAGATTGTGAGACTTGGGTTCTGTCTTTTAATGCTCCAACTATACTCTCATACCCAACGCTCTTTTTAATCGCTTCTCTTTCTTTTTTCTTATATCCCAAACCATGTGCTATATCCGAAGCCCATTGTTTGAATGTTCTTCTAGTTTGAAGGGGGATTCCAGCTTCTTTTGCAGCATCTCTAAAGATTCCTCCGATGTGTTTTGCAAGACCTGAGTATGGTAGGCCTTTGGTTAGTGGATTATAATGTTTTTCTATATCATGCGCTTGGGTTCTTATTTCTTCAAATCTTTGTTGTTGGTTCTCTACTTTACCATGCTCTCTCATTTTAGATAAAAGTGCGGAGAGATTAGAATTTAATGTTTTAATTGCATGTGGTGCTATTACTAGTTTTAAAGGCTCTTTTTCACTCTCATTTGCGCTTTCTACTAAACTTGGAGAATATGGAGCGCCTTGAGCAATGAGAGGATCATATTGCATTCTATCGTGTGAGGATAATGCTGTTTCTAATTTGCGTAGTAAGTGTTTATTTATCTCATCAAGAATTTCTGTCCTTGATCTTTCTTTTGCGATGTCTAAGGCTGTTTTACCAGCTCTGTCCTGTTTTGAAAAATCAATTGTGTCTGAGAGATCGCGGAAATATAGAGTGTTGCCTTTATAGGCCATTATGTGGGCGATTGTAGTATCATTTTGTACGCAGAAAGAACTTAGCTCTGGAGGAGTTGGAGTTGATTTGTGATCCCATCGTAAACTTTTATCGCTAACATCAGGGTATCTTACAGGTGTTCCATTTTTTGGTTTTGTTTTTTCGCTGTGGCTGCTAAGTGTTCTGATCTCTTTGACGCTCTAACAACAGGATCTTCTCTGTCGATATCACGTTGGGTTTCTTCAGTAATTGGATCTAGGCGGGCTGAGAATTTGGCGTTGTTTGGGCTTTTTCCAGACATTTATTTGCATATTTCATTATATTAATTTTAGGTTAGAGAATTGTATCTTTTAGAAAAAGCAGAAAATCTAATATAACTGTTATAAATAATTAAATTGTGGCTTTTTTCTAAGTCAAAATAGTAAAGATTTAGTAAGATTTTGAGAAGTATATAATCTTTATGCTTTGAAATAACAGAATGAATATGTTATACTTCCCGCTCGGAAATGATTTATATCCATTTCTTTTAAATAAAAGAATAAGTTATCCAAAGAAAATGCACGATATTATAGCAAGTGTTTTGCCGATTTTTATAATCACCATGCTTGGCAAGGTGATTAGATTATATTGGATTAAGTCTGACGAATTTTGGAGAAATTTGGAAGTTTTATCATATTTTCTGTTATTCCCAGTTGTTTTATTCAACTATATCGTAGATGCAGATCTTAGTGCTATGCATTTGATTAAGCTTGTCTTTGCTTTAATGCTTGCAACAGTGATTGTTTCGGTTGGCCTTGTTATACTGAAAAGAAAGATGGAGATTGAAGGGAAGGTGTTTACTTCGATTTACCAAGGAGCAATAAGATATAATAGCTATATTTTCTTCGGTCTTGGTGATGCCCTTTATGGAAAGGAAGGAATGACCATAGTTGCTGTTATTGCGGCTTATATGATAATTTTTACTAATTTTATGTCAGTGCTTGTATTCTCGGTATACTCTCCTATGGAGCAAGATGGACAAGGCTCATCTGAGGTTTCGCAATGGTCCATTTTTGTAAAAAATTTGACAATGAATCCACTAATTATAGCGAGTTTAGTAGGGTTTATTTTTAATTATCTCGATATTAAGCTTGGCCTTAGTGTGCACAGAACTTTGCAAACCCTTTCTAATTCAGCTCTTGCAATAGGGATTTTATGTGTTGGTGCAGGCTTGAAATTTTCTATTTCTAAAATTAACAACTTTGCAATAACTGTTGGCTGCGTGACAAAGCTATTAATTTTACCAACAATCACATTTTTAATATTTAAACTTATAGGAATCAAAGGACTTGCTCATTCTGTTGGACTACTATATAGCTCTCTTCCTACTGCAACCAATTCTTACTTGCTTTCAAGGCAGTTAGGTGGAGATTCTGAATCTATGTCTGCTATTATTACGTTTAGTATTGTTCTTTCAGTCTTGTCTTTGGCGATTCTGACGTATATTCTTGCATAAAATTACATATAGTTAGGCATATCATGAATAAAAACAATGGACATATTTCAAGGGAAGAAGCTTTGGAATTTCATAAAATGAATTCAAAGCCAGGTAAAATAGCGATTACTCCAACAAAACCATTATTAACACAATATGATCTCTCTCTTGCTTATTCTCCTGGAGTTGCATATCCATGCCAGGAAATACATCAAGATCCGGATAAAATTTATGAATATACAGCAAAAGGCAACATGGTTGCTGTTATCTCTAATGGTACAGCTGTTTTGGGGCTTGGCAATTTAGGAGCTGGTGCTTCTAAGCCTGTGATGGAAGGTAAAGCTGTGCTATTCAAGAAATTTGCTGATATTGATGCTGTGGATGTTGAAATTGACACGGAAGACCCTGAAGAGTTTATTAATGCTGTTAAATATCTCGGCAAAAGCTGGGGTGGAATTAACCTCGAAGATATTAAGTCTCCTGAATGTTTCATAATTGAAAAAAAACTCAAAGAAATAATGGATATTCCTGTTTTCCATGATGACCAACATGGTACAGCAATTATTACAGCTGCAGGGATGATCAATGCTTTATATCTTACTAATCGTGAATTTAAGGATGTGGTTATCGTCTCTAATGGTTCTGGGGCAGCCGGTATTGCTTGCATAGAATTGCTGAAAAAGCTAGGAGCTAAAGATGAGAATGTTATTTTATGTGATAGTTTCGGAGTTATTTATAAAGGCAGAAAAGAGGGGATGAATCCTTGGAAGGAAAAGCATGCAATTGATACTAACCTTAGAAGCCTTGCTGATGCTATGAAAGGAGCAGATGTATTTTTAGGCCTTTCTGTTAAGGATGCAGTTACGAAAGATATGGTGGCATCTATGGCAAAAAGCCCGATTATTTTTGCAATGGCAAATCCTGACCCTGAAATTTTGCCTGAAGATGTCTTAGCAGTAAGAGATGATGCAATAATTGCAACAGGAAGATCGGATTATAATAATCAAGTTAATAATGTGATGGGCTTCCCGTATATTTTTCGTGGCGCACTTGATGTCCGAGCTGGCACTATTAATGAAGAAATGAAAATGGCAGCTGCTTATGCAATTGCAGAGCTTGCGCGCCTCCCTGTTCCTGAAGAGGTCTCTAAAGCCTATTCTGGAAGAAAAATGAAATTTGGCCCAGAATATATTATCCCAGTTCCATTTGACCCAAGGCTTATTACTATAGTGCCATATGCAGTTGCCAAAGCAGCAATTGATAGTGGTGTTGCTAAGGTCAAAAATTTTAACTTGGAAAAATATAAGCATACATTAAGCGGTAGGCTAGATATTACTTCTAGCTACATGAATCTTATTTTTGAGAGAATACAAGCTAAAAAGCAAAGAATAATTTTTGCAGAAGGTGAGGAAGAGGAAACTATAAATGCTGCAATGATAATGCGAGATAATGGCTATGCTTCTCCGATTTTAGTGGGAAGGATGCACAAAATCGAGCCTTTGCTTGCTAAAATGGGTGATGGTTTAACTTTAGATGGCATTGAAGTTATAAATGCTGCCACTTCCACAAAACTTACTGAATATATTGACCTACTATATGCAAGACTGCAAAGACAAGGATATTTATATAGAGATTGCGCAAGGCTTGTGAAGTCTGACAGGAACGTATTTTCTGCATGCATGCTTTCGTCAGGTGATGGAGATGCAATGGTTACAGGCAATACAAAAGCATATTTTAACTGCTTGGATGACGTGCTCAAGGTTATACCTAAAAAATCTGATAAGCCTATATTTGGTTATTCTATTTTATTAACTCAGGATAGAAGTATTATAATTTCTGATAGCAGCGTGAATGAAGTGCCTAGCGCAGAAGAACTAGCGGATATCGCTATTGAAACAGCAAAAATAGCTAAAGATATGGCGTATGAGCCTCGCGTTGCTTTTATGTCTTTTGCTAATTTCGGAAATCCTCCAAAAGAGATGGCTGTTAGGATAAGAAAAGCTGTGGAAATTTTAGATAAAAATAAACAAAGCTTCGAATATGATGGGGAAATGTCACCCGATGTCGCACTAAACACTCCTTTAATGAGGCTTTATCCGTTTATTAGGCTTTCTGCTCCTGCGAATATTTTAGTGATGCCTGCTCTTAATACTTCTGTTATATCTACAAAATTATTTCAGGAGCTAGGCGGAGGGAAGATGATAGGCCCAATTTTATATGGTCTTTCTAAATCTGTGCAGATAGTGCCCGTGGGCTCTACCTCAGAGCAAATAATACATGCAGCCGCATTCGCAGCAATAGATGCTTTAGGTAAATAATACCAAGTTGCATCATTAAATGATGCAACTTGAGAGAGATGCTGAGTCAAGTTCAGCGTGAAAAAAATATTTAGTCATTCAGGACTTGATCCGGAATCTTGCTAGGTTTAATGAAATTATGTAACAAGCTCGGCATGGCTAAGGCTTTTATTTTAAACCCTTAATCTCATTTTATATGAAGCTTGGTATTAGATGCTTCACTTCTTTTGTGTATAAAGAAGAAAATTACTAAAGCTGGAAATGCTAATATAACTGTTGAAGCAAAGAAATAATCCCATCCAAGTTTTTCAACTAATAAACCTGCTTTTGAAGAAATAGTGCTATTTAACATGACAGCAAAACTGCTCAGCAAAGCATACTGGGTTGCGCTATAAGATCTATTACATAAATAACTTAAATATCCTACCTCTGCAGCAGTTCCTGCGCCCGCGCCGATATTTTCTACTGCAATTGTTAACATTAATGCAGAGTTAGAAACCGGAGCATAATGTAGCCAGATGAATACAAGATTAGTGAAGCTTTGCATTAGGCCGCATATAATAAGACCTCTAAGATGGCCGTATTTCTCAACTATTTTTCCACCTAGAAAAGTTCCGGCGAGGGTTGCGATAAGGCCAAAAACCTTGGCTACAGAAGCTATCTGAGGTTTGGTGTAACCAAGCTCTAAATAAAAAGGAGTGCTTACAAATCCAAGCAATACATCCCCTGCTTTGTATAATACTACTGCAATGAGAATAAGAATTGCATTTTTCCTAGAGAAAAATTCTGTGAAAGGATTGATTATAGTTTCTTTTACTTTTTCTAAGAAAGAAGAGTTTGAGCTTTCAACAAATTTATCTTCATTTAAAAAGGGAATATAAATTGCTCCTAAAGCAAAAATTGCAGCCAGAATTAAGAAGCAATTTGACCAGCTGAGAAAAGAAGAAAAATATAGAGATCCAGCGCTTGAAATTAACATTCCAACCCTATAACCCGCAACTGCATAAGCCACTCCTAAAGCTTGTTTCTCTCCTGGAGTTGTGTCTATTCTAAAAGCATCAAAAGCTATGTCATATGTCGCGCTAGAAAATCCTAGCATAATAGCGATGAAATATATTAGATTAAAATCATCATTCGGGTTTAACTTAGAGAAGCAAATTAATGCTAATATATTGGTGATAATTGCAAGCAGCATCCAGCTTTTTCTTCGGCCTATTTTGCTTAACAAAGGAAGTTTTATTCTATCTACAAAAGGTGCCCAAATATATTTAAAACCATAAGCTATTCTTGCTATTCCTATAGTTGTAACAACAGATAATGTTAGGCCTGAATTTAATAGATAAGTAACAAGGGTGGTATATAATATCGAAAATGGCATTCCGCTTATTATACCAAAAAAGAAAATCTCTAAAAAACGTTTTGAAGGAATCTTATTAATTATTTCCTGCATTTGGAGCTCCAGTGAATCTCATGAGCCTCGTTATATCGTCCTTGCTAGGGAAAGTCAATAGCTTGTCTGGAGCAAATACATCACCTTTTGCAGCAAAATTAACTTTTATTGGAGGTGTATTTTTAGGAGAAAGAATTTTTGTATTTAAAGGATAAAAAGAAAAAATAGAATTTAAATCTAAAGATTGGTCATATATATTAATAGCGAGGCCAGCAGAGCCTGAAAAGCTATTGGCAAACATTGAAATATTTTTCATAGAAAATATTCCATTATTAAGGTCGTAGCTGCCAGATATTTCATTGAAATCTGTTGAACCAGAAGAAGTAGAGTCTGTTAATATTCTATCTACAATTAATTGCTCTAGCTGCAATGTGCTAAGCTTTATTATTAAACCGTCTATATCTAAATTTTCTATTCTAACATTCTTACTTAAGAAATCTCCTCGTAAGTAAAGGTTATATATTAAATCGTCAAAATTAGTTGCGGTTGAGGAAAATTGGCCATTTATGCTTGCAAAGCCAGCTGATATAGGAAGAGGTTTTTTTATAAAAGATGGAATAACTTGAGCCAAATCTAATCGCTCTGCTCCGAAAGTAAAGCTTACTTTAATAGGGTTAACTGCAAAGCTACCTCTTGCTTCAATATTAGCAGAGCCTATATTGAAGGTTAAATCAGGTATGTTTAATATTTTGCCATCGTTTTTACTCTTCCAGGAAATATCGCTAAATTTAATTTTATTATATTCAAAATTTTCTAAATTCCCTTCAGACGATATATCTAGTTTAGACATATCAATATTATTAGCCGTAAAATCTATTATTTTATCTATATTTTGTTTTGTTGTTTCTTTTAGAGTTATAAATCCATTTGAAATATTAAATTTTAATTGAGGTATTAGAGAGTTAGCAAATATTCTTCCATTTCCGTGAAGATAGAAATTATCTTTTTTGCTTAAGAGGAAATCGTCTATTTTAAGCTGACCTGCATCATAGGTTAATAATAGATTCATTCTATCCATGATTTTTTGTTCCCCAATTGAAAGGCCATCGAAATTGATATCTAAAATTGTTTTTATGGGGAAAGTTCTTAATGCAAGATATTTTACAGTATAATTCGGATCTGCCATATTTTGAGTTAAGGAAATTATATAGTTGTATAATTTCTTCGTTAAAGGGAATGTGGATGTTTCAATATTAAGATCATCAATATCTAGATCACTGATAATTTGTTTTTCATTTCCTGCTAATTTAACATTTATATTACCTAGCAAGGTTTCTGAGCCTAGAATAATAGTGAAATTCTGCATCTTAAGATCAATAGGGGTGGCTATTATATCTGATTTTATATACAGATTAGAGGTGATGTTATTATCACCAGCTATGCTCGCTAACTTCCATTTAGCTATGAGGTTATTGATATTATGATGATTAGTGATTAAATTCCCCTGAAATTTTGGGCGAAATTTATTGGATTCTAGCATTCCTGAAATTTGGAAATCTCCACCTGATTCTATTTTTCCACTACAGATAGCGATATTAAATTTATTACCATCTCCTGTTGTGTCTATCTTGAAATCATGAATAATGTCATCGAAAAAAGCTATTCCATCAGATTCAGCAATCATTCTCATCTTTGATTCATGCAGGTTAAATAGAGATGTTTCATGGAAGTTGTTAGATAAATTGCTAGCAAATAAAGCATCAATATTGATTTTACTAATTTTTATTCCAAGAGTTCCTGATTCGTCTTGAGTTTTTGGGAACCAGTATGTTCCATTAATATCTATATTCTCGCCTTTAAATTCTATATTTTCTATAGAAATACTATCTTCAGCTTTTAAAATTTTACCTGAAAAAGCAATCTTTTCAGAGCTTTTGATATGATCATTAATCATGAAATTAAAAATGGGGGAGATGTCTTGGGAAAAAAGTTTAAAATTTTTGATTTCTCCTGCAAAATCCCCACCTTCAGGTCCTGATGTGGAATATGTTGTATTGATGTGTAGTTTTAGGTTGTCGTTAGAGACGTTAGCATGAGAAGCAAAATTATTATTGGAGTAATTGATTTTATCAGAAAAATGAAAATTATTTTTGAAATCAGAGCTGACTTCTATATTGCTTTTTGCTTTTTTAATACAAAGATTTTCTGTGAGAACTCTATTTGTTACTGCTGTGTCTCTTACTTTTCCTATGCATAAAGAGAATGAATTAATTTTTTCATCAGAGAGCTTAATGACAGAATCAGCATATGATAAATTTGAAAATCCTAATTTTTTGGGATTTAAAAATAATTCAGATATTTTTAGGTCGTGATAAGAATTCTTGCCGCTAAAAAGAGAAAATATATCTAAATTTACTGAAGCTTGGTCTATAAATAGGCCATTATCCGTATTGATCCGAAAAAAAGTGATTTTTGGCCGCGGAAAAACAGATAGTGAAGATTTTTCAGCAGTGACTTTGATTGAATATTGATTTTGTATCTCTTCTTGGATTTTACTAAAAATCACGTTTGGATTCAAAGAGCTTATATATTTATAAGATGCCCCAATTAATAAGATCAAACCGACAACTATGCCTAGTAATGTTTTTATTTTTGAAGCTATTTGGATATCCATAGTGTTAGTAACGTTGATTTTGTATGTAGTGTTATATAAATAGATGATTCTTTCAATTATTTTCGTGTAATTTTAAGATACAAAACCTTAATTAAAGATGTTATAAGCTACAATGTGATTTTTTTGTATGCAAGATATGGTAAATTCGAAACTAATTCCTATAGGAAAAATTGTAAAAGCTTGTGGTATTAAAGGAGAAGTAAAGGCCTTTATAGAAGAGTCTTACCGCAATTATGTAGTTGAGCAGGAAAAAAGCATTAGGATTTTTCTAGAAGGAGACAAGAAGCAATTATCTTTTATTATAAGAAGAGAAGAAGCTAAATTTTTGGTTTTATCTATAAATGGTATAACTAATAGAAATTTAGCTGAAAATATTATAAAAAAGAAATTATGTTCTTTTGAAGAAGACCTGCCTCAATTAGAAGAAGATGAATTTTATTACTCTAGTCTCAAAAACTTGCCAGTATATGAAGGAGAAAACCATATTGGTAAGATAAAAGACCTATTTAACTATGGAGCTGGAGATATCATTGAGATCGAGTTGTTAAACGGAGAAACAGTCTTATATCCTTTTAATAAAGAGATTTTTGTTTCAATAACAAAAGATAAAGCTGTAGTAGTACAACCTAACATAAATTAATTAATCTATAATATTTGTTGTATTTATATCAGCTATTGACTATAAATGCCCGGCTGAGATACATAATTCTTATATATTATCTTCTTAGATGTGTAAAAATTCTAAAATTGGAAAAATAATTATATGCACTACCATTTGTTTTGTACCTTTAGAAAGCTATTCTTCTTTTCAATAATTATGCTGGCTGTTTCTTGCAACGCCTATGCTAAGAAAGCTGCTTCCAAGATTCCAGAAATGAAAAGAATAGAAACTAGTTTGGTGGTTGATGCATATAGTGGAAAAATTTTACATAATGTAAATGGCGCTCAAAGAATATATCCTGCTTCTCTTACAAAATTGATGACTTTATATATGGCTTTTGACGCTCTTAAGTCAAATAAGCTTTCGCTTGATAAAGAATTAAAAATTTCGATTAATGCCGAAAATATGAAGCCATGCAAGCTCGGGCTGAAATCTGGCGAGACTATTAGAGCAAAAGATGCAATTCTTGGATTGATAGTCAAATCTGCAAATGATGCCGCTGTCGTTATAGCAGAAGCCTTGTCTAAAGATGAAGAAAGTTTTGCAAGATCAATGACTAAAATGGCTCATAAATTAGGCATGCAAAATACCCATTTTTGTAATGCTTCTGGCTGGCACCATCCTGATCAAAAAACAACCGCATATGACTTGGCTAAGCTAACTTTAGCTATCAAAAGGGATTTTCCTGAATATTATCCTTGGTTTAGTAAAGATCAGTTTAAATATAATGGGCGAGTTATAGTAGGGCATAATAGAGTTGCAAAAAATTATCCAGGTGCAGAAGGTATGAAGACGGGATATACATATCCTGCAGGGTTTAATTTGGTTACAACTGCCAAAAGAGACGGTAAAAGTCTTATAGGTATTGTTACGGGAAGTCCTGCTGCTGCTGTTCGAGATGCAAAAATGATAAAAATGCTGGATAAACATTTTGCAAATTTGGGTGTTACAAAAAATTCAGTTTTTGATGTAAAAGAAAGCTCCTCTCCTTCAAAAAAGGCAAAAAAATATAATATAAGTGCTTCAAGTAAAACCAAAAATCTTGCAGCAAAAAATACCAAATTTGCTTCGAAGAAATTTGCCAAAAGAAAAAAGACTAACAAGCCAGCTAAAACTTTAAGCATTTAGCCCAAAAAGATATCTTGACTTTTAGAGCGATAATGAGTATAAACCCTAAAATTTATTTTTATAATATCTTTTTGAAGTGTGTTTAAGGTTTCGCATTTTATTGTGGATCTTTCATCCGTTGATTAATTAAAGGACTTTTTGTAGTTTTTTTTTTGTCTTCATGGGTCATAAAATGCAAAGATCATTCTTTTTTTCGCGTAATTTTCTTAATAAATTATCTAATATTTTTTGGCCTATAAGTAGACATGAGCTAAAAAAGTTTATGCCAATGTCTTTCTTGATGTTCTCTGTTTTATTCAATCAGAATATTTTAAGAATATTGAAAGATAGTATAGTCATTCCTGAGATTAGTGCAGAAGTGACAAGCTTTGCAAAAGTATACTGCGTGACCCCAGCTGCTACCATTTTTGTGGTATTATATGCTAAAATGATAAATCATCTCTCATTTGATAAGATCTATTATTACCTTCTTGCCTTCTTCGTTAGTTTTTTTGTCTTTTTCGCGCTTTTTGTATATCCGAATGTGGATGTTTTTCACATGAATCCTACTTATGCAAAAAATTTGATGGATGCTTATCCTCATCTGAAATGGTATATAGCATTGTTTGCAAATTGGAGTTATATAATATTTTATGTGCTAGCAGAATTATGGCCTAACATATTTTATATTTTGCTTTTTTGGCAGTTTGCTAATGAGATTACTACTACAGAAGAGGCCAAACGCTTCTATACTTTATTCTCATTATTTGGAAACTCATCTCTTATAGTTGTTGGGTTGCTTATGATGAATATCGCTTCTCCTAATTCGTTTTTGAAATCATATTTTTCTGAGGTAGAAGATAATGTCATTTTAGTGCAAGTATGCACAGTTTTTATGTTGTTTTTCAGCCTTATTTCAGCTGGTCTAGTTAAATATATATACAAGAATATTCTTACAGATCCTGCTTTCTATAAAAAAGCTAAAGCTGAAAGATTCGATAAAGAAAAAATGAGTATTTTAGATAGCTTCAAATATATAGTGAGATCTAAATATTTATGGTTAATGTTGATTTGTTCTGCTGCCTTTGGCCTAACAATGAATTTAGTTGAAGCAGTGTGGAAAGATAGAATTAAAGAGCTGTATCCAACAGTAAATTCATATGCTGAATTTAACGGTCTGTTTGTATTGTGGACCGGTGTTGCCATTATGGTTATGACTATTATAGGAAATAATTTAATGCGAAATCATAGCTGGTTCGTTGCAGCTGTCATTACCCCCGTAATTATAATGATAACAGGGACATTGTTTTTTATTCTTGTTGTGTTTGATAACGAAATTATCAACTTTTTTGATGTGGCACTGATGATGTCGCCTCTTGCGATGTCTGTTTCTTTAGGTGCTGTGCAAAATGTTTTATCAAAAGGTGCAAAGTACTCTATTTGGGATACTTCAAGAGAAATGCTTTACATTCCTCTTGATGATGAATTGAAAACAAAAGGAAAGGCTGCAGTAGATGTTATTAGTTCGAAAATAGGTAAGTCCTCAAGTGGTCTTGTGCAAACTATATTATTCACAATAATACCTTCTGCAACATATACTTCAATTTCGCCATTGCTAATGATTATATTTATATTTGTTTCTTTGATCTGGATCTATGCGGTCCATAAAGTTTACCATGAATATAAAAAGATAGTATAAGACTAGGTTTGATTATTAAAGATCGGCATGAATTTAGCAACACTCGCCTTTGCGCATTTATTACGTATAAACTTACGCAGGCTCGGCTTAAAATTCACATGTCCAATTTAACCTGAAACTTGGGATAATTGTAAAAATATAAATAATTTGGAGTTTTTGTAGTTGTAAACTCCAAATTTGCTTTCTCAATCACTTTTTAGAGAATATAATAACTGTCAGTTTACGTAGATGGACTAAATATGAAAATGTTTTTTAGAATTCTAACTCTTATTTTAATTAGTGGTACTGCATGCGCTTCTGAGCCAACGCCTTGGCAACTCTATTTTCAGATGCCAGCTACTGAGATCATGAGGGATATAAAAGAGCTGCATGATTTTATGATGTATATAATTGTAGCTATTACCCTTGTCGTGCTCGGTCTTCTAACATATGTTTGTTATAAATTCCACCATAAGAGAAATCCAATCCCAGCTAAATTTTCTCATAATGTATGGATTGAGGTGGTGTGGACTATTAT
>CAMCRO010000013.1 GCA_945877265.1 Rickettsia typhi | reverse complement strand
TATGATACTATCCTACCTATTGAGTATTGTAATGGTTGTGGATATGGTTGGTGTAATAATAATGGTTATTGGTATTATAAAACCACATATTCTAAAAGTTGCTGTGATGCAGGAAATTATAAGGTTTATCTTTCTGATAAAATTACTGTAAATGGAGTCTCGAAGACGATCGGAAATGTGAATGTAAGTAGTAGTAATGGTATTGTTACTGTGCGTGATGGATTATGTCGCCAAGTAACTACTACTACCGTTACTGGTTTTATTCCCGGATCTACAACTACAACTATTACTCCTTTTACTAATCAATATATGTCTACATGGTCCCGGGTGTTTGCGGGTTCTAGAGATATCATAAATCTTCTATCCACCTCTTCGCCAGCTTATGAACTAAAAAAATATGCTGCAGGAAGATATCTATTTGAAATAGATGTTGGTAGTGGAAGTGGCGTTGCACTTAGCAACAAGCTTGATAATGTAAAAGTGCGATACACTATTAAAGAAGGTAATAATGTTCTTAGTAGTGGACTCATTTCTGGTGATGTGCTCGAGATTAATGCTCCTGCTACTGGAAATATATATCTTTCGGTGGAAAACCCATATTCTGAAATAAAAGGTAATCTTAGTGTTCAAGTTCAAACTTACACAGCTTCTGCTGAAATCGCGAAATTTTTAAATGATGAACTAGTAGCTCCCTTAAAAGAACAGATATTAAATCTTGCAGCTAATTTATTTGGAGGTCTTGTTAAGAATGGTAAATTTATATTATTTGTTCAGACCTGCTTGACATTATATTTACTATTTTACGGTTTTAATTTTGCCTTGGGTTCAGTGGAGATTACTATTAATGATTTACTCACTAGGGTGATTAAAATTTTAGTTGTTGGAGCGCTCTTTTCTGATATGTCTTGGAGCTTTTTCTATGATTACTTATTTAAAAACTTCTTAGATACTACTGACAAGTTAATTAACTCAATGGCAAATGATACAGCTATTGTTGGTAATGTTTTTGGATTTATTGATCCAATGCTAAATAAATATTTTGATAAAAGTCTTTGGACTATTATTGGAGTTTATATTTTATGGGCAGGATATGGCTATATTTTTGTAGCAGGATTTTTAATTGCTGGAATTTTTTATTTCTTACGAGCTATTATATCTATCTTTATTAGTTTTTTATTATCTTATCTATCTTTATGCGTGATGATAGCGATGGGGCCTTTATTTATCACTGCGATCTTATTTGAAAGAACAAAAGATTATTTTGATAATTGGATCTCTGTGATGTTTGGCTATATGATACAGCCATTTGTAGTGCTTGTGTTTATGCTATTTATTGATCAGATTACATCGGATTTTTTAGTGAATGGTTTGTTGCCAGTGAGGTTTGATAGTTGCATATATGATATAGGGCTTTATACAAGCAACCCCGATATAGATCTACATTTCTTCTGTGTTGCTGGCTATACTCCATATCCTTTAAGCACTCCTGTTACTAATGTTTATCGTGTCTCTGCAGTATTTTTCTGCTTAATGAAACTCGCCAGTAATATTTCATCTTTATCAGAAGCGTTTGTAGACCGTTTAACTATGAGCTCAGGAGGACAGGGTGCTGCAAGTGGTGGAGGAGTTGGCCACATGACAAGTATGGCTGGCAGCCATGCTGCTTCCGTTAGCAAGGTTGCGGTCGTTACGACAGGAAAAGCAGTATGGAAAGGAGCAAAAGCAATTGGTAACAAAATTGAGAGTAAATTTGAGAGAAAGAAGCTGGATACACCTCCTTTGCCTCCAACTGATCCAGCAAAAGATCCTTATGCAATGCACAATATTGAAAAACATGAAAAACAGCAAAATGATGCTGTTCCAGAAGGTAAAGTACGTGTGAAGCAAGCCGGAGGATATGATACATTCGAGGATGCTGGAACAAGTGGAGCTGGATCTCAATCCCCTAAAACTGGAAGTAATAGCTCTACGACTCATGAGCAGCCTGATAAATCAGCTGTTCCATCTAAAAAGATTCAAACCAGCGGTGATGCTGCAGATACTGGAGTGCTACCTAAAGGATCTGCTTCTGCTGGAACTAAGCCATCTGTTCAGCAGCCCAAGGCAACTAATGCATTAAGCAGCGCTGGTGCTACTGCTGCTGTAGATCCAAGGCCGAAAAGCGCATTGCAGAGGAGAGAGAAAATGACCTTTGGTAATTCACAACAACGCACGCAATATGGAGAAGAACGTGCTAGAATGCTGGGTTCTCATGATCAAAGACTGAGAGATAGAGCTGCTCCGCAAGGATCTAAAGAAAGGCTCGTTAGTGCGTCTGCGCCTGCTAGCACAACTAGTACTCCTGCACCAAAAGCCGATGATGGCAGGGGAGCTAAGCCTGCTCCGAAAAAAGGTGTTGGCGCGGAAAAAACAAGGAAAACACGAGGCGATATAAAAAAGGCAAGCGATAGTAAAGCCAGAGCAAATCCAATTTTGACGACAAAAAAATGATAAAAAATAAAATTTTCAATTTTAGATTAAAAATACAAGAATTATTTTGCATAATATTTTTAATGATGCTTACGAGTTGCACGGATTCTGTTTGTATTGATGCAGATGATTTTGGTTTTTCTACTGTTAAGATACCAGCAAGTTATAGCTCTGAAAAAGTGCATGGTGCAGGAGATAGGCAATATGCTGAATGGTATGATAGCGGGCTAACATTGTCTGGCACTGCAATACACGTTGTAGTGAAACCTTGGAGTCTTTTATATAATGTTAATAGCTCAGTAGAGCTATCTGCTTGGTGTCCATGGCTCGGGCCTTCAGATAACCCGCCTAGTTTAACTGATATTTGTATGATGCTTGATAAGTGTGATTTTCAAGGGGGAAATACTTGCTCGCAAGGAGCAGATGCGCAAATCACAAATGCTCCATGCTTGCTGAAAGAAGGTGTGGGACTTTATATGATTGCTGTTCCTAAGGGATTTGATCCAAACGAAAGTGCTGCGACAATGCAAGACCCTGTTGCTGCTCTATCTGCAGACGGAAAAGTGATTTTAAAACATCTGGGTGCACCAACACCTGAGGTTAACTTTTATGATATACAAATTAAACCTGACGATATTGATAATAGCACGGTTGTTAGGACTGGAGGAACATATATAAATTTAACCACACAACAAAGAAAAGACCTGGTTGGAGGCAAGCTATATTTTAAAGTGTTAGACAAACATTATGATGATAATAACGGGCAATATATAGTGACAGTGAAATCAGGTGTTACTTCATCTGAGTGGGATCCAACCCAATATGTTGTTGATTTAGTAAAAGACTTCTTTTTTGGCAGTGATGCAAATCCTCATAGTGTATCTTCATTCAGAGAGCCTGGGATGATTAAACAAACATTTGAGCATGTTATTAATGGCACTGGATATAAGCTTGCGGTATCATCTCTTTTGACATTATCTATCATGTTTTATGCTATTAATTTTTTAATTGGTAATATAAAAATGACTCACCATGATTTGGTGGTGAGGGTGATAAAAATCCTAATTGTTTCGCAGTTAATTTCAAATCATTCCGCATGGGATTTTTTCTATAATAACTTTTTTACTTATTTTATTGATGGTTCTCAAGATTTAATAAATATAGTTAAAAACACTGGAGGCGCAGGTCCTGGTGCTGCAAGTTTAATTTCTTTAATGCTATCTCCTCATATATTTATTAAGCTTTCAGCCTTGCCGTTTGTGAGCGTTGAAGCTTTTGGATTTTCGCTGGCTTATGCAGTGATTTATTTTATTGTACTACTCCCATTGGTATTTTTAGGCTTATTTTATTCATCTGTGGTTTATATCACATGTATAGTCATGATGGGGCTTATAGTTTGTCTTGCTCCTATATTTTTATGCTTCTTACTATTTGAAACGACCAAAAATTTATTTGAAACTTGGATGAAGCAGCTTATGTCTTATGCTCTTCAACCTTTGATTGTTGTTACTGGTGTTTCACTAGGCTCTATAATGATCAGGCACCAGATTTATCAAACTTTAGGATTTAGAGTCTGCAAGCAAGATATGTTTTATGTGGATCATCATGAAAATTCATTTAGAAAAAGTATAAGAGGAGATTCATCTAGATCTGCATCAGCATATTTTTGGATGCCTTTATATTCTAGAACTGAGCCGCTCACAAAAATATGGCTACCAGAAGCTCATTTTGAAGATTATGCAGGAAATAAGGTCTCAGCTTCTACTCCTGGAGCTCGTTATTGTGAGCCTTATATGTGCAAAGGTGATAGATATTTAAGTTTTCCATTTTTAGACCCAAAAGATCCCGCAGATAAAAGAGCATTGGATTTATTTAAAAGTGGTAGTTTCACATCCATGTATGATTTGTTATTTATAATAATTGTTGCTAGCTTATTAATATACTTTATTCTTGGCGCGACTAAAATTGCAGCCTTTATTACGGGCGGTAGTGTCGACCTGACGAAATCTGTTAATGCTACTGGTTGGGAAGCTGGGAAAGCAGCGGCGCAAGCTGGTAAAGCAACTGTGAAATACGGATATAAAGCTGCAAAGCTTGGGGTGAAGGCTTCATGGAAGGCTGCCAAACTCACAGTAAGAGCTGGTAAATTTGTAGCAACAGGAGGAAAGTCTGAAGGTTTAGGTAAAGGAGGTAAAGATGGCGGTAAAGGAGATGGAGGAAAAGGAGTTAAAGATATCGGAGGGATGTCTGGAAGTGGAGGAAAGTAAAATTGAGAGAGGTCTTTATCGCGTACAAATCAGCTAATAAAAGAAAGGCAAAATTTATTTTGCCTTTATTGATTATATGAAGAGGTTAGATATACAAATATTAGGCTAGGTCAGTATAAATCCAGCAAAACTCAAAATCCTCTAGTGATATAATATGTTGACATTCGAGTTTGTCCATGACGCCTTGTTGCTTCTCTTGCTCTTCCAATAGAATTAAGGATGTGCCCATCACCATATAGCATTGCCATGCTTAATTGCTCTGTTTGTAGCCTCTCGGTTTTCGTTTATGTTGGCTTGTGTGAAGGCTGTGAGAGGATTATTAGTACCTGATTTATAATCATGTTTATAAGGGGTGGATTTTTTTACACAACAACAATAGACACAAAGCCCAACTGCTGCTAATGGTATTAATACGACAATTGCTACTAGCCATGGTGGATTACCACTATGATGGGTGTTTTCAGGACCTGCTCCAGAACTGCTGTTAGAACCTGAATCATCTTCGAATTGAAGAAGATGCCTTAATGCGCCGTGAGCAAGCGTTGGTATTGCTTCTCCGACTGAAGATGCTGCACTTGAAGCAAGATCAGTTATATTATTTCCAATTGTGGAAACTAATTCTGATGCGCTTAAGCTTGCATCATCGCTTGCTCCTAATAAATCAAACATAATTCTCTCTCGTTATATTAATGAATATATTCCGTTTTTTAATTCTGAGTTTTTGATAATATGAGTCTTCTAACAAAAGATTCGAAATTAATGGTATTTAAAAAATATCAGCATGTCAACCGTAAGTTGAGATATTTTTCTACTTATTGTTATAGTTATCTTAATCTAGCTTAATTTATCTTAAATAACCTTTTGTTCCTTTTTGTCTTGGAAAACTTATATACTAAATTTTATCACCACTAATATCTTCATAGAAAATAATTGAGAAATTTTTATCAGAGCTTGTAGATACTGAGCTAATGAGATCTTGCGTCAAACGCGGATCTATAAAAGAACCTGTTATTTTTTGTTGAAATCATAATTTTTAAACCACCTTGTTAAATTATGATTTTAGCCTGTAATATTTCTAGAGATGCTGATACTAGGTTTCACTGTTTGAGATTCCAAGGTAAGAGAGGTGTGCAGGTTTATGAGTATTGAATTAGAGATTTATGAATTGGTAGGATTTCATTATGCTAGAGGCTGGAAAAGCTTGAGTATCAGGGTGTTTATAAGAGCACGAACAAGAATATGAATTACTTTTATGTCGATGTTTAGAAAATTGCTAGAATGCTTTAATGGGAATAAATTATATGATAATAAGATTATTTATGTAGATTTTATTAATTAGCCAGAATAAAGTTAAACTATGTTACGTAAGATTGCTTATTTAACTTAATATTAACAAACTTTAGAATAATATGAGCAAAAAAGTAGATACACCAGAAATTGTTAGTGAGTCTAAAGAAGTAGATTTACCAGAAATTGTTCTTGAGCATAAAGAAGTAGATATACCAGCTTCAAAAAATCCTCACGAAGAAGTAATGGGAAGATATTACGCAACTATTGCAAAAAGAGATGTAGTTTTTGCAAGAAGCGCATATGCTGGCTTTGCTGAAAAAAAAGGAGATTCTGATAGAGAAGAATTCAAAAAAGTTGCAGAGCTTCTTCCAGCCAATTATCAGCTATTACTCGCTAGCGATTATCTAACTGATACAAAAAAACATCAATATAGAGCTATGGTTTTTGTTAATAACGATACCAAAGAAGTGATAGTTGCAAGCTCAGGCACTAGATTTGGTAGGCATAAGGCAGGAAAATCTGATTTATTTAATGATGCTTATCTAATGATGAGCAAAACACCTCCTAAGATGCGAAGCATAGAAGTGATGAATGAGATGATACTACAAAATCTTGGCAGCGCTGCTAGTGAATATAAAATTCATTATACAGGTCATTCTCTTGGAGCTTCATTATCAGATTTAGCAGCTGCTGATATGGCTATTAAATATAGACAGCGAGGAATCGGATTAGAAGTTGAGAAAGAGCCAAAAATTTCTACCATGACTTTTGAAAATCCAGGTTCTAAAAAAATTATAGAACAAATGTACAAAAAGGCAGGATATGATCCAGCTTTATATTCTTCAGATGTAGATTATAAGGGTATTAATAACAAGCGTAATTTGATTAATCAGGCTACTACTCCTGCAGGAAAAATGTGGGAAATTGAGCCTGATGGACAAAATAACAAAATGAATGGAATGCAAAGATGGGCTTTTTATAGAGCGCGAAAGCTACATAGAATATTACCATTTCTTGGAAGAGTACTTGAAACATTTGCTATGGGGGGTATCTCTAAGCAAATGAAAACTCATAGCCTCGAGCATTTTGATGATGTGATATGCCACGAAAAAGGCAAAGTAAAAGAAATGGAGGAGATGCCAGAACGTTCAAAATGGTTGCTTAGTGAGCTCTTAACGGGATGCAAAAAGGTTATATGCAACGCATTTACAGCAAAAAAACTAGCAAAGATGAAAAAGACAAATGGGGATATAGGAGTCCAGAAATTTGTGGTGGTCACCGCAGATAGTAAACTTGTGACAGCAAGCGAGATTGAAGCTCAAGCTGCAGTTTCTGCGGATGTCGGAGAAAAGCAATCTACCTCCCGAGTGCCTTATATACCTGATAGAACTGCGATGACTAGAGAGGAATTATATAGAAAGAAGTTAGAGACTTTGGATCATTTAGGAAAAAGGAGTGGGGACCTAAATCCCCGACTAAAATCACGCACCAGTTTTACAAGGAGACATCCGAGTTCAGTGGGCGCAGAAGCTGCTGTTGCAAGAAAGTCGCAAGAATCAGCTTTGCCAAGTTTGGAGAAAATGTTTGCTACGGGTATGAGTAAATCAGGGGATTGAAGATTTAACCCAAGTTGATATATTTATATTATACATAAAAATAGGAGAACAAAATGCAAATACAAATTTCCGGTCAACATATTGCGCTTGGAGATGCCTTAAAATCTTATGCGACTAGCAGAATTATAGAAGTAGTGGAGAAATATTTTGAGCATGCTGTATCTGCAAATATACATTTTTCTAAACAATCTTATTTAAATGTTTGTGATTTAATGGTGAATGAAGGAACAGGAAGGCATATGGTTATAAAAAGCACGGCAGAATGTGATGATATATATTCAAGTTTTGACCAAGCTCTTGTTAAGTTAGAAAAACAACTTAGAAAATATAAATCACGGATAAAAAATCATCATAAATCTAAAACTTCAGAAGTTTATTATGATGCAGTGAAATATGTGATAGATCCTTATGCAGAAAAAGAGGATGAAGCTGCACCAGTTACTATCGCAGAAACAGAGCATAAGATTGGATCTTATAGCGTTTCTGAAGCAATTATGAAAATGGATTTAGAAAATCTTCCTGCATTAATGTTTAAAAATGCTGCGAGTAATAGAATGAACGTTATTTATTATAGAAAAGACGGCAATATTGCATGGGTCGATTCTAAGGAATAATTTTTTTAAGGGGATTTCGCGCTTCTCTCGAAATCCCCTTGGTAAGAGATCCAGGATCAACTGAAGGGCTCTTGCGAGCGTATTGCATGAATTATAAGATTCTGAAAAAGCTGCAGCATGGCTAGGGGTGTGTTGTTCTTTTTCTAATCATTTTTATATTTCAGAATAGTTAGCTCATCCAAATTTGTTATTTCTTGTTTATGCTCCGCCTGTATCTTTTCTTTTCTATGATTTTCTGCAATAATTTCATATCTTTTTATTTCTGCAAAATGTTCCATAATATCTTTATTAATATGCTCTATTTGCTTTTCCAGATCAATGATAGATTTTTGAAAATTATCGATTTTTAAATTTGCTCCCTTTAGATATTGGTCTAAAAAGAATCTATATTCCGAATTGAAATAATTATTTATTTCATTTTTCATTTCCTTTTGAAGTATTGAGAGACTGTATTGAATTTCTTCTAAGCGTGCGTTTAATGATTTTTTTGTGAGTAATAATTTATCAAGATTTTTTTGTGCAAGTTTTAAAAGTGTGGATATAGCTTTCATGGAAATATCAATTTTATCAGGCTATAAGTATTCATAGTTAGTTATTCAAGCTCGAGAATTTTTGCAAGATTAGTAAAACTATCTGAAATTGAAGAATATTCATTAGGTTTTTGTCTTAAAAATTCTTCAATTAAAGGATAATATTTTATTGCTTTATCTACTTCGATATCCGTTCCTTTCTTGTAAGCTCCAAGCCTTATCATTTCCGCCATATCATTATAAATAGATAGCAAATTCCTTGCATGCTGGATGATATTATTTTCTCTTTCATTATTACATTTTGGAAGAGCTCTTGAAACGGATTTTAGCACATTAATAGCAGGATATCTGCCTCGTTCATAAATTGACCTTTCAAGAACTATATGTCCATCAATTATACTCCTGACAGCATCGCTTATTGGTTCATTTTGATCATCACCTTCTACGAGAACAGTGAATAAACCTGTGATGTCACCTTGTGAAATTCCAGGCCCAGCTCTTTCTAATAATTTAGGTAGCTCACTAAAGACTGAAGGGGTGTAGCCTTTTGTAGTTGGCGGCTCCCCAGCTGCAAGGCCTATTTCACGCTGAGCCATTGCAAGGCGAGTTATGGAATCCATAATGCATAATACTTCTTTGCCTTGATCTCTGAAATATTCTGCGATTGCAAGGGTAAGATATGCAGCTCTTTTTCTCATCAGAGCAGGCTCGTCGCTTGTTGCGACTACTATAATTGATTGCTTTAGGCCCTCTTCTCCAAGATATTCTTGTATAAATTCTTGCACTTCTCTGCCGCGTTCTCCAATTAAGCCAATTACTTTAATATCAGTTTTCGAGAATTTTGTGATCATAGAGATTAACACTGACTTACCAACGCCACTACCTGCAAATATTCCCATACGCTGGCCCTGGCAGCAGCTGGTAAAGCAATCTATTGCTTTAATGCCAAGATCTATTTTTGGTCCTAGTCTTCTTCTTTTTTGTGGGTTTAATGGGGCAGAGCTGATAGCATAAGCTTTGTCTCCATAGCTAAGTAGGCCTTTTTCATCTATAGCTTCGCCAAAAGCATTTAAAACTCTACCTTTCCAGCTTTCATTAGGCCAAATTACATTTTCACTATTATGAATAGTAATTTTATTGCCTGTGCCTATGCCTTGGGTATCTCCAAATGGAAGTAAAATTGCTGTGTCATCTTTAAGCGCAACTATTTCAGCTAGAATATGAGAATGAAATTTACTATTTTTTGAAATAATACATTGAGAGCCAATAGACACAAATTTTGAAATACCTTTTGCTTCAATTGTGGTGCCTTTCACCGAAGATACATAACCTGCTATTGAAATAGCATCTATATCGCTAATCGCTTGTTTTAACGAGGAAAGTCTGGTTATTAGCTCCATTTATATTTTTTCCCAGCTTCTATAATTCATTGCAGGAGAAAAGAAATTGCCTTGCATATAATCTACTTTTAAATCTATTAAAGTTTTTGCAATTTCTCCATTTTCTACGAATTCAGCAACTGTTGTGCAGCCCAATTCTTCAGCTGTTTTAATGAGGGATTCTACTAAGATTCTATTTTTAACATTAGTCGTAATATTTTTGATATAACTTCCATCTATTTTAATTACATCTATTGGGAAAAGCCTTACTTGGGTGAAAGAAGTGTAACCTGCACCAAAATCGTCCAAAGCTATTTTGCAGCCTAAAGATTTCATTGATTCGACGAAATATTTTGTTTGAGCAAAGCTATCATTCATGGCTGTTTCAGTGATTTCGATAATCATTCTATTTCCTACGCCAGCCTTATCTATTAGCTGCTCGACATGTTTGACTAAGTGTTTATCTTGAACTCCGATGTTAGAAATATTAACTGAAAAACGTACATTTTGTGTAGAAATAAGTTCTTGAACTGCCATTTCAAACACATATCTATCTACAGAAGTTATGTAGCCATATTTCTCTGCAAGCATAATGTATGAGCCTGCTGAAATTAAATTATGTCCTTGATCATTTAATCTGAGCAAGCATTCATAATATGCAATATCACCTGTTTTACATTTGATGATTGGCTGAAAAGCAAAACAAGCAGATTTGTCTACTATGGCTTTTCTCAGTTCAAAAAGATCATTATAATTATTTTTTAAATTCTCCAATAGTGATGCATCATTTTCTATCCATTGCATGATGAAGTTGGAATTCATATAAAATAGCTGATCTGCCAAAATATTTACTAAACGACCAAAATTTACATTTTTTTGGTCAATAGCAATTGCTACTATTCTGACATCGGGGAAAATAAAATTTGATAAATCGTTAGTCCCTGTGTTATGGAGATTTATGGAGGCCAGCCTTATATTATCTTTGTCTGCGCTTTCAACCATACAATAAAAAGCATCATTATATCTAAAAACTTGAGATGGAGAAAATTCTTGATATTCTTTTTCTATAATTTCACAAATTTTCTTCTTAATAGCAGAAATTTCTGAGCTATTAAGCAAAATGCCAAGTTGACTAAGATTTTTTGCGTGAATTTGTACTAGAGTTTTATATTTTTTATCTTGTTCATATAACTTCTGTATAGAGGAAACTAAATTGTTATAAACTTCCATTGTTATATTATTTTTTTGTGCATGACCCATTCTATTTTAACTTATTAGTATTTCAAGGAAAAATAGCTTAGATCCTTAAGCTTTTTATTCGGCTATTTTAATTTGATCCTCAGAATCTCCTAAAACAGGTGGCGTGTCCTCAGGAGGTAGATGTAGTGCTGCGGAAACGGGGCTCTCTGTAGTATCAGATTTTGAGATGAATACTTTGCATCCAAGCTCTTTAGCTTGATTTATAAGTGCAGTAAATGTTTTGTCGGGAATAGATGTAAATTTGAAAGTGATATTTTGATTATCACTATAACTTCTTCCTCTTCCGAGGGGGTGAGCAGGTTTAGTATTTCTTGATAACTCACTTAACATACATTCTAAGTCTTCGTACGCAAGATCAATAATTGCAATAGGTGAAGTATGATATGCAACATACCACATCGCTTGCATTTTATGCATATGTTTTGACATTCAGTTCCTCTTTGCTGCTTTAAAATTTGGGGTGATTTTATCACATGATTTTTCTTGTATAAAATAAAAATTTTACTTTCAAGAAAAATGAGGATGACAAAATAAGAGAGGCAAGATAGATTCATGTTTTTATAGTAAATTCACTTTAATTTGCTAAATTTCAGGTGGATTTCCTGAAGGCATAGAGTAAAATTAGATTTTAACGCTAATATTCCTGAATTGTCTTGCTATTACTATTTACAATATTTTTAAAGAGGTGAGATGAGGCTTGAGGAGCTTAATTTTAAAAGAAATATCGCATTTGTTTCTAGCTTGTTTTGTGCTTTGTCTATTGAATTAATAGCCGAAAATTTGGGTGTTAATGGAGCTTTTTTGCCGAATGTGACCATGTGCATAGTATTTGGCTTTGGATACCTAAAACCTATTTCATTGTGGATTGTTGCTCTCGCTGTTATAGTGAGTGAATCTTTTTTCTCTACTACTCCGACATTAATGTCATTTTTAATAATTCTGAGTTATTTTGTAATCAGTTTTTTTGTTGGGAGGGGAGGATTTAGGCAAAGAAATTTTCATATAATAATTTTTTTACTACTTACCATTGTGATATATTCCACGAAAATTTTATGGTTATTTTTGTATAATATGAGACCAGAAGTGAATTACATAATGGTTAAAATGCTAATGACAATATTATTTTTTCCGTTATTCTACATTTCTATAAATAAATTTCTCAAGTTATATTAAGTGCTGGACCGCGAGGTTTTCCGTAATCAGTTAATTTCTAGGCGTACATTTATTCTGGCTGGTTGTAAGGGCGGGATATTTTCTGCCTTGCTTGCAAGAATGTTTTATCTGCAAATTATAAAAGGTGATGAATATCAGGTTTTATCTGATAAGAATCGCATAAGCCTTGTGATGATTGCTCCTGAGCGTGGAATTATAAATGATAGATATGGAATTAGAATAGCAGAAAATAGACCAAGCTTCTTCCTAAAATTAGACCGGAAACAGACTAAATCCTATAAAAAATCCTTGGAAATACTTTTTGAGATTCTTGCTCTAAATGAAGATTCTCAGAGAAAGATTTATGAAAAGCTTAAAAAGACAAGTTATAGAGCTCCTTTAAATATATTAGAAGATATTACCTGGGAACAGGTGGCATTGATTGAAGAGAGAATTTATGATCTTCCTGGTGTTTATGTGGAAAGCTCCACGCTGAGAAAATATAACTATGGAGAAACTTGTGCTCATATTACAGGTTATGTCGGCAAAATGAGCCAGGAAGACCAGAATGAATTTAAACATTCTTCTGCAGAATTCCAAGTTGGCAAAAGCGGTATAGAAAAAAAATATGAAGAAATATTGCAAGGAAAATTAGGATATAGAAAAATCGAAGTTGATGCGCATGGGCTTTATATTAACCAGATTGAAAAGGTTGATAGTGTTATTGGAGAGACGTTAAATCTTACAATAAATTTCGAACTACAAGATTATATTCATAAAATTATGGATCCTGTTGGTAGCTCAGCTGTGGTAATGGATGTGAAGAATGGAGATATACTGGCTCTTTGTTCTATGCCTGCTTTTGATCCTACGGAATTTATTGGTGGAATTTCTGCGTTTTCTTGGAAGAAGTTAATTAATGATCCATATAAGCCATTAATAAATAAAGTGATACAAACTCAGTATCCTCCAGGTTCAACTTTTAAGCTAATTACTACGCTCGCTGCACTTGAAGCCGGAGTTGACCCATCTTATACAGTTTTTTGCAGCGGCCATACTAGCCTTGGTAATAAAATATTTAATTGTTGGTATCATAGTGGGCATGGCAATTTAGATATGATCGGGGCTATTAAACATTCATGTAATTGCTATATGTATAATATTGGAAAGCTTATTGGGGCTGAAAAAATCTTGTCTGTTGCTAAAAGATTCCAATATGGAAAAGCTACATCGATTGATCTGCCAGATGAGGCAAGAGGCTTTGTGCCTGATAGACAATGGAAAATTAGGAATTTTAAATTTGATTGGTCTGTTGGTGATAGTTTTAATATTTCAATAGGACAGGGAGCTCTTCTTTCAACCCCTATTCAACAAGCCAGGGTTATTGCAGCTTTCGCAAATGGCGGAAAGCTCCTAAAGCCTAGAATAACAGATAGAGTAGAGAGCGAAATTATAGATCTTAATCTTAATCCTAAGCATTTAGAAGTTATTAAAGAAGGGATGTTTAAAGTGATTAACGAGGATGGTGGTAGTGCAAGAGGAAGCAAAGCCCTTAATGTTATACTGGCTGGTAAAACTGGGACTTCCCAGGTGCAAGCAAAGAAAAATGCTAAAGACGATTTAAGTCGCTCTTCCATAAAATGGGAGAGAAGAAACCATGCTTTATTTGCGGGCTTTGCGCCTTTTGATGACCCAAAATATGCTATTAGTATTATTGTTGATCATGGAGGGGCTGGTGCAAGAGTTGCGGCTCCTATTGCTAAAAAAATCTGTGAATTTTTATTTTAAAATAACTTTTTGCATTCATCTACAGCTGGCTGAGTGAATGGGTCTATTTTTTCTTGATATGCAATATATTGAGTTGCAAGCAGCCATTTGCAAATTGTGTTTATGCCATATTCTATTTTTGTATTATAATTTTCAGAATCGCTGATTAAGCAGGGTCTGTTTTTCATAGATATAGCTTTGTTGAAATTATTCATATGTTTTAATAAATTTTCTGATAATTTCGAATTAGGGCGCTTTGCAAAAAATGGAAGAAGGTAGTATATTTTATCATCCGGCCCATCTAAATAAAGTTGAAGCTGACTATGTTCATCTATTGTTCCTCGTGAAATTAAAGTGGTGAGCCCAAAGTTATTTTTGCCCAAAGATTCAGCTATAATTTGCCTAACCCATTCTGCAAAACCTATAAGAGAAGAATCGTAAACTGAAAGCACTAATATATTGCGACCTTTTCTAAAATGGCTGAGCAATATATTCGCAAGAGTTTGATATTCTAGGCTGTTTTCGTATTTTATAGCAATTTCAATGATTTGGGATATATCACCGCCAGCTAAATGAATTGGAAGTAAAGCAGCATTTAAGAAAATGGAAAATCTTCCGCTAATAGATTTTTCATATTCAATGAACTTATAATTGTTAGAAACATTTTTGCCTGCAATTGCTATATCTGAATTTTTATTTTCAGAAACAATATAAAGTTGAGAATTTCTAAGTTTAGTAGAACTTAAATAATCTAAAATTAAAATCGTTTCATCTGTATAGCCGGATTTACTAATTGCTACTATTGCTGTGTTATTATTTGAAAGGTTTTTTATTGTCTGTTCAATCGCTATTTCTTCGATCGAATCTAAAAATAATAAATTTCTTTCTGCTTTCGAAAAAGAAGAAATTGCCCTCGTATTTAACACAGAAGCCCCAAGACCTATTACTAAAATGTTAGTAATGTTGTGAGGTAGAATTTCTTTTTGAATTTCTTCTATCTTGCTTTGGTGAGATAATAAAATTTCCTGTGGCATTTTTATAATTCTTTTAAATTAGGCGATTCTTTATCTCTTGAATTTAATATAGCATTTTCTTTATCTGGCCAATTTATTGCAATTTGAGAATCAAATGGATTTACACCAAATTGAGTGTTGGGATTATAAAAATCTGTAACTTTATATATTACATCTGCTACTTCGCTTTGCACTTGGAAGCCATGCAAGAAACCGCTAGGAATCCATAATAATAACCCATTCTCAGCTGAGAGCTCTGCGCCAAAATATTTGCCATGAGTTGGAGAATTTTGTCTTATATCAACTGCAACATCATATATCGAGCCATTTGCCACGCCAATTAATTTGCCTTGCGAGCCTTGCGCATGTAACCCTCTAATTACATATTTATTTGATCTTGAGTGATTATCTTGCACAAATTTTTCTTCAATTCCAATTTGCTGAAATTTATCCTCGTTATATTTTTCTAGAAAGAATCCTCTCTCATCATGAAAAATATCTAGTTTGATAAGATAAAGGCCATCTATGCTAGTTAAAATTTTCTCCATAAAACTACTAACTATCTAGTAAAAATTATTAGACATATTTAATAACCTATGTAATTATACTGTCAAATGGAGATTATATGATTTTAAGATTATTTATTTTTATTTTTGCTGCACTTGCTTCGGCAAATTCTTATGCAACAAGAGTGAAGGATGTTGCTGTGGTCGAAGGTGTGCGTGAAAACTTGCTTGTGGGGTATGGCCTTGTGGTAGGCTTAAACGGCACTGGGGATAATTTGCAGAATGCAGTTTTTACTCAAAAAGGCTTAGAAGAATTTTTAGAGAGACTTGGAGTGAATATCCAAGGTGCTAATTTAAAAACTAAGAATATTGCAGCTGTTATGGTGACTGCCGATCTTCCGCCCTTTGTAAGGCAGGGTAGCAGGATTGATGTTAAAGTGAGTGCTTTAGGGGACGCGAAAAGCCTTAGAAGTGGAACATTACTTGCCACTCCTTTGCTTGGAGCAGACGGTAATGTTTATGCAGTAGCGCAAGGGTTAATGTCTATCCCAGAATTTGAACCAGCTTCTGATAATGTTAAAACACAAAGCTTTACACCAAAAGTGGAAAATAATGCATATATCCAAAATGGAGCAATAGTTGAAGCGGAATTAGATTTTGATTATAAGCTTTTAAAACAAATTCGTTTTGCGTTGCAAAGCCCTGATTTTGCTACATCTCTTTCAGTTGCAGATGCTATCAATAATTCTATCCCTGGCAATACTGCAAATGCAATTGACCCAGCTACAATTGAAGTGGTGATCCCAAATTATCGCAAAGATGATGTGATTCAGTTTATTGCTGAAATCGAAGCGCTAGAAGTTAAGCCGGATTACAAAGCAAAAGTTGTGATCAATGAATCTACTGGCACAGTCGTGATTGGAGACAATGTGCGCGTCCGCCCTGTTGCAATTGCACAGGGTAATTTGGTTGTGAATATCGGGCCAAATGAAGAGGTGACTAGAAGGCTTCCAGTAGCCCGCCAACAACAAATTGAAAGAGCTATAGATAAAAGACGCGGTAAAGGAATGGAATATTTTGATGGTGGTGCAAATTTAAGCGAACTTGTTTCTGGGCTCAATAAGCTTGGAATTTGGCCCCGGGATATTATAAATGTGCTACATAGCATGAAGGCAGTTGGCGCACTTGATGCTACTATAGAAGTGAGATGAACTTCCTAAACTGGTTTTAGGATGTCGTCTAGCAAGATTCCGGATCAGGTCCGGAATGACTAGTTTATATGATCTTCTCTGGGATTGCTTTCCCTGTCGTGCGAGTTATGACAGATATTTTAGTGATAATAATTCAAATTTATGCTTTGCTCTTTATTTAACAGAATTATCTTAATATTACTTTGTCTTAATATTCTAGTTTTTTGCGCAAATGGTGCAAAGGCAAGTAATCACAATCTCCCCCCATATGAGCAGAATACTAATGCGCACAGAAAAAAACACTATGTAGATTTTAAGAAATACCATAATAGACAATATGAAGCTGAAAAACGTATCTTGGCGTCTCAATTAGAACTGGAAAAGAAGCTTGAAATTGCAAAAATTTCTCGTAAGAAAAATCGAGTGAAAGACTTAAAAAAAATCAATCCTTTAGAAAGAAAAAGCAACGACTTAGAAGAAGATGGCACAAAAATTGCTTTAAAAAAAGAGCTGAGGCGATATTCTAAGGAATTAGAATTATATCTCATTAGCTCTATGTGGGAATCTGCGTATTTTTTATCTAAAGATGAAGAAGACCAGGATTTCACAGAAAAGCTATATTCGGACCAATATGTGGCTAGTTTAGTTGAGCAAGCATATGGGGAAGATGGGGGGAGGCTCGCAGATAGTATGTATGAAAAATTATTATTAGAGCAAGGGCTTGATAATGACAAGGAATTTAATGCAAATGATGAACCCAAACGTGGCGCTGAAAGAATTTATCGCGCTGAATAAGAAATTTTGTGAGTTTCTTAAATCTATAAATAAAATGCTGTCGAATAACGAAGTAGCAAAAGCTTTTTCGCAGGTTAGCATCATCAATAGTTATACAGAATCTATGGAAAAGATTAAGAAATTTTTGCCAGAGAAATTAGAACTTGAAAAGTCTTCTTTATTTAATGATCTAGTATTAAATCAAAAGGATTTGAAAGAGTTAATGGAAGAAACTGAAATTTTGCTCAAAGCTCATATTCAAATGAATGAAAAAGTTACGCAATTTTTAGCAAGCCAAGCTTCTGAAATTATTAAAGAAAATAGTGGCTATTCAATTAATGGAACTATTGCGTATAGTAGCAACCACTTACAATATTTTGCAATAAGTAATAAGGTATAAAATGGCTGATATAACATCTGGGATATTAGGTGATGGCTTTAGGGCTTCTAATCGCGCTGCATTAGAAGAAGCAAAAAATAATGTTGCAAGAGATGTAGACGGAAGTACAGTAAAAAGAGTTAGAACAGTTGCTGGAATCCAAGCTGGTAGTGTTACTTCACTAAAAACAGTTGTTGATAGAAGGGTTGACCAGTCTAGATTAAATTTTATTAGAGAAGGAGGAGCGAAAGTTGATTGCAGATCTGTGATCAGAGATGGGCTTAAACCTATTCAAGATAAAATAGGGCATATTGAGGCTGGCCAGCCTTCTCTACTTACAGGAATGGTGAGTGGCTTTTTTAGAGATGTTAATTCGTTAATTGCAAATCCTAATGATAACTCTTTAAAGAGGGTGGTTGTTGATTCTAGCAGAAATTTATGCGGAACGTTATCAAATGCAGTAGAATTATGCTATGAAGCAAAGAGAGCTGCTCAATTAGAACTTGTAGGCGAAGTTGATAGACTAAGTGCTAACATTAAGAGCTTACACGAAGTGAATCTAAAAATCGCGCAAAATTTTGCTGTAAGAGGTTCAGGGGAAGGTGCTCTAGAAGATGATAGAGACCGCTTAATTAGAGATATTTCTTCCTCTATATTATTAGATACTCCAAGATTTAGCAGAGATGGAACTGTGATGCTTGCATCTCAAGGAAGAATTATACTAAATAAAGATCAATATGCATCTTTTGAATATGAAACACTAAGCGATTTGGAGATGCTTGAAGATGGCGCTAAGCTAGGTGTGATAAAATATAATTTATTGGCTCAAGAACCAGGAGAAGGGCCAACTTTGCTACAAACAGCAGAATGGTATAATTCTAATACGGATAGAGGCTCTCTGGCTGACGGAACAGTAAAAGGCTATATCGAATTGCATGATAGGCTCATTCCTAAATATATAGACGCGATGGATGCTTTAGCTGTGAATCTTACAGAGCAGTTAAACAAGATCCATAATTCTGGCTCTCCTTACCCTGGTAGAGATCTGATTTTAGGTTCTGAAGTTGTTCGAGGAACTGATGCTGCTGCTTGGAAAGGCTCTGCGAAACTAGCTGTTGTGGGAAGTGACGGAAGAGCCATTACAGAAGGAGATGATAGATTTCGTATAGCTTCTGCTCTAAATCTAGATTTAGAGGCTTTATCTCGAACTTGCGAAAACGGAGTTGCTTCTGTTAGAGATATTCTTAACGAGATTAATGGACATTTTGGACCTAATGTTTCTGCTTCATGCGGAATGGGGCAACAAGCAGGGGCTCAGGCAGATAAGAAATTTTTGCTAGCGGACCTTAGAATGGTTGCTCAGCGCTCTCCAGAGAATCAATTTGTGTTTGATTTTGAAGCTCTTAATACTTCTGATTTTGGAGCAAAAATTGAAATATTAGATGCGAAAATTAATGGCGTTACTCCTTATATTGGTAGCCTTCCTGATCTTGCTTCTGTGGAAAAAGGCTCGAAAGCTAGAACTTATCAAACTATTAAATTTGATACTACTGGTTTAGCAGGTGCGCAAAATATTGATGTTAAAGTTAGAGTTATAGGAAGTAATGGCCAAGTTAGCGAAGGTACAATAAGATATAATATTGATTTAGGCGCTTTGCCAGGAGCTGGGAAAAGAATTTCAGGAATTGCTGCACCTGGAGGAGCTGGAGATTTTGATGCGACAAATATAAACTATAACGCTGTGATGGAAGCATCGTTAGTTGATTCTGATGGAAATGCCATCATGAATGATTATACGGACGGCAATATATGCATTAAAGCACTAGGTTCAGAATATAAAATTATTATACAAGATGATTCAAGCTCTGCATCTGCAAGCATAGAAGGAAAAGATGGGCCAATTAACGTGAGCAGGGGATTTGGGCATTATTTCGGTTTAAATAATTTATTTACTACTTCTAAAATGCCAGGAAAATATGCTCTTGATATGAAAATTCGCGCTGATATAGAAAGCGATCCTCAGTTATTTGCATGCTCAAGGCTTACCGCTTCAAGAAGTGATGTGACATTCAAAGTGGGTGACGCTAAGGCGAGCAATAGAATTGATGGAGTAGGTGGTGTGGCTTTGGCCAATGCAGATATTATAAACATAAATGGCACAGATTATACTTTTGGTGTTGGACCTGGCCAAATTCCTGTTCCTGGAAATATAGGTGAATTAGTAGATTCTCTAAATGCAAGGCCAGAATTAAAGCATCTTGTTACATTTTCTGCTGAAGGAAATGATTTGATTATAACAGCTGCAAATGCTGGAACCGGAGGTAATGCTATTAGAATACAATATACTATAGCGGCAATGGGGGGAGCAGTAGGACCTTTTAACTTAGAAAATGGCACTGATAAAGATATTAAAGCTTCTGATTTTGGCCTTTCTGTGGTTGCAGGAGACAAAGCTCTATATTCTGATATCTATAAAATGGAACAAACAGGAATGAGCTATCTTAAATATGGCTCTATTGCATTTGAAAGAGGCGCTATTTCAAGCTATGCTGCAATAGTTACAAATTCTATGACCTCTGTTTATGAAGATAACTTACGTACTTTGAGAATAGATGAAATCGCTTTAACAACTTTGCGAGAATCATATCAAAGAGACTTTGGGTTTGATAGAGATGAGAGCGCTCAGAAAATGCAAGAACTACTCCAATTGCAAAAATCAATTGGAGCGGCATGGGCAACACATCGCAATATTCAAGATATATTTTTTAAAGCTATAGGTTTATAATATGACAGGTCCGGTTTTAAGTTCTCCTTTAAATTTCTACCACACTCAAGTACAAGAAGTAAAAGGTAGGATGGCCAATGTTTCAAGACAGCAAAACACTGGAGCTCAGTATGATAGAGTTACTTCTATGCAAGGCGAAGGAATATATTTTCCTTATGAAAATTTAGTGTCTACTCGGGAAAAGTTAGAAGCATTTGATTCATCTAATACCATAGTTGAGAGAAGGCTAGGCTTCCAGCATACTTTTATCACTAAAATGCAAGATTTCGTTACTAAAATCAGAGGTCAGTTAATCCAATTTGATGCTGCAACAGAAAATGTTGATATACCTGGATTTGCTGAGCTACAACTAAGGCAGGTTGGCCTTATTTTAAATGATAATACATTTGGATATTATGAATTTGGAGGTGCTAGTTCTGATAATGCTCCTATAGCTGATATAGAAAAGTTTATAGCGGCATCTAATGTTAAAAGTGACGGCACAGCTGATGCAAGTTATACGCGAGTTATTCCTGATCAAAGCAGGACCAAAATAGATTTACAGAGAGATGTTGCTGTATCTATTGATGCAAGTGATCCGGCATTTCAGCATTTAATCGGGGCGCTACATTTGATAAAAAATCTTCCAGCAGGTGGAGAAGGCAAAGACAAAGCATTAAAGATGCTAGAGACATCTTGGGAGAAATTTTCTGAGATGCAGGTGAGAGTTGGATTTAATGAACGTATTCTTGCTGATGCAAAGGCAAGTGTTGCGTATGCGAAAGGAGAAAATTCTATTGCTTTACAAGCTTATAACAGTAGAGTAGAAGATCTAGTGCTTGCAAATCAAGAAAATCAAAGATCTTTACAGGCGATTTTTTACTCCATGAGGCTTGCTAATAGCGTGAGCTTAATCGATTTCCTAAAATAATAATTATGGCAAGATTGAAATATAAAATTGATACTACTGAAACTAAAGAAGTAGAAACAAGGCTTGGTAAAGTTAAATTAAACCTATCCTCTGCTATATTCTTTCCTCATGGGATTATTGGGTTTGATAATCTTCATTATTATTGCCTATGCTCTATTCCTGATAATAAAATCGCAGACGGAGTATTGTTGCTCCAATCTGCAGAGGAAAGTAAATTAGGTTTTATTGTTCTGCCTTTAGCAGAAAGATTTTATAAAGAAAAGAATAACCTGATTAAATATGAAGATATTATGCTGGCTGCAAATTCATATGATATCAAAGAACAAAATTTGAGTGTTTTGGTTATAGCTTCTATCAAAATCGAGAATAGTAAGCCTAAGATTTCTATTAATCTAAAAGCACCGATTCTTGTTGATGGACATGAGAAAATTGCATATCAGCATGTTTTTGTTAAGCATGATTATCCTCTTGCCTTTGAGCTTTCTCCTGACGTCTGAGATGCTGAACTAATTCTAATATCACACATTACGCAAGATACATATCCGTCCAGACGGAGATCCACAAGAAGAGAGGTTATCACATTTGTTTTGAACAATGGATGGATTCCAGCATGCGCGAAAATGACATATAGTAATTTAGTTTGGATTAGCAACGTTGTTGCTTGTCGCTATTAGTTATAGGCTACGCTCCTCGCGCCTAGTATCTAATTCAACCTAAATTACTATAAAGGGCCGCGAGGGTTACAAGAGGGCATTTCATTCCTGGGGCTTTGGCCCGGAATCTCGTGAAAGCCTTCTGAGATGCAGCTTCAAGCGCAGGATAACGTTTTGTGTTCAGGATGACGTGTTAGTTTGATGAAATCCCGAATCAAGATCTGGATGACTAAATTATCAGCTCAAAATCCTTATATCCATTTGCAAATTCTGCAGAAGTAATTGGTTTTTTTCCTGGAAGCTGTAATTTGCTAATCTTAATAGCGCCATCTTTACATGATATTATAAGATTTTTTCTATCTAATATATTTCCTGGAGTTTCTGAATGAGCGAGCAAAACTGGTTCTGCTTCAATAACTTTAACATCCCCGAGATTAGAGCTGAAATAGCAGCCAGGCCAGATACTCATACCCCTTATTTTACAGTCTATTTTATGCGCATCTTCTTCCCAGTTAATTAAGCCATATATTTTGGATAATTTTCCTGCATATTTTATGTTTTCGCTAGATTGCTTAACAGGGCTTATATTAGCTTTATTATCTAAAGTTTCGATTATAAGCTTTGCACCTTCGAGAGCGCAATAATCATGGAGCCATTTAATTGTTGGCCTTTTTGGAAGAGTGAAATCTTTTTGTAATAAAATATCACCTGTATCCATTCCCTCATCCATCTGAATTACACAAATTGAAGATTCTGAATCACCTTCAATAATTGTGTGTTGCAGAGGCGCTGCTCCTCGGAACCTCGGGAGCCTTGATGGGTGAAGATTGATTGAGCCATATTTTTTGGAATATAAAATGCTTGCAGGAATTATAAATCCATAAGCTGCGACTGCTATAATATCTGCATCAATTTTATTTATGATATCAAGAGCTTCTCCTGTCCTAAGGCTTGAAGGAGTATAGACAGGGATATTATTTTGTTTTGCTAATATATGGACTGGAGATTCTGTTTCTTTTAAGCCTCTATCCCTTGGTTTTGGCCTTTGCGTAAAAACAGCGGCTACTTTATGGTGCGAGATAATTAAGTTTTGAAGCGTGGGAACTGCAAATTCTGGAGTTCCCATAAAAATAACATTCATATAAGATGTTTTTTGATTTTTTTAAGCTTTGTGATTGCTAGATCTTTTTTAAGGGAGCTTAAATAATCAATTATTAATCTTCCATGTAGATGATCTATCTCATGTTGAATCACTCTTGCAAGCCAGCCCTTAGCTTCTAAAGTTGAAGGCACTCCATCATAATTCAGATATTGCAATTTTATAGCAGAAGGGCGCGGGACTTCGACAACTAAGGACGGCACCGAAAGACAGCCTTCTGATGCAATGATATATTCCTCAGAGCTCCAAGTGACTATAGGGTTGATTATAAAAAGAGGAAAAAAATCTTCCGCTCTGTTTTTTGCATCGTCATCATCATCTTTCAAATCTATAACCAGAATTTGTTTTGCCAGGCCAACTTGAATTGCAGCCAGCCCAACGCCACCATCTGCATCCATGGTATCTACCATATCACGCATAAATTCCCTTAGCTCATTTGTTACTTCCGAAACTAATTCAGAAGGTTGCTTTAATATTGGGTCTGGGGCTGTAATAACTTGAAGTGCAGGCATTTTTTGTAACTTTTTATCCGCTCTAATATAGCATATAAATAGGAAAAAGTCATGCTCAAATTTTTCAGGATTATGAGCTGATGCATATTTTAAGAGATTGAGAAACAAATTGATTTCAAGAGCTTTGCAAGGGGAGAAGAAGTAAAATAAAATATTAAAATAAATTTGAGGGATTGAAAAATATTAAGCAGTATATAAATCTATTATAGGGCTTTAATTAAAAAAGCTATTTTAAAACAAAGTTATATTTATGGATATCGAAAAACTTACTAACAAATCAAAGCTAATTCTCTCTCAGGTGCAGTCTCTAGCTGCTATGAAAAGTCATCAACAAATTTTGCCTGTTCATATTTTGAAAGCATTAATAAATGATGAAGATGGAATAATAAAATCTATTATCTCATCATGTGGTGCATCGCCTGCGCAAGTTGAAAACGAGGCTGATAGATTATTAGAAAAAATCCCTGCCGTCAGTGTTTCTGGAGGAGGCCAAATATATTTTTCAAGCGAAGCGATAAGAGTTGTTGGTAAGGCTGAAGAAATTGCTAAAAAAAATGGAGATAGCTTTATTTCAGTGGAAAGATTATTTGAAGCTTGCTCCTATGATGATGTTATAAGCACAGTATTGTCTGGCTGCGGGATAGATAATAAGAAAATTATGAATGCAATTTCACTTATAAGAAAAGGGAAAAAGGCCGATAGTGCTTCTTCTGAAGATAGTTTCGAAGCTCTGAAAAAATATAGTAGGGATGTAACAGAGCTTGCCCAAAGCGGCAAGCTAGACCCTGTGATTGGAAGGGATGAAGAAATTAGAAGGGCAGTGCAGGTTTTATCTAGGAGAACTAAGAATAACCCAGTCTTAATTGGAGAGCCTGGAGTTGGTAAAACTGCAATAATTGAAGGCCTGGCACAACGAATCGTTGCTGGAGATATGCCAGAAAATCTTCTTAATTGTAGATTGATTGAGCTTGATATGGGTGCATTGGTTGCTGGAGCTAAATATAGAGGTGAGTTTGAAGAAAGGCTGAAAGCTGTTTTAAATGAAATTAAAGATGCGGCAGGAGAAATTATATTATTTATCGATGAAATGCATCTTTTAGTTGGTGCTGGCAAAAGCGACGGCGCTATGGATGCATCTAACTTACTCAAGCCTATGCTTGCAAGAGGCGAGCTTCATTGCGTTGGTGCAACGACGCTTGATGAATATAGAAAATATATCGAAAAAGACCCAGCTTTGGCAAGAAGATTCCAGGCAGTTTATGTGGATGAGCCAAGTGTGATAGATACTATTTCTATTTTACGAGGAATTAAGGAAAAATATGAGCTGCATCATGGGATTCGTATTTCAGATACGGCAATTATAGCAGCAGCAAATCTTTCCAATAGGTATATTACTGATAGATTTTTGCCGGATAAAGCTATAGACCTAATAGATGAAGCAGCAAGTAGACTTAAGATTGAGGTGAGCAGTAAACCTGAAAATTTAGATGAATTAGATAGAAAAATTATCCAGCTCAAAATTGAAAAAGAGGCTCTAAAAAAAGAGACGGACGAAGCCTCTAAGCAAAGACTAAAGGACATAATAGAACAGCTCGAAAAATTAGAAGCAGAAGCAGCCGACCTTACTAGCAAATGGCAAGCTGATAAATCTAACTCAGAACAGACATTAAAAGTTAAATCCGATCTTGAAAATGCAAAAATAGAATTAGAAAGAGCAGAAAGATTCGGGCAATTTGATAAAGCAGGAGAGCTAAAATATAGCACCATTCCAAACTTAACAAATAAGCTTAAAGAGATTGAATCTAACAGACAATCTGGTCTCATTAAGGAAGTGGTGACTGATGAAGATATAGCAATTATCGTTTCGCGTATTACTGGTATCCCTATTGATAAGATGCTTTCTAGTGAAAAGGAAAAATTGCTCAATATGGAAAAAGTTATGCGGCAATCTGTTATCGGCCAGGAAGATGCTATTAAAGCAGTGAGTAACGCTGTGAGAAGAGCAAGAGCTGGTATTCAGGATGAAAATAGACCGCTCGGTTCTTTCTTGTTTTTAGGCCCGACTGGAGTTGGAAAAACGGAGCTTGCTAAATCTTTGGCCGCTTTTCTATTTGATGATAAACATGCAATACTTCGTATTGATATGTCTGAATATATGGAAAAACATTCTGTGGCAAGGCTTATTGGTGCACCTCCAGGCTATGTGGGATATGAACAAGGCGGTGCTCTTACTGAATCGGTGCGCAGGCGCCCATATCAAGTTATTTTATTTGACGAAGTGGAAAAAGCACATCCTGATATTTTTAATATTTTACTTCAAGTTCTTGATGAGGGAAGGCTTACAGATAGCCAAGGGAAAACTGTGGATTTTAAAAACACTATAATCATTTTAACTTCAAATTTGGGTTCGGACATTTTATCTCATCAGCCCGATGGAGAGGATACTATAATGGTTAAAGAGCAAGTTTTAGACATTGTAAAGCGAGCTTTTAGACCAGAATTTTTAAACAGACTTGATGAAATTATTTTATTCCACAGGCTAAGTGAAGCTCATATTTCAGGGATTGTAAAAGTACAAATTGCTGAAATGCAAAAAAACTTGCAGAAACAAGACATCAATTTGGAATATGACAATGATGCGTGCGTATGGCTTTCTAAGCATGGTTATGATCCTTTATATGGGGCAAGGCCATTAAAACGGCTAATACAGCGTGAAATTCAGGATAGAATAGCTACCATGATTTTATCAGGCGAAGTAAAACCTCATGATA
>CAMCRO010000012.1 GCA_945877265.1 Rickettsia typhi | reverse complement strand
TTCTGAGCGGGCATATATAATATCAACTAATTGATAACCTTTTAATTTTAAGCTAAATTTTCTAAGTTCTTCCGAGAATAGAAGGAAAAAAAGAAACTCACTAATTTGGAATATTATCACAAAATTTTCTAGTTTGTAATACTGAAGAGCAAAAGAAATTAAAAATATCGGTATTATACAAAACCACATGGAATGATATAATGCCCAGAAAATATTTAAAATAGCAGGCAAGATAGAAATGCCGGATTTTATGATCGCTATATCATTTTGATAATTAGTTCTTTGATATATTGAAAAAATGTGCATAATTTTCTGGTGTATCTTTAAAAGTATATATTTATGAATATATATTACTAACCCGAAAAATAAAGACCAAAAAATTAAAGCATAAAGAATTTATAATGTCTGATTCTAATAACAATATGCACGGCACGACAATCCTTTGTATAAAAAAGAATAATGAAGTTGTGATTGCTGCTGATGGCCAAGTTTCAATAGGAAACACTATTTTCAAATCCAACACGAATAAGCTTAGGAAATTATCTGGGGGTACTATTATCTCAGGATTTGCTGGCTCTACCGCTGATGCATTTGCGCTTTTTGAGAGATTAGAAGCAAAATTAGAAAAATATTCTAATCATCTTTTAAGATCTTGCGTAGAGCTTGCGAAAGACTGGAGAACGGATAAATTTTTAAGAAAACTTGAAGCTATGCTTATAGTAGCTGATAAAACAAATATACTCGTGATTACAGGAAATGGAGATGTGATTGAGCCAGAAGATAATATAGCTTCGATAGGTTCTGGAGGCTTTTATGCTCGTTCTGCTGCAAAAGCTTTGCTTTATAACACAGATTTATCAGCAGAAGAAATAGCGCGCAAATCAATGGAAATAGCCGCTAGCATATGTGTTTATTCTAATAATAATATTATAATCGAAAAAATAGTATGAAAACAAACAAGCTTGGTTTAACGCCGTCTGCTATAGTGAATGAGCTTAATAAGCATATTATCGGGCAACAAGATGCAAAAAAATCTGTGGCTATTGCGCTCCGTAATAGATATAGGAGAAAGCTCGTGGATGAGAATATTAGAGATGAAATCTCTCCTAAAAATATTTTAATGATAGGACCTACTGGGGTCGGGAAAACGGAGATTGCGCGTAGACTAGCTAAGCTATCTAACTCCCCATTTATTAAAGTGGAAGCAACAAAATTTACGGAAGTGGGATATGTTGGGAGAGACGTGGAATCCATTATACGTGATTTGGTGGAATCTGCGGTGACTTCCGCAAAGATGCGATCGAAAAAGCTGTTTCATGAAAATGGAAGGGAAAAAGCGCTAGAGAGAATATTGGATCAGTTGGTAGGATTGCAGGCATCTCAAGAAACCAGAGATAAGTTTCGAGAAAAATTACTTTCCGGCTCTATTGATGACAACGAGATAGAAATTGAAGTCCAGGACAACCCTCCTTCTTCTAATAGTTTTGATATACCAGGAATGCCAGGAGCAGCTATGGGTATTCTGAATGTTGGAGATATGATTAGTAAAGCTATGGGCGTTCAGAAAATGAAGCTCAAAAAATTAAAAATAAAAGAAGCAATGGATATGATTGCATCGGAAGAAGCTGAAAAACTTATCGATGAAGAAACAATAATATTTAATGCTATTAAATCTGTTGAGGATGACGGAATAGTATTTTTAGATGAGATAGATAAAATTAGCTCTAGGAATTCTGAAGGCTCAGGTGGAAGAGGCGAAGTTAGCAGGGAAGGGGTGCAGCGCGATTTGCTCCCTCTTGTTGAGGGTACTACTGTTAGTACTAAATTTGGCTTTGTGAAAACAGACCATATTTTATTTATTGCTTCCGGAGCTTTTCACTTATCAAAGCCATCTGATATGCTGCCTGAGTTGCAGGGCAGATTCCCAATAAGAGTAGAATTACAGCCATTAACTAAGGCTGAGTTTGTAAAAATTTTAAATGAAACAGAATCAAGCTTAATAAAACAATATAAGGCTTTGTTAGGTACAGAAGGAGTTGCAATTGAATTTACACAAGATGGAATAGAAGAAATTGCTTCGATTGCTGAGCATTTAAATTCTGAAATAGAGAATATAGGAGCAAGAAGATTGCATACTATATTAGAGAAATTGTTAGAAAATGTTAGTTTTGAAGCTGATTTTCTTAACGAGAAAAAAATTAGCATAGATGCAGAATTTGTTTCGAAAGAACTAGCATCAATTAAAAAGAATACGGACCTTTCTAAGTTTATATTGTAATTTTATGGTGACTCATATAAATAGCCTCGCATATAACGGGGTTAATATACTCGATGTTGATGTTCAAGTTCATCTTAGTCCTGGAGTGCCTCAATTTACAATTGTTGGCCTTGCTGATAAAACTATTGCAGAATCGAAAGAAAGAGTAAAAGCTGCAATAACATCTTTAGGTCTTGCCCTTCCATCTAGTAAAATACTAGTTAATCTTGCACCAGCAGATTTGATAAAAGAAGGTAGCCATTATGACCTTCCTATTGCAATTGGAGTTATGGCTGCGATGGGTATTATACCTAAACATGAGATAGTTGATTATTTAATAATTGGAGAATTGTCTTTAGATGGATCTATTTTGCCAGTCACAGGTGTTCTTCCTGCTGCAATGGGAGCGGTTGAAAGAGACAAAGGGTTAATTTGCCCTGCGCTAAATGGAAGAGAAGCTGTATGGTCGGGCTCTTCCAACATTATTGCGGCTGAAAATTTACTTGCGATTGTGAATCATTTTAATGGCAGTCAGGTAATTTCTGCTCCTGAGATTCAAATTGCTAATGAGGAAACGCAGTATTTTGATTTTGTGGATATAGTAGGGCAGCATTATGCAAAAAAGGCTATGGAAATTACTGCAGCTGGTGGGCATAATCTTTTAATGTATGGTCCTCCTGGTACGGGAAAATCTATGCTTGCCCAACGCATTGCTGGGATTCTTCCTGAAATGAGCACGAAAGAAATTTTGGAATGTAGCACTATTTACAGTGTTGCTGGCATGATTGAAAATGGAAAGTTAGCTAGAAACAGACCTTTTAGAGCGCCTCATCATTCTTGTTCTGTTGCTGCTATGGTTGGAGGTGGAGTGGGGAGAAAGGTTAAACCTGGTGAAATTTCTCTTGCCCATAATGGAGTGTTATTTTTAGATGAGCTGCCCGAATTTCCTTCTAGTGTTATTGAATCATTAAGGCAGCCTATCGAGAGTAGAGAAGTTTTAATTTCTAGAGCAAACTCGCATATAAAATTCCCTGCAAATTTTCAGCTGATTGCTGCGATGAATCCATGTAAATGTGGATATTTTTTAGATGAAGAAAAAACATGCTCTAAAGCTCCAAAATGTGCAAGTGACTATATGATGAAAATATCAGGTCCAATGCTTGATAGATTTGATATCCATGTGGAAGTTCGTGCAATTAAGGCCTCGGAATATAATTTGAACAAACGAAATAACGAAGAAAAATCAGTTGATATTGCAAAAAGAGTGAAACGAGCTAGAGAAATTCAGCTTGAAAGATTTGAGGGGTATAAAATAACTACAAATAGCCAAATGGATGGTCAGGTCTTGATAGATTTTGCAACCCCCGATAATGAGGGGCTTGATATTTTAAACCAAGCTGCAGTAAAATTTAAAATGTCTATGAGATCTTATAATAGAATTATGAGAGTTGCCAGAACCATAGCAGATTTAGAAGAATCCAAATATGTGAGAAAAATCCACATAGCAGAAGCTATAGGCTATAAAAATCAGGAAAATAGATATGTTTAAGGTCTTTCTTATTGATTTATTTGAAGAAATAAAAAATAACATCTTTGTTGTGTTATTCTTTGCATATTCCTTTCTTACTAGATTTATTCTTTTTATTTTTGCTTATTTTTTGAAGGAAGTTGAACTAAATAAAGTTTTTGAAGTATTTTTGATAGGTCTATTTAATGATTTTATAACTTGTTTATATGGTTTGGTGATTATTCTAACAGCTAGGCTATTATTTTCTCCTTTGTTCAAAAATCAAAAAGCGGGACAGATTTTAAGCTTTTTTTCTTTTATCTCTCTAAATGCTATTTTTCTTTTTAATTTGATAGGAGAGATAGCATTTTGGGATGAGTATCAAACACGTTATAATTTTATTGCTGTTGACTACTTAATTTATACTAATGAAATAATCGGGACATTAAAAGAGTCTGTTCCAGTAACTGCAATTATTTCTGCGTATGTTTTTCTCTTGTTGTTAATTACGATTTTATTTAGAAAATATGTAAGCAAAATTCGCAATCAAAATAAGCCCTTAAGTATTAGCATTTTAGTATTTTCTCTCCTCTCCGCCGGTCTGTGCAACCAGATATATGATTCAGAAAAATTTATGCTAAGCAAAAATAGCTTTGTGCGAGAGCTTTCTAAAAATGGCATTTATGAGTTCGTTTTTGCCTTTTTCCATAATGAGTTAGATTATAAGAAATTTTATCCTTTGATTGATAGTGCTGAAGCTGACAAGCTGGTTAGAAATATGATAAAGCAAGACGGAGATAAGTTTATCAATGAAAAAGGCATAGAAAGGCATGTGAGTGGGAAAAATATCTTAAAAAGAAATTTAGAAAAGCCAAATTATATAGTTATAATAGTTGAAAGCCTAAGCGCAGAATATCTTGGAGTTTTTGGCAATAAAGAGAATATAACGCCTTATTTAGATAAAATATCAAAGGAAGGTATTTTGTTTACAAAAGCTTACGCAACTGGAACTAGAACAGTTAGAGGGCTTGAGGCTGTTGTAAAAAGCATTCCTCCTACGCCTGGCTCTTCAATACTCAGAAGGCAAAATAATGAAGATTTGTTCACTGTTGCAACGGTCTTAAAACCTTTGGGCTATGCTGTTGATTTTATTTTTGGTGGGTATAGTTATTTCGATAATATGAAATATTTTTTCTCTCATAATGGCTTTGACGTAATTGACAGGAATGATTTTTCTAAAGATGAAATTTCTTTTGCAAATGTTTGGGGCATTGCAGATGGTGATGCATTTAACAAAGGAATCAAAGCAATAGATTCTAGATTTGAAGAAGGAAAACCATTTTTTTCTTTATTTGTCACTACTACAAATCATAGGCCATATACTTTTCCGGAAAACACAATAGACATGCCACAAGGCTCAAGAAGCTCAGTTGTAAGATATACAGATTATGCTATAGAGCATTTTATTGAAGATGCTAAAACTAAGCCATGGTTTAAAGATACAATTTTTGTGATTGTGGCTGATCATTGTGCATCTAGTGCCGGGAAAGCAAAGCTTCCAGTAAATAAATATCATATACCATTGATAATTTATGCCCCAGATTTGATAAAGCCTGCCAAGATAGATTATTTGGTGAGCCAAATTGATACAATTCCAACATTGCTTGGATTAAATGGAATGAGCTATCAGAGCAAGTTTTATGGTATCGATGCTTTGAAATCTGCTCCTAATAGAGCATTCATTTCTACATATCAGCTGCTTGGTTATCTTAAAGATGATGGGCTTGTTATTCTTGCGCCAAATAAGGATCCGATAACGGAAGTCAATTCTAAGTCAGAAAATAATGATTACATAGACCAGGCAATAAGCTATTATTTAAATTCATATGAAAGTTTTAAAGAAGAGCAAATGAAATGAAATATCCTAGACTTATAATAATTGTTGCTTACGCTTTATTTAGCTTAACAAGTTGCTCAAATCTTAGCCATCAAAAAGCTCTATATGAAAAAAAGCCTGCATTCTATTCTTATATTATTGGAGATGTTAATAACAATAAGATTGATGTAGAAAATGCTTCTGATGCTTATGTTACTCCGGCTAGCTGCCAAAAAACTATAACCTCACTTCTTGCATTAAAGTATTTAGGACCTGAATATAAATATAAGACGAATTTATTGGTGCAAAAAAATGCGAATAATTTCGGTGATGTTGTTATTAAATTTTCAGGAGATCCAACATTATCTTCTGCAAAATTAGAAGAACTACTTCTTAATTTGAAGAATAAAAAAATCAAAGGAAACATTATATTAGATGCTTCTGTTTTTAAAACGCATTATCTTTCAGACTATATTAGCATGTATGATTTAGGAAAAACTTATTCCACCCCTGATTCTGCTGTCAATATAGATAAAAATTTAATTAAAATCATTGTCTCTCCAGATAAAAAACTGGAATTTGCTAATGTAAGAAAGAATGGTGAAATAAAAATAGAGAATTTAGTCATTTCAAATGATGAAAAAACTAATATCGCTTCTGTTTATAGACAAGGAAAACTTATTCTTAAAGGTAATATTAATTTAAATGACAAAAATTTTGAGCTAGTTGTTTCGCCGGTAGATTTTGAAGATTATGCAAAAGCGAAAGTAAAAAATATTTTAAGTAAGCTTGGCATTTATAGACCTGTGATTTTCTTAAAAAATGCTGCTGAATTACCTAAAAATTTGAATGAATATGCGTCTATAGAATCCGATAATCTTGCAAATATTATAAAGCCTACAACTAAGAGTTCTGAAAACCTGACCTTTGATGTTTTATATCTAACTATTATACATAAAGCAAAGCCGGAAGGGGTTGATGAGTGGAGTAATGGTTATTTTACAGTAAAAGACTTGATTCATAAAGAATTCGGAGTGGATCTTGCCGGAGCGGTTCTTGTGGATGGATCTGGCCTTTCAAGGTATAATAGAATTCAGACAAGAAAGCTTTATAAAATTTTAAAGCAGGGCTATTCTAGCAAAGCTTTTATAGAAAGCCTTGCAAGTCCAGGAGAGGCAGAAAGCACCTTAGCTAACAGAAAAAAACTACCAGATTATATCAGAGCAAAAACAGGCCATCTTGCAATGAATAATTGCTTGTGTGGATTTGATTTAAAAAGATCAAAAGCTTTTGTAGTTGTGGCGTCTAATTATGCTCCTCCTGTTAAAGAGATGAATGAACAAATTGATAATTTCTTGCATAATTATCTAAAATAAAAATTAATTTTATCCCATTTTTGAGTGGTTTAAATATGGATCTAATTTAAGCTCATTCTTTATTTGGTCATAGGAAAATAAATCCGCATATCTCGCCCATGAAATTGTAGAGCTTAAAATTTTCAAACATGTTGCTTTATCGAAATTATTTTCTAATAAAGATAGTATGTCTTCTTTAGAAAGAGAATGTAATTTATTTGCTTTGAGTTTCTCATATATAGTTTTAATAAAAGGCACATATAACAATAAATGTTCTCTGAAAATTTCTTTTTGTCTTTCTTCATCTGCTTCAAGAAATTCATCAGCTTTAGCTGTAATCTTTATATTTTGTTTTTGAATTTCTATAAATTTTAACAGTATTAAACTATCTAAAATTGGCACTAACCTTTGATTATTTAATTTAAGATCAGCCGAGATCTTTTTTAGAGTAATATTTTCTTTCGAAAGCTCTTTTACGTGCATCATGAAATGGAATAAACTCACTACGGAAACTTGCTGAGGATAATTATGGAAAATTCCAGTAGAGGTTGGCCCTTGGCTCATTGAATGAGTCATTGCAGTAAATAAATCATCCATTATTTGATGGAATGCATTAGACGTTTCATCTCTTGGATGCTTTAATTTAATCTTCTCATCATGAATGATTTTTCCTGGGTTCGAAGATAAAACAATTACTCTATCGCAGAGCTTAATAGCCTCCTCAATGCTATGAGTGACTATTATAATAGATTTTAAAGAGGAATTCTTTCTATTATGCCATAATTTTAGCAAATCTGATTTTAAAGAATTAGCTGTGAGATAATCTAAGGCAGAAAATGGCTCGTCCATTAACAAAATTTCAGGGTCGCCCACGAGAGCTCTAGCAAATCCTACCCTTTGTCTCATGCCACCAGACATTTCTTTAGGATATGCCTCTTCATAGCCACCAAGCTCTACCAATGATATTGCTTTTGAGGCTTTTCCTTGTATTTCATTTTTCGAAAGCTTATTTTGATCCAATCCTAAAATAATATTTTCATATACGGATAACCAAGGTATAAGTGCAAATGTTTGAAAGACCATAGAGATTTTATGATCAAAGCTTTTTAACGGTTCTCCATAATATAAAATTTCTCCTGAACTAGTCTCGATTAAATTAGATAATAGTCTTAATAAGGTCGATTTACCTGAACCAGATCTGCCAATTATTCCAACTATTTCTCCTTCATAGATATCGAGATTTAGATTTTCTAATATTGTAATGTTTTTATTATTTAACTCAAAAACTTTACTGACATTTTTAAGTTCTAAAATTTTTTTATTTATCATATATAATATATTTATGCGAGATTAAATCTGGCCGAGATATAATTGGATAAAGGTCTCCACAGCAACCTGTTTATCATTATTACAAAAAAGCACATAATTACTATACCTAAAATTATATGTGGGTAAGATCCTTCTTTCGTGCTATGTGTTATGAATGAGCCTATTCCCATAGCTGAAATACTATGCTCTCCCCATTGCATAGTTTCTGCAACTATACTCGCATTCCATGAAGCTCCTGCAGCTGTCATAAGCCCAGAAATATAATATGGTGCTATTGAGGGAAGAAGAATTTTAAATATCCTATCAGAAAATTTAATTTTAAATAAATTGGCGACTTCTAATAATTCTGTTGGGATATTTTGTGCTCCAGCTATTACATTATATAGAATATACCATTGAGAACCGATTAAGAGCATGAAGCTTAGCCATATATTGGGGTTTAGTTTGTAAGAAATAATCATGCTAACAAAGAGAGGATAATATAAATTGGCTGGAATAGCTGTTAGAAGCTGTGTTATTGGTTGAATTTTTGCAGCTGTTTTTGGTCTTAGACCTATATAGATTCCTATTGGCACCCAAAATAAAGAGCAGATAAAGAGTAATGATAAAATCCGTGCAGCTGTCAATGCTCCATAAAATAATATAGTTTTTATATCGGATATTGAGATGAATCCGTAAGATATTTGGAATATAAAAATTATTATTTTATAAAGTACGAGTCCTGTTGAGCACCAGAATATCATCTCTAAAATACAAAAGAAATAATTTGAATATCTAGAAATTATTCTAGGTGGAGTGAGATTAAGACAAAATTTGCAAAAACTAATTAAGTAAGCAAAAACTGAATTTAAAATATTAGACTGTCTTATGCTATGTAAAAACCAAGAAATGTTATGTCTATCGGAGGATGAGTCAAATTCATATCTAAATTTTTCACTGAGTACTATAAGAGGTTTATATAATAACTCATTAAATAAAATAATTAAAGTAGCAAGGGCAATAGTTGCATAAGCGATGGCTTTTAAATCATAATTTTTTAAGGCAAGTGCAATATATCCCCCCATTCCAGGAAGAGTATAATTATGATTTCCTACTAATATTACTTCTTGTGTTACAACAAAAAACCAGCTTGCTGACATTGAAAGTATGACGTTCCAAATAATTCCTGGTAGAGAAAACGGCAATTCTATTATCCAAAATATTTTCCAATTATTAAGCTTATAAAGCCTTGCTACTTCGTAGAGTTCTTTTGGAACTGTCTTAAGAGATTGGTAGATGCTTAATATTATGTTCCATATCTGGGCAGTTAGTATCGCGAATACAGAAGCAAACTCTATCCCAAGCATGCTATTAGGAAATAGACCGATAAAAAATGTCACAGAAAAAGAAATATAACCTATTACTGGGACAGATTGAAATAGATCTAATACTGGAATTAGTAATTTGCCCATTCTTTTGTTTTTTGCGGCTATGGTTGCATATAATATTGCAAATATAACCGAAAATATCATTGCGCAAATAAATCTTATTGCAGTTTTGAAACAGTAAAATGGTAAGTTTTTTGGGTCTAAATTAATCTGGCTAGTGCTAGAATTTATTTCACCACCCATCATGTTTAGTCCTAAAATAAAAGCCACAAATAAACCGCAGATAAGCACTGAGGTTAATATGTCATGTGGTAATTTACTATAGTTCATAAACAAATTTTAATTTAGTATATCTTCTTTTATTCGGAGTTTTTTATTCTTATCTAAAACATATCGATAAACTTGCATATTTTCTAATATACGATGGACATAAGTTCTTGTTTCGCAATATGGTATGGACTCTATAAAATCTATAGCTTTATATAATTTCATTTTTTTAGGCTCGCCTAAGGATTTTTGCCATTTATTTGCAACGTAACCAGCATTATAATGAGATGCAGTTAGTATATAAGAGTGATTATATTGTTTCATTAATTTGCTAAGATAATTGCTTCCTAGCTTAATATTATATTCTGCATTAGCAGTTAAGTTTTTAGCGTTAAAACGTACCTTTAACTCGCTAGCTAATTCCTTAGCTGTTGAAGGTAAAAGCTGCATAAGGCCATGGGCATTAGCAGAGCTTATTGCATATTGATCAAATACAGATTCCTGCCTGATTATAGAATGTGTTAAGACCTTGTCCTCTACAAAATTTATTTTTTTATAAGTAGTAGGGAAAGCTTGATCAATTAGTAATATACCGGCTTGCTGAGCCAGCTTTGCAATTTCAACTTTCCAATGCAAGTTTAACTGTGGAGAAATTTGGTTATATAGCATTTTTACTTCCCCAGAACTTTTGCTTAAGTAAAATGCCTCTTTAGCATAAAGACTTAATAATTCTTTTTTATTAGTAAATGAGATGAAAGCAGCAATTTGTGCCATAGGATTTAGCTTATAATATTTCGCGTCTTGTTGATTTACGGCAAGGTTGGTTTCTAATTTTAAATTTTTATAACCAAGCTCATATTGAGCTAGTTGCCCATAAAAGGTAAATCCAAAATGAGATGCTTCAGTGAACCATTTTGATTCTAATTCTTTGTTTTTTAGCTCTTTGTAGCAGCGACCCATCCAATATGAGGCCCTTGAAAGGGAAAAAGAAGATTTTGCGTTTGAATAAATTTTTTCGAAATGTGGGAGTGCTTTTTTGGGGGCTTTTAGATAACGCAGAGCAAGCCAACCAGCAAACCAGTTCGCTTCAACTATTTCAGCCGGCTCTGATAAATTAGTATTAGAAACAATTTTATAAGCTTCTTGATATTTGCCTTGGCTGAATAATTCCCTCCCATAATAATTCTGCAGTTTCCACCATTTTTTTGCATGTTTACTATCTTTTGTGATATGCAAATATAAGTTAGTAAGTTGCGAGTTTGGCTCTGTTTTTTTATGTAATTTTAGATATGCATATAATAAGCCGGGATGATATTTATAGCTTCCTGGCAATTTATAAAATAATTTTTCTGCTTTAGAACTATTATTTAAAATTTCCAACCATGTGGCAAAAACTTGCTGATAATTTTTATCTACTAAATAGAATAATTTTCCTGCTTCTGATTTTTTATCAGCCCATAATAATTCAGAAATTTTATCTATATGATCATTTTGGTTTAATATGTCTTTGTGTTTTTTTAGAAAGATATTTTTTTCGTTTTCACTAAAGTTATAATTAATCCAAGTGAATTTTATTATTTCTTCTAACTTTTTGTGATCTTTAATCCTTGCTAGTGCTGCTTGATAATAATTATATATTCCGTTTTGAGTTTTCGGGAAATGTTTGTGAAACCATTCGATTATCTTAGTTTTGGAAGTAGTGCTGTGAATAAGATTTTCTGCTCTTGTTGCTAAGGATTCATATTGCGGCCAATTATTATGTTTTTCGAGAAAAGCTGTGATTTCTTCAAAAGAAGATTTTTGAGAAGTATCTAAAAATTTTTGAGAAAGTAAAAATTGGTGTATTTCTTTGTAGTGACTATCATTTGTAAGATGTAAAGCATGAGAGATATTACCTTTGTCAAATTCTGTAGCTATTTTTTTTATGTCTGCATTTGCATTCATGCTTGAAATGAATATCATTAGAATTATTGACAAGTTAAGTTGTATTTTCATATTATCTTCCAAAAAATATAAGAATATGAATAGAGCATTTATTTTTCCCGGTCAAGGTTCACAAAAAGTTGGAATGGGGTTGGAATTTTATCAAAATTTTCCTGTTGCAAGAATAGTGTTTGAAGAGGTGGATGATGCACTTTCATTTAGATTATCTGATATTATATTTAATGGATCAGAAAATGAGCTAACTCAAACATATAATACTCAGCCAGCATTAATGGCTACTTCTATCGCTATCTTAAGAGTGATCGAAGAAATAAATAACAAAAAAATCCATCAGTTATGTTCTGTAGTTGCTGGCCATTCGCTTGGAGAATATACAGCTTTATGCGCAGCAAATTCTTTAAATGTAGGAGATTGTGCTAAGATATTAAGAGCTAGAGGCTTATTTATGCAAGAAGCAACTGAACAGGTGCAGGGCGCTATGGCAGCAATAATAGGAGCAGAAGATGCAAAGCTGCATGATATTATAAAGAAAGCTGCAGAAGAAGGAATATGCGAGATTGCAAATGATAATAGTAAAGAACAGATAGTAATTAGTGGTTCAGCAAATGCTATCGAAAAGGCTATATTATTGTTTAAAGAGAATGGAATTAAAGCAATAAAGCTGAATGTGAGCGCTCCGTTCCATAGTTCTTTAATGTCAGGTGCTGCAGAAAAAATGAAAGAAGTAATTGCGAGTTCAAATTTTTCAGCCCCTAGTGTTCCTGTGCTTGACAATATAAGTATAGAAATAACAAGCGATGTTTCTTTTATAAAGCAGAAATTAATTGAACAAATTGCAGGCACTGTAAGGTGGCGTGAAACTATGGATATTATAATTTCAAAAAATAATTCTGCTTATGAAATTGGTCCAGGCAAAGTTTTAACTAGTTTATTGAATAGATCATATCCAGATTTTGTAGCTAAAGCTTTAAATTCGATACAAGAGATAAATCTAAATAAATTATAATCAGGCAATATATATAAAAAAAGCCGCTTGAAGCGGCTTTTTTGAGAAATTAATTAAGTTTTTCTTTAATACGCGCAGCTTTACCACGTAAATCTCTTAAATAATATAGTTTATTCCTACGAACAACACCCCTTCTTACCACTTCAATGGTGTGCACGAGAGGAGAATATAGCATAAATTTTCTTTCCACGCCTTCACCATGGCTAATTTTACGCAGTACGAATGAAGAATTAATACTGCTATTTCTTCTGGCTATAACAACGCCTTCAAAAGCTTGTAAACGTTCTGTTGTACCTTCTGTTATTTTTACTTGCACTCTAAGTGTATCACCAACTCGAAAATCTGGGATTTTTTTGTTTGATGACAATTTTTGTATTTGCTCTTGCTCGAAAGCATCTATTGCATTCATTTTTTTACTCCTTTTTTACAGTGCTGTTATTGAGGAAAAGAACAAATAAAAAAATTATTTTTCTAACAAATCAGGGCGTTGTTTTTTCGTGATTTCTATAGATTTATTTAAACGCCAATCTTTTATTTGTTTGTGGTTTCCACTTAACAGTACTTCTGGTACTTTTCGTCCTTTCCAAAGCGCAGGCCTTGTATATTGAGGATATTCCAAAAGCGTACCAATATTTTTATAATTACAAAATGATTCTTCTTTCAAAGTATCTTGATTAGCAAGGATACCAGGAATAAGACGTATGGCCGCATCTAATATTGCAATTGCAGCAGTTTCTCCTCCGGATAATACGAAATCTCCTAAACTAATCTCGCGCACATTATACTCTTCAATTATTCTTTCGTCAATCCCTTCGAATCTGCCGCAGATAATAATTATTTCTTTGCTCAGAGAAATTTCATGAGCATATTTCTGGCAATATTTTACTCCTCTTGGGGAAGTATAAAATATTTGCGGGGCTTTCATTGTTTGTTTTGCGTGTTCAATAGCAGCAGAGACTACATCTGGTTTCATTACCATGCCGCACCCACCACCAAAAGGTTCATCATCTACAGTCTGGTGCTTTGTTACACCAAAATCTCTAATATTAATAACCTCAAGAGACCATAGGTTATTTTTTAAGCCATTGCCTATCAATGAGATAGCAAGAGGGCCAGGGAAAATTTCTGGAAATATTGTCAAGATTTTGACAGATAATTTCGGATTAGATGGCATATTAATTAGTCTTTGCGGAAGCGCTTTTTAGAAGCCAGATTATTGAATCAGAGCTTCCTTCTTGAGCTATATTATATAAACTTCTTCCATCAGGAGTTATTCTTGATGCTGGAGCGCCTCTCATTAAAAGATAATATAATGAATTATATTCTCTTTGCTCTATAGCAAGCATCACGGGATCAAAACCATCATCTACATATCTTACAAAATTTATATCGCTGTGATCAATAAGAGTTCTTAGACCATCAATATCGTTTCTATAAATATAGTTTTCTGCATATTCTTGTACATTATCGATTTTTACATCTCCATCACTTTTTGAAAGTTTGGTAATCAGAGCTCTCATTTCTCTGTTTTTAGCGACGTTTTTATTTTTATTATAAAAATTCCAAAAGTAATTTATATATTCTGTGTCGTCCGCATATGTTAGCTTTGCAGAAAGCGTGGATTTTCCTAGCACAAGATCTTCATCTCTTGGGAATGTTAGCATTGCAACTTCATCTTCGACAAATTTTTCTAGCTCCTTCTGAGCTTCTTCCTGCAACGCAAGTTCCTCAGGAGAGATAACTTTTTGTTGGACTTTTTTTAATTCAGTTACTATTAATTTTGGCCTCGAATCTTGAGGAGTTAAATTTGCGTTTTGAGTGCTGTTATTCATTTGGTCTTTTACATCTCCAGGCATTTGTTCTTCAGCCTTTGCTGCAACTGCTTCAGTAGCAGGAGGAGTATTTTTAGCCTGCGCAATTGGTTGGGATTCTACTATTTCCTTTGTTTTATTTTCTTCAGGAGCTACTGAATCTTTAGGCTTATCTTTTGTTTCTGCCACTTCTACTTTTTCAGGTTGTGTTTCTGGCTTTTCTTGTACCGGCTCCTTGTTAACTTGTTTAGGTAGCATCGCTGAACTCAGAGCTGTTGTGGTTTCTTGAGGTTTTGTAGCAGCTACATCTTGAAAAGGTATTGGAGTTTCTATTTTATTTTCTTGTTTGTTCAAAACTGGTTCTTCTGCTTTCGCTAGATTAGTTGGATTTTCTAAAGATGCAGATGTAGAAGGCACTTTGTCGTTGTTTATAGGATTTGCTTTTTCTGGAAGATTCTTTCTTTCTATATTTGGAAGATCTATAATTACATTTTTATTTATAATATTAATTTGATTAGAAGGAGTTTCGGAAACATTATTTCCCGCGATAATCTTATTTGAATCTAAATCTTTGCTATGTTCATTATTTTTATTAACATTGTCTCCAGTTTTTGCCTCTTTTTTAGAATATTTTTCTGTAAGAGAGACTAACCATTTTGGTTGTTTGCCTCTGGTCCATTCTTCATATTCTTTGTAATATTTTATAATTTTTTCTTTAAAGCTTGGCCCATTTTCAGATATTTTTACTTTGCTAGGCTCGTCAATTTTGTTTTTAGCTGTTTTTACTTTAGCATCTGAGCTATCTGTGATAATAGGCTTTGTAGCTAATTTAATCTCATCTTTCTTTTTATCATCAGAGGTTTTTTTAGAATATTTTTCTGTAAGAGAGACTAACCATTTTGGTTGTTTGCTTCGGGACCATTCTTCATATTCTTTGTAATATTTTATAATTTTTTCTTTAAAGTTCAGGTCTTTTTCAGATGTTTTTGTAGTAGGAGCCGTAGTCGGAATAATAGGATTTGTATCTGCTTGAGGCTCAATTATCTTTTCTTCTGGCGTGGTTGCCTTAGATGGAATTTGAGGAGCTCTTAAAGACTCCACATCTTTTTCTAAGTTTTGTTGTAAACTCTCTTCTGGTTTTTTTATATCTATATTGATGGGAGCTATATTGTTAGAGGTGCTAGTGTTATCTATTGCTAAGCTTTTTAAGCTAGAACAGAGTAATATAGTAGCTAATAAAGATAGTTTGAGAGTTTTTTTCATTGTCTAATCTTCAGAAGGTATCAATTTTTTTACTTCTTTTTCTACAATATTTTTAACAATTAGAGGCAAATTTTGGTCTAGCCATGTGCTTAGATATGGTTTTATTAATTCACGAACCATGTCTTCTACTGTTTCTCCTGAATCGAACAATAGTGTGGAAGCTTGATTTTTATTTTTTGCCGATTTTGTTTTTAATTCTTGCAATAGAGCCGAAGTTTTTTCTGCTGTGTTTTCAGATATTAGTTTTTCATTCATCATTTTTAGCCTTTCTTTAGTTTCTTCAATTATTTTATCAGTTTTTATTGAGAAGTTTGATTCTTTTTCTGGTGCAGAAGGAGCAGGTAACTCTTCTGATAGATCAAGAGTCTCTTCCAAGAATTCTTCTTCTGGTAAATTATGGTTGTAGTCTGCTTCTTCCAATAGCTCCAAAACATCATTGTCTTCCTGAGGCGCTGATTTTGCTGATAATGCTGCATTAACTTTGCGCAATATACTGCTCGCACTGTAGTTAGAGAAATTTTTATTATTCATTTTAAAATCCTAATATCTTAAACTTAGTTTTTCTAAATTCTGAGTCTGGGTCAAATGGTTTGATATTTAAGCCAAGATTTTTTGCTGTTAGCTGTGCTAAATCTGACTTAATTGTATAAGCTGCTTTTATTAGCTGCTCTTTGGATGTAATATTTTGTACTACTGTATCATAGAATTCCTTTTCAGTAGTAAGTACATCAAGCATTGTTTTAAGTCCGACATTATACATGCTTCTTATTCCTTCTAATTCAATTTCTTTAGCATCAATCGCAGCTTTGGCGAATTCGGTTACAAGTTTTGCTGCGTTATATTGTTCCCAATGCTGAATGATTTGGGTCTTTATGGCTTTTTGTGCATATTCATTATTATATACAAGTTTTCTTAGCTGGGATTTTGCTTGTCTAACTTTAGAATGTTCTGCTCCCCCATTTGGAATTATAGGAATTGTAAGAGAGATGCCTGTGGAATAGCTATTCTGCTCTATATTTTTCTCAATCCTATCTTCAAATCTTCTGTCGCTTCTATTAGCCCTTGCACTGATGTCAACAGACGGTAATAAATTTCCTTTTGCTGCAGTAACTCTATTTTTTGTTGAGAGTAAACTTGATCTCGCGCTTCTTAGGTCTAAGCTCGAATTCATAGCGACTTTTTCAAAATCTTCATATGTTGCTGGTAAGTCTGCTGGTATTTCTGGCATTTTGATGTCAACAGGTTCTGTGCCAAAAGTGGTTATAAAAGAACTTATTGCAGTTTTATATGCAGCATTATTATTTGCTTCTTCATATTGTGCTCGAGCTTTTTCTGCTTTTGTTGCTGCAACATCAGTTTGAGTTGCTTCTCCTACTTTTAGCTTTTCTTGCGCTGCTTCATATTTTTTTTGGAGAGAGCTCACGAAAGCTTTAGATGCTTCTAGTTTTTCCTTTGAAATTATCAAGTTAATATATGTGATTGTTGCATTTAATAAAAATTCCTGCTCATCGCCTAAATATTTTAATTTTGCTGCGTCTATCGTATGTTTAACAGATGCAAGGTTTGCGGCAGAAGAGCCTCCTGCGAAAATATTTTGTTTAACCTCCAGGGATTTTTGGTACTGGGTGGAGTTTTGTCTGATATTAGCCGTGGTTTTATCTTTTGTAGAAGTTAGGTTTGAAATAGCTGTTACTGAAGGCAAAAATTCACTGGAAAGAGTTTCTGGGTATTTTTGTATTGCTGATACGTAATCTTCTTGTATTGCCTTGAGCTGTGAATTTGTAGCATATGCTTTTTCCAGGGCTTCTGGCAACGATAAACCATAGGCTCTCGAGCTAATTAACGAAAGTATAAGTAAGGATAACGCTTTGGTCATTGATAATTTAACTCATTATTAATAGAAAGCAAGAATATCTATTTTTTTTTAATTTTGCAACAAAACAGAGAAATTGATTATGAAGTAAACCATAGATTTTGAATTTATGGTTTACTTACCTCAGTTTTTCTTATTTAGCTTTTTTATCATCCTGCTGTTGCTCTGTATTGTTATGTTCGTTGTTATTATGCTCTGTGTCCGCAGCTTTTGATTTTTCAATTAACTGTTCAGCAGAAAGAAACCCAGGGTAATAATTACCATTAATTATGAAAGCCGGGACGCCATTGATTTTTAAATCTTGAGCTAGCTTTAAATTATTAGTAATTAAATTAGTTACTTCTTCTGATTCTGATAATTTTTCTATTTCAGGATAATTAATTTTATGATCTTTGAGAAGCTCGATTATGTCTTCTTTCTCAAATACTTTGTTAGATAAGAATTCGCTATGAATTGCATGGAATTTATTTGGGCTATGTATGTTAACCGCTAAAGCTATTCTTGCTAAGAACTCTGAATCACTGCCTAAGATAGGATATACTTTTAAAATTACTTTTGTGTCTTTATCGCTAGAAATTGCTTTTTCAATTGATTCTGCAGATTGTTTGCAATAACCACAATTATAATCAAAAAACATTACTATAATAGATTTTCCTTCTTTATTGCCTAAAATAGGAGAAGTCGTTGCCCCTTCGAGTTCGGATTTATGGTTCGAAATGCTTAATTGCACTTCCTTTTTCATTTCTTCCATCTTCATGGATTGTAGTTTATCCAAAGCTTCTGAAATTATTTGAGGATTTTGGATTATGTAAGACTTAACAATTTCCTCTACTTGAGAAGGAGTGAGTGGTGAAGCGGACTCCAAAGAGGTGGCTTTATTTTCTTCTCCGTTTTTGTGTTCGGAATTAGCTGTTGCCTGCTTCTGAGACTCGGTCTTTTTTTCAATTGGATCAATTTTACTTAAAAACTGATCGAACTTTTTATCGTTTCTATAACCTAAATAAATAATCGCGCTAATAAAAAGAAAGCCTAAGATTAAGCCTCTATATTTTCCAAATATCATCACATACTCCTGTTAATAAATTTTTGATATTGTCTATATAGCATATAGATTATTCACTTCAAATCATAATAAATTTATCAGAATAATTTTTATTCTTCAGTGTTTATTATATCATCACATTTAAGCGCTAATACATTATTAGCATGAGAGAGAGCTTTGCATTGCATTGCCAATTTTTTAGCTAATTTCAAATTTCCGTTATTTTTTTGACCTAATGCTCTATAATATATACTATAACCAGTCTGGCCTATTTTATCATATCCTAAAGCCAGATAATCTAAAATCACATTATTATGCATATAATTCTGGGAGGAAGATTCGATAGCCTGTATTGCAATTTTAATTTTTCCTGAATCTTTAAGGAATTTAATTTCGGCTATTGCATTTTCTATTTTTAAAATAGGATCTTTAATCAAAGATAAAGCTTTTTTAAATTGTTCTAAGGCGCTTATATCTCCAAAGAAAGCTAGGATTTCTCCTTTTAGCTGATAAAAATAAGGATTGGACTGTTTGTTATTTATTAAATTATTTATTTTTTTAAGTGCGGTTTTTTTGTCTGATCTTTTCATGGCTATTATAGCTTCAGCGTAAGTAACAGCTTCTCTATTAAAAATCCTTTTATCTATGGAAGAAGTAGTATAGCTAGAAAGCTTAGCTCCTATCATTTGATATTGATATTTTAATGAATTATCTTCCTCGAAATTACGAGAATTCATATTCTGGTTTTTAATAAGAGAAATTCTTTCTTGAGAAATTGGATGGGTAAGGTCATATTTATTAATAGCTAAGGAGGTTTTATCCTGTTTTGCAAAAGATTCTAGCAAAGAGATTAACCCACTTGCGTTATAGCCTGATTTGCGAAGATATTCTACAGCTTTAATATCAGCTATTGTTTCGTTTTCTCTAGAATATTTTAATATTGACCTTTCGGAAGTATGTGCTCCAACTAGCGCCCCCTGCATTAAAAGATTGGGATTTTGAGTTAAACTGAAGCCAATTAGCCCGAGTATTAGAGAGCTTGCAGCGAATTTTTTCTGATCTTCAGCATATGTTTGAATTCTTGAAACATGTCTTGCAGTTATATGTCCCGCTTCATGCGCCACAACTCCTCTTAGTATATTAGGCTCTGGGAATTTATAAATGAGACCTGTATGTATATATATTATTTCTCCCCCAGTAGTGAAGGCATTGGGGGTGGGGTCTGCAATAACATATATTTGCGGTTTTTTAATTTTTGCTGCAGAAAAAATCGGCTCTACAATTTTTTCTATAACGTTTTGCACTTCAGAGTCATATATTATAGTCATTTTAGCTTCGGCTTGTAATGAGCTGAGGTATAGCATTGCAATTAGAAGTTTTTTGCTAATGTTATAAAAAAAATTCTTCATTAAAAAGCTTTTCTGCATCTAAAATAGTCTCTGGGATTTTATCAAGATTATATTGAGAATCATAACTATTGCCATATATTTTAGTATATTTATTGTGTCTTGGCTCTTCGGTTAGGGCTCTATAAATATTCATTAATATAGTTGATAATACTAAATAGGGCTCGGATTTGGAAGATGGGGATCTAATCTCTATTCTTTTTTGGGATTCCCCATTAATTCTTATAAGACATGTTCTATTATTAAAGCCATAAGATATGTGCGTAGGAGCCATAAATTCGCTTTTAAATCTTTTATAATCTATAGGGGTATGTGCGTATGCTAGGAAGGTAGAGCTAGCATAGTGACAAAATGAAGCGCAAATTTCCTCTGTTTTATTCTGGAATAACTCAGATTGATTGCTAAATTGGAATTGAAGAGAGCTTCCATAGTCATCTTCATATGGTTTTGGCGAAAAATCAGCGCTTAATTTTTTAGATGCCAATCTTGTTCTTATAAGATTACGACTCTCTTCTATAGTTTCACATATATCTAGACAGTGTGATGCAGGACGTGGGTCTAAATGATATTCAAATTGATCTTTTCCTCTTTCTAGCAGAAATTGATATTCTGGTAATATGTTAGTTAAAAGCTCCAGGTTTGCTCCGGGGCAATAAAACTCTATTTCTACCCCTATAGTCACTTCTGAGCCTAGTAATTGCAGAATTTGCGAATTAATAGTTGATAAAAAATTTTTGCTCTTTAATCTTTCTATTAAAGGTAAAATTTTATAATTAATCTCAGAGCTATTATGCATCATTTTGAATTAGTCCCAGGCAAGGTCTTCATAAAAATATATAATAAAGAATTTAATGCTTCCACTCATCAATATATCCCAAAAAAATATCCAGTAGAAGAGATTTTAAAGAATATTAGCGCTGTAACAGAAGATTTGGGAGCGAAAAGCTTAGCAATATTAAACCAAGTTCATGGAATTAAAGTTGTGGATGCTGATAATATTTGGGCGGTAGGGCAGGAGCCTGAAGCTGATGCAATGATATCAATGAAAAATTTAAGAGCTCTTGGAGTGCAGACTGCTGATTGTGTTCCTGTTCTTTTAGCATCAAAAAATGGTAAAATAATAGGTGCTGCTCATTGTGGTTGGAGAAGTGCTTTTGGAGGTGTTTTAGAAGTATTGGCTCAAAAAATGAGAGAAAAATCTGATGATAAGATAGTTGCAGTAATAGGGCCGTCAATTCAGCAAAAATCTTACGAAGTAGATCAAAATTTTTATAATAATTTTTTAGAAAAATCAGAAGCTTATAATCAATTTTTCAAAAAACACTTATCAGAAAAATATCTATTTGATTTGCCAGCTTTCGTGAAATTTTTATTAAAAAATTTGGATATAGAAGTCGTTAAACATTTTAATGATGATACTTACAGTAATCCAGAATTATACCCTAGCTATAGGTATGCAATGCATAATAATATTAGCGGTGGGTATAAGGGATCAATTCTTTCCACAATTTATATTTCAAAATAATTCACCAGGTTATTAGTGCTCGCTTTTTATCTGATATAACATCCTTCAAGATTTAATAAAGAAGGATGAATAGATGGAAAGGATGCAGATTAATTGGATGCAAAAGTCTAATTCTTATTATAAGGACTTTTGTATTTCAGGATATGCAAGCGTTTTTGATGTAGTTGATAGCCATAATGACATAATAGTAAAAGGTGCTTTCGACAGCACGATAAGAAGCCGCGCAGAGAAAATAAAATTACTTTGGCAGCATGATCCTAAATTTCCAATAGGTAAAATCACACAAATCTATGAAGATGCTTATGGCCTTTATATAGAAGCTTCAATCACAAGCGGTACAGAGAAAGGTAGGGAAGCTATAGATTTATTTTCTAAAAATATTATCAATGGTCTTAGCATAGGTTTCAATACTCAAAAATCATATATCCGCGAAGACAATAAAAGAATCATTACAGAACTTGAACTATGGGAGATTAGCGTTGTGACTTTTCCTGCAAATTATCTCTCTGAAGCCATTGCAATAGAAGCCTCGCAAAAGCGCTTTGTATCAGTATTAGAAGATGCTGCTTTATATATTTCCCAAATCAATAAAAGGAGTAAAAATGGATAAAATTATCAAAACAGTAGAAAATATAGCTCATGAGTGGAAAGATTTTGAAAAAAGTTATGAAAATCAAGAGAAACGAGTTAAGAGCTTAGAATTAGAAGTAAATAATTTAAAAGGAGAAAAAAGCAATATGGAAGATATGCCAATTTTTGGGCTAACAGCAGAAACTAAAGAATCTGATAACTTAGGAAATTTTTTAAAGGGAAGTTCCTCTTCTCTAGAATATAAAGCATTTTCTTCAGGAGATGCAGAAAGGGGGGCTTTTGCTGTTTCGCCTGAAAGATATAAAGATGTTATTGCTAAAATAGCTGAGATTTCTATTTTTAGAAAGCTTGCTTCTTGCGAGACTATTTCTAGCAATGTGCTAGAACTTCTTGTTCAGGATGGAGTTTTTAATGGCGGATGGGTTGCTGAAACAGAAGCAAGAAATGAAACTGCGGCGCCTAAATTGCTTCAAAAAAGAATTCATGTACATGAGGTCTATGCCCAGCCTAAAGCTACTCAGAGGCTTTTGGATGATACCTTTGTTAATATTGAAGAATGGTTGACTCAGCAGATTGTTGAAACTTTTTCAAGTTTTGAAAATGCTGCATTTATTTCTGGTGATGGTGCGAATAAACCTAAAGGATTTTTAGCTTATTTTGATGAGCTCGGAAAAGTAAGAGTTGAGGAAGAGGAGGCGTTGAAAGCTACTGATTTAATAAATCTGCTAAATAGCCTTGAAGATAGATATCAACCTAATGCTAGCTTTTTGATGAATAGAAGAACATTAGCTCATATACAGAGATTAAAAGATGAAAATGGTAGATTTATATGGCAACCATCTCTTAGTGAAAAAGCTCCTAATACAATTTTTGGTATACCTGTTTATTGTTCTTCAGATATGCCCGTTCCTGAAGCTGGGAGACCAATAATAGCGCTTGGAGATTTTAAAGCTGGATACAAAATTGTGGATAGGCAAGGTATTTCTCTTGTGAAAGATCCATATACCGAGAAGCCTTTTATTAAATTTTATGCAACTAAAAGAGTAGGAGGCGACGTTGTCGATCTATCTGCAATAAAGCTGCTTACGTTATAATTTTCTCTCCTCAGGCCAAATATATGATTTTTATGACAAAGATAATAAATTTTACATAAAAATCATATGGTTATTTTAATGTAGTGATTATTTAGTATGAAAAATATTTTGATAAAAAACATTCTGCTTATCGAAGAGGATATTTTACCTCTTGCTGAGGTAAAATTATTCTTACGAGTGGTTTCAGAAGGTGATGATGAACTAATCAAATCTAACATACTGGCTGCAACAGAATTTGCTGAGCAGTATCTTGGGAGATACGTGCATAAGAGGAAAATCACTTGTGTATATAAACCTAGTCCTTTGGGGGAAGTGATTTTACCTGCTAGCGATATTATCGCTATAGAGGAGGTGAAGCTTAAAGATGATGATGAGATTATTCTTGAAGATGGCAAGGATTTTATATTGAGCCATAAAAAAATTACATTTTCTCCTCACTTCAGAAATAAAGATATAGAAATTAGATTTATAGCTGGATTCGCAAGGCTTCCTGAAGCTATCAAGCAAGGAATATTTTTCCATACTAGTATGCTTTATGACAAGGAGATTATGGATCATGAGAAAAGAGAGAGTCTGTGTTTATTATATAAACCCTATAGAAATTTGAGAATATTTTAAAATATGAGCAAAAAAACATCGAAATCACTCGTTGGTAAATTAAAGCATAAGATTGAGTTAATTGCTAACTATAGTGAAAGTGATCATGAGGAAGAAAATTGGGTTAAGATTGAAGATGCTTATGCTGAAATACTTGCTCTATCAGAAACTAGTATAAAAGAATTTGATGGGCTGAATTTTGGGCATGTTATGTTTGAAGAATATTATCTTTTAACAACAAGATATACACCACATATTAATTATAAAATGCGAATTCGATTTGGTAGGCGCATATTTATTATTAAGCGGATTATTAACCCCTATGAAATCAATCAGCTTTTGAAAATTATTGTTTTAGAAATAACAGAGAAGTAGAGATATGGGGTTAGCTATAAGTGTGGAATTTCAGCAAAATTTTTATAGATTACTGGAAGAGGATAGAGAATTAAAATTATTGGTAGGCGAGGTTCACCAGACGGTGAAGCAAGCTACAAAATATCCTTACATTCTTCAACGAGTAACTTCAGCAAAGTTGATTCAATCTAATAAGCCTTCTTTGTATGAAATTTCAGGAGAGATAAATGTATATTTAAGAGATAAAACATTTTCTCATTTTAGAATAATAATCAGCAGGATAGAAAAAATATTTTATAAACATCAGGAGCATTTAGCCTCTTATATATTTATTAGCGGAAAAATAAATGACGCAGAATTTGGCTATAGCCAAGATATGATAACTACAAAAATAAATCTTGGTTATATGGCTTTGATTCAAGATAAAATGGGTGAAATATGAAAGAGCATCACGAGATTAGATTGCCTGAATTTCTTTCGCCATTTTTATCATGTAGCTATGGATATGATTCCACTATAATTACTAGTATTTCTGGCAGAGATTCTGTTAGGAATAATTCTTCTGTGCCTCAGAGATTTTATAAAATATCTAATGCTCGAATTAACTCTTTGCAAATGGAAGAGTTAGTTGCATTTTTTACTTGCAGGAAAGGCCCATTACATAGCTTTAGATTGAAGGATTATACTGACTTTTTTGTGGCCGACCAATTTATTTTTGGTTATGAAAATCAGGCGGAAAAATTCCAGCTATTTAAATCTTATAATGATCTAATTAATCCATATGTAAGGCCTATTGCCTTGCCTTTAATAGAGACTGTAAAATTGCGCTCAGAAACCCGTGAGATCCCCTGGAGCTATGATATAGAAACAAAGGAGATAATTCTTCGGGACAATCTCGAAATGGAGCAGAATCTTTTTGCAAGCTTTGAATTTGATACTAAGGTGAGATTTATAACTGACAAAATAGAATATTCTTATTGCCCGGACGGAAGCATAGCACTCAAAGAAATTAATATTAAAGAGGTTTTTGATGCTTAGTTCTGAAGCGCAGGAATTAATAAAAAAATCCCCTAATTCCTGGAAATTTTGTTTTGAAATTGAGTGTAAAAATAGCGAGATCATAAGATTGACTGAGGCTTCATCTTCTATTGAGCATGAAAATAAAATATTTCTTTCTTCCTCAGGGGTTTCTATAAAAAATGCGGTTTTTGATGATAATGGATTTGGCGAGATTGTTATTGAAGGATGCTTTGAAGAAAAGGGTATTTCTTATGACTCGGAATTAATTGATGCTAAAATAAGTATATATTTTTATTTTACAGAAATAGAAAGATTGGAAAAATATCTGGTATATTATTGCAATGAATTTCACAAAAACTCATTAAGTTTTAATTTAATACTTTTTCCTATTACTAAGAAATATGAATCTATGCTTACTCAATTTTATAGTACTACATGTAGAGCGCGGTTTGGAGATAAGAAATGTGGTATTGATAAAGCAAGATTTCCGGGGCAGACTTGCGATAAAACTTTTAGAATGTGTTGCATTAAATATAATAATGCTGTAAATTTCCGAGGTGAGCCTTTCATCCCATATTTAGGTTATTATCAGAGCAATAATGATGAATAAATTTTGTCAGATTATTTTTAGTAAGTTTTTTAATATATTAGATTTTTCTCCTAAATCAGATTTACGTGCTAAAAATCTTGGAGTGGAAATATACTTTGGGAAGGCATTCAATTTATTGAATAATGCATATAATAAAGTGAGAGATAACAGTGAGTGAAAAAAAGGAAGTAAAAAATTTTTATTCCAATGATAGATTAAATAAAGGATATCCTAAGGATAGCGAAGTTGATATACAAAAAAAGCAGGTCGAGACTCCTCTTCCCGGAAGAAAATTTGAAAGCTTCCTTCCTCCAATTGAAGTGATTAGCGAATATGAGGCAATTTCTCCTGGGATATTAAATAAAATAGTAAAAATGGCCCAGCTTGAACAAGAGCAAAGATTTGCTATGGAAAAAGCTACGTCTATTGCCAATGAGAAGGCTAGAAAATTAAGTGCTATTTTAGGAGTGATGGCTGTTGCAGTAATCTCTGCAGCTTCTGTGAAGCTTGCAGAAATTGATATTAAAACGGCTCTTTTATTTGCTGGCATAGCTTTTGGATCAGTTTTTGGAATTTCTCTTTTATCATATTGCAAAGGCTCTAAATATAGAAATGACCGCCATAATAGAAATGTGCCTGTTCATAATAGGACCGTGGAAGTTAAAAATGATTCTTCTAATTCACAAAATAGGAATAATAATAACTTTCGTCCGAACAATAACAGGTCCCCTCATAAGAAAAGAAGAAAATTCTAGGTCGCAATTTTTTTTCATTAATATATGAAAGTAAGGCATGATATCATCATACGAAAAGTAAGTGTTGATGATCCTGCATTACATTCTGTTATTGAGAGCTCGATAGGATATCCTACGTCTCATAAAATTAATACAATCATCAGAAGTTACGAGGATCCTTTTAATGAAATTATAGGAGCTTATAAATCAGATATGCTTATTGGTATAATAGGGATATATAGTGAATTAAGTTGAGGTAGCGTATTTAAAGAAGAAAGCTATTGAATCAAATAAGGAGTCAAACTTCTCGATTTTTTGCTTAACCCATCGTTTCATATTAGCCCAGAATTTTTCTATTGGATTAAGATCTGGTGAATATGGT
>CAMCRO010000011.1 GCA_945877265.1 Rickettsia typhi | reverse complement strand
TATCTAATAGTTTCAGTATCTCACCAAATGTGTTATGTTTGTACATAGCATAAGTCTTTTTTAAGTTGTTCAAACAGGTATTATACCTGAACTCAAAGACTTATGCTACCTTCATACCTGCCTTCTTAATTTATCCCGGACACTAGTGGGACTTGATCCGGGATCTAACTATCAAAGAAAGTCATTGCCGTCATTGCGAGTGAAACGAAGCAATCCAGTTAAAAATAAACAGTCATCCTGAACACAAAACCTAGTCATCCCGGACTCTAGGTAGTATACTTAATACTTCCATGAACAAGATACCACAGAATTATAGATGGTTTTTGTAAATGTGCCGATATTAAGCTAAATCATTATTTAATTTAGACTAATAAGACTAAGCTTAATAAGAAAGCGACAAGATAACCCAGTATGAATCTAAGAGATACTGATGGTTGATTACTATATAAAAATCTTATTGTAAGAACTATTGTCCATATAGATCATAGATAGTTCTATGATCTATATCTTTTACAAGATCCTCATCGGTGCAGAAAGTCATAGCGAGTGATATTCTAAGAGAATTGTCCACTGTCAATGGTGCAACCCTGTGAAGGGTAGTGTCTGATTTCATTAAATACATAGTGCCATCCGCATAACTGTAATTTTCAGGTGTATTTTTTTGTAATACTTCCTCTATTTTAGAGGTACCATCAAAGCTATTTGGGACAGTTTGAATCTGTCCACCTTCTCCAGGCTTAGGTGCTTTAGCTATCAAGATTAAGGTGTAAGAATAATCATCCCAATGCCAACCATGTGTATCATTTAATGATGATAAACCATTTATAACATATCTCTCTACAGGAATTGGTAATATCATTACCTTCATTTTTGCAAGTGTGGATAAAAACTCTAAAAGTTTTGGGTGGTTATAAAAATCTACAATGAATGGCGATGATTCGTGAATCACACTTTGCGAAACAGAAAACATATATCTTGGAGTATTTTCCGTATGAACCATTAGAAGCTCTTTACGCTTTTTATGTTGTTCAAAAATATTCAAAACATCATTAGTAAGCTGAGTAATCAGAGATTTATCAAATAACTCTGTTAATTCAATCACGCCTTTTTCACGCAATGTTAAGCTAAGCTTCTCTATACTACTAGAGTTGTTAATGTCAGAGTTAAAGATTTTCATCGCAGTTCTCGAGTTCATTGATATTAGTATTTTTAATATCAATGAACTCCATCAAAGATTTAAGCTTAAAATTACTTATTCATACTATTTAAAAATGAGCTGACATAATAATGACACACATTTTTAGCATTTAATCCATTATTCGCATTATATATAATAAGTGAGCACCGCAAACATGTTTTGAAGCGAAAATAGCTCAAAAGAACTCTTTGTTACCAATACTTCACTAAATCATCAATCGCTTTTAGGCGTGTAAGAATAGCCTTCAGTTCATCTAAGCGCAGCATGCATGGCCCGTCGCTTGGGGCGTTATCTGGGTCCTCGTGAGTTTCTGCAAATATTCCGGCTATTTTTGTGCTGAGAGCTGCTCTTGCTAGCACTTCAACGAATCTTCTCTCGCCTCCGCTTTGGCCTCCAAGCCCTCCTGGCTGCTGCACAGAATGAGTTGCATCAAAAATAACAGGTAGGCCAGTTTCAGCCATAATAGGCAGGCCTCTCATATCAGAAATTAAAGTATTATATCCAAAAGAAGTTCCTCTGTCGCAAAGCATAATATCTTTCGCTCCAAAAGCTTGTAATTTCGCAGCGACATTTTTCATATCCCAAGGCGCTAAGAACTGCCCCTTTTTCACCTGCACAGCTTTTTTAGTTTCTGCTGCTGCTTTTAGAAGATCAGTTTGCCTGCATAAAAACGCAGGAATTTGGAGTATATCTACAACCTCTGCGACTAAGCCGCACTGCGCTTCGTTATGAACATCTGTAATAACATTACATCCAAAATTATTTTTTATTTCTGCGAAAATTTTCATAGCAGCATCTAATCCAATGCCTCTAGCACTTGAAGCAGATGTTCTGTTGGCTTTGTCAAATGAAGATTTATATATAAATGGAATTTTGAGCTCTGATGTAATTTTACTAAGATTTTCTGCCATAAATAAGGCATGGTCTCTTGATTCCATTTGGCAAGGCCCTGCAATTAGAACAAAAGGAAGATTATTTGAAATTTCAACATTATGGAGTTTTATTGTATGCATATATTTTCTCTTATAAATCTGATAATTGTTTCTTTAAATTACTGGAAATTTTGTGGCTTGTTGTGAAATTAATTTTAGCATGATATTGATCTATTTGCAGCAATAATTCAATCTCAGATTTAGAATCACTATTATGCTCTTGCGATTTTAATATTTTCATCATTTGCGCAAGGCTATTATAATCTCTAATTGTAAGCTGTAATTTAGAAGAACTATTATTAAAAAATTCCTCAGAAGCAACAAATTTACTAGCAGTAAGTCTAATGCTACCACCTTCTCTAAAAGCCTCACAAAATACAATCACATTATTTTTAGGAGCAAGTAAATGAGAATAATCTTTTAGCACCTGTTCGCTAAAAATTGTCACGTCAATACTAGCCGTTGGGTCTGAAAGTAAAATAGTTATGAACCTACCTCTTGCAGACATTCTAGCATCTTTTTTAGTAACAAAACCTGCAATTTTTATTTGAGATGAGCCATTTGGTATTTCTAATATTTCTGATAGTTTTGTTATTCCATATTCTGCAAAATCATCTAAATATTCCTGCAAAGGATGATATTTTATAAAAAGACCTAAAACTTCAAATTCTAAATTTGCTTTTTCTGCATCTTCAAAATCTTTTGCTTCAATTAATATATCCTCGCATTCCTGCTCAGCACCAAATATATTAAATTGCTGGCTAGATTTATCCTGAAGATATCTGTTAGAATAGCTTAATAAATTAGGCACGCTTTGCATTAATTTATTTCTATTATTCTCAAGCTCATCCAAAGCGCCAGATTTTATTAATCCCTCTAAGCTACGTTTTGTGAATGATTTGCCAGAAAGTCTTCTAACAAAATCGGAAATAGATTTAAAATTCCCTTTTTCTTTTCGATTTTTTGCAATTTCTGCCCCAATGGAAACTGTAACGCTTCTAATAGCACCAAGGCCATATGCTATAATTTTTTCTCCATTTTCTTCAATAATTGAAAATAGCCCATGTGAAATATTTATCGAAGGTGCCAGCATTTTAATGCCAATTCTTCTAGCTTCTTCTTTAAACACGTTTATTTGGTCTTGATCTGATATATCTAAATTTAAGCAAGCAACTAAGAATTCAACTGGATAATTAGCCTTTAAGAATGCTGTATAATATGAAATCACAGCATAGCTTGCAGCATGAGCTCTATTGAATCCATAACCTGCGAATTTAGCCACAGATTCAAATATATCTTTTGCATCTTGCTTTGAAATGCCATTTTGCTCGGCACCATCTATGAATAATTTTGCCTGAGCTTCCATTTCGGCTTTAATTTTTTTGCCCATTGCTCTTCTGAGCAAATCAGCAGCACCAAGCGAATAGCCAGCAAGAACTTTTGCAATTTCAAGAACTTGTTCTTGATAAACAATAACCCCGTAAGTTTCCTGCAAAAGCTTTTCTAATTTTGGGTGTAGGTAATCAGGCTTTTGTCTACCATGTTTGCATGCGATATATGTTGGAATATTATCCATAGGCCCAGGCCTATATAAAGCACCAAGTGCCATTAAATCTTCAATACAATCTGGTTGTAATTTACGAAGCGTATCTTTCATTCCAACAGATTCAAATTGGAACACACCAACACCAGCTCCGGTGGATAACATTTCATAAGTTCTTTTATCTGCAAAACTTATTTTAGATAAATCCAGCTCCACACCAGAATTTTTAAGCAAGTCTATAGTCTTAGAAATAACAGTGAGAGTTTGCAGCCCAAGAAAATCAAACTTCACAAGCCCTGCAAGTTCTGCATATTTCATTGAATACTGAATAATAGACATATCAGCGCCAGGATCTTTATATATCGGGACGCTTTCAATCAAATTCGTCCCTGCAATAACAATTCCAGCAGCGTGGACAGAGCAATGCCTATGTAGTCCTTCCAAAATCAAAGCCGTATCTAAAACTTGTTTGATCAGCTCATTATCTTCTTGAAAATTATATAACCCCTTGCCTGAATGGGCTTGTTTTAGTTCTGCCACTTCTCGCACTGCTTGATCTAGTGTCACAGGATTCACAGCATTAAATGGCACAAGCTCTGTTAGATAATCCGCAATTTCGTACCTCAAACTAAGCACGCGCGCAACGTCTTTAATAACTGCCTTGGCTTGCAACTTTCCGAAAGTAATAATTTGCGCAACTCGCTCATCTCCATATTTTTTGCGCACATAATTTATAACTTCTTCCCTTCTTTCTTGGCAGAAATCTATATCAAAATCTGGCATTGAAACTCTTTCAGGGTTCAAGAATCTTTCAAATAACAAGCCAAATTTTATCGGGTCTAAGTCAGTAATTAACATGCTCCATGCGATTATAGAGCCAGCACCAGAGCCTCTGCCAGGTCCAACATAAATTCCATTTTCTTTGCTCCATTTAATGAAGTCAGAGACAATCAAAAAATAACCAGCAAATTTCATTGCAAGAACCACAGCAAGCTCATATTCGAGCCTATCAAAATATATTTTGCTAATCTCTTCTTTACCTTGAGTGATATTTTCAACTTCAAATTTATGCTGCAGCCTCATATTTAGGCCATCTGTAGCGATTTTCCTAAGCAACTCTTCTTCTGAAATATCCAAAGCAAAATTAGGAAGCATCGGCTCCCTTTCACATGCCATAACAGCGCATCTTTGAGCTATATAACCTGCATTTTGGATAGCAGCTGGCAGGTCGCTAAATAGCTCTGCCATTTCTTTTTTAGATTTAAAGTAACATTGGTTACTTGCATGTTTTCTATTATGGTTATTTTTGGTCACTCCTGCTGCGATACATAATAACACATCATGAGCTTCATGCATTTTTATGTCTTCAAATAAGATTTTATTCGTTGCAACAATAGGAATTTCAAGCTTGGAAGCTAAATTAAGATATCGATCTTCTATCTGCTTTTCTGTGGCTTCTGAGTGCCTGAATATTTCAAAATAAAACCTATCGCCGAAAGTCTGCAATAGTTTGCTAGATATTTCTTCTGCACGATTTAAATTATTTTTCTGAATTTCTTTGCCAATAGGTCCATCAGTATAGCCAGAGAGAAGAATCAGCCCTTCATTATGTGTTTCTAACTCTTCAAATGTTATATATTCTGTGAATTTTCTGTCTTTTCTTAAATAAGGGACGCTACCTAAATAAAGTAGATTTTGATAGCCTTTTGGATTTTTGGCGATAATTAATATCTCGCCAAAATCAGGCTCGATATCATCACCATATTTTATGTTAATCAACAATCCATGTAGTGGCTGGATCTGCTGTTTTTTTGCTTCTAACGCAAATTCTAAGGATCCAAACAAGTTTGCTCTATCAGTAAGCGCAACTGCTTGCATATTATTTTTCCGAGCAGCTGCAATAAGGTTAGGTATTTTAATTGCACTTGCTAGCAAAGAATAAGAACTCTGAACTCTAAGATGAACAAAGTTTTCACTCACAAATTAAGCTCCAATATCAGAATGTTTTTTTCCTATAGTATAATATTTAAAACCTGCATTTTTGGCGGCAGTTTCATCTGCAATTTTTCTTAAATCAATCAAAATTCTGCCATTCATAGCTTCTGCCATCTTATTCCAATCTATCTTGGCAAATTCTTTCCATTCAGTCAAAATCACTATAGCATCTTTATTTTTCGCAGCTTCTTCTTGAGAATTAGCTATTTCTATATCTTTTATGTTTAAATTTTTAAAATTTTCTAGGGCAACCGGGTCGTAAACACTAATCTTAAAACCATCTTGAATTAATAGCTTGATGATTTCAATAGAAGGACTTTTCCTCACATCATCAGTATTATCCTTAAACGCTACTCCAAAAATTGCAATTTCGCGGCTATCTCCCAAGATATTTTTAATTTTATCTCTCATCATGCTGTAACGAGCAATATTAGAACTAATTGCAGAATCCAAAATTGCACTACGGCAATTATAGCTCGCAGCGAGATTAGATAGAGCGGAAGTATCTTTCGGAAAACAAGATCCTCCATATCCAGGGCCTGCTTTTAAAAATAACTCGCCAATTCTCTTGTCGAGCCCCACTCCTTTAGCAAGCTCATCGATATCTGCATCCACATACTCACATAAATTTGCCATTTCATTTATGAATGAAAGTTTGATGGCAAGAAAGCTGTTAGAGGTATATTTAATCATCTCAGAAGTTGTAGTATCTGTTTCTATTGCAGGCACTCCTTCTTTTATCTGCGGATCATAAATTCTTCTTAAAATTTCAAAACTTTTCTCACAAGAAGCCCCAAAAACAAGCCTATCAGGATTTTGAAAATCAAAAACAGCGCTACCCTCTCTTAAAAATTCTGGGTTAGAAGCTATTTGATGCTTATATCCATTATCTCTTAAGCATTTCTCCATTTCTTTGCACGTTCCTGGAGGAACAGTGGATTTAATAATAATAATTGAAGATGAATCAATATTCTGCGCAGCTTCTAATATAGAATTTTTTACATATGCAAGTTCCGCGCTTCCATCTACTTTTGGCGGTGTGCCAACGCAAATTAAAACAGCTTCACAATTTTTTAAATCTAAATAATTTGTCGAAAATGTAATTCTTTTATCTAAAAGAGCTTCTTTTAAGATATCACCTAACTTCTCTTCATAAATAATGGGATCACCAGTCTTAAGCTTTTCTATTTTTGTCTCATCTGCATCGATACATATCACTTCGTGATTAATTGTAGAAAACATAGCTCCTGTCACTAATCCTACATAACCAGACCCAACAACACCTATTCTCATGTGATTTTTAATTTTATTATATTCCATCACCTTCAAATTAGCGGAAATAATATAAATGTAAATCTCCAAAACACTGGACTAATCATAAAATTAGTTGATATAGTGAGGCATCGAAGGTATAACTAGTAATATGATCAAGAATAAAAGCAAGTCTAATAGCTTATTAATTCCTCTTGTAGGAATATTATTCATTATATTGCTATTTGCAATACCTCCTATACATAATGGCATAAGCAAATTAATACTCAAAAATTATATAAATTCAGAACATGTAAAGCTTGAAAAAGTAGATGTAATACTAAATTACAAAAAAATTAAGTTCAGCAATATTAAGCTCAAAATTTTTGAAAATCATCTAACAATTCCTATTGCAGAATTATATTTTGATATAGCTAGCGTGCTGCAGAGTAGAAAAACCAACTTTTCTCTTCTAATAGATAATGCAGTTTTAAATGATAATATCATCATCTCATTAACTGGCTCAGGTAAATATAATTTCAGAAATGGCAATTTAGAATATTCTCCATTAATTTCCTCAGAAAAAAATATAAATAGCCTCCATGATTTCAGCTTATTTTCTAAAATGAGCTATTCAGATAATATATTCTCAGCTGATGAAACATTAATCAAGTTAGATAAATCTTCTCTAAAGCTTTCAGGAAAAGTTAAGGCAAATAATTACGGCATATCTTCTATTAACTCAAAGATTACTTTAGAAAATATTCCATTAGATTTTTACCGCATTTTCTTGCCGTCAAATCATGGAATATATAAGTTTTTTGAAGAAAGCATAAAACAAGGAGAAATTCAAAGCGCAGACCTTGATGTTAATATCCCAGAAGAATTTATAAGTCTTTTAGAAGATTCTCCAAAAACAATAATAGCAACCAACTTTAAACCAGATTATTTAAAAGCAACTTTTAAAATTAAAGATCTTGCTTATAAATATAGTCCTTACATGCCAGATATCACATCACCTATGCTTGCATTAAATGTAGAAGGCAAAGATGTTAAGATACTTTTGCAAGGCTCAGATATTGGCGGCACTAAAGTGATTGATGGCTCTGTATATTTCGATTATTTAGCAGAAAAACTCACCATATTTGCAGATGGAAATACCACTGGCAATGTTGCAGGGTTATTAAAATTCATATCTCCTGAAACACTCACAAAAATGAAAAATTCTAATGTTGATTTAATTGCTCTTTCTGGCTCTGCAAAAAGTAAAATATATATCGAAATTCCGCTATCTGAAGATATTCCTAACAAATATGAAATAAAATCTCAAATCTCCAACCTTAACGGCAAATTATTTAATGACAGATTAGATGTATCTAAATTTAATATTTTGGGTAGTTTTAATGGAGAGAAGGTTGCGCTTTCAGGCAGAGGAGAAATTAATAATTTCAAAAGTGATTTAAATGTTATTGTTAATTTAAATGAACAAGAATCCTTTTCCCATAAGATTAATGCAAATATTGATTTAGCAAGCTCTGGAGCCGAAATAACAGGGGTGAAATTTTTAGAAGGATCTTCCAAATTAAAGCTCGAAATATTAGGAAAAAAAGATCACACAAGCCTTGAAGCATCAGCTAATTTAGAAAATTTATATTTCCAAATCCCAACCATTGCTCTTAATAAAATAATAGGGAAAAAAGCTACATTCAAATTAGAAGGAAATTTAGAAGAAGGTAGTAAGCAAAATATCAATATCTCATTAAAAGGAGAAGACAACCTTAAAATCAAAGGCATGATAAGCACAAATGGGAATATTAGCAGTATAAAATTCGAGAACGTTCAACATTTGAATAATGACTTCCAAGCCGAAATTATATCTGGCGAAAAAGTTACAGAAGCAAATATCTCCGGAAAACTAATAGATCTCTCAGAAGCAGATTTTGCTTCACTTATAAAATCAGACAAAGAAACTAGTGGAAACATCAAGCTTCATATATTGCTCGATTCAGTTAAGCTTAAAAATAATGTCACTTTATCTCAAACGATGGTAGATCTTGAATGTCATAATAAAATTTGCCCTATCGCCAAATTTAATAGCGAAATGGGAGCAAGTCTTCTTAGAGCAGAATATAAGCCTAATAAGCAAATTCCAAGATGGGATATTAACACCAATAATGCAGGAATGTTATTGGCTGGTCTTGGTTTCACTAATAAAATCAAAAAAGGGCAAATGCAACTTGTGATTAACGTTTTGCCTAACAGCCAAATCGCCTCTCATTCAATTTATTCAGGTAATATCCATTTAAGTAATTTTGAAGCCACACAGAATAAATTTCTTACAAGAATGGTCTCCTTCATTTCAATTCCTGGTCTGGTTGGAACGCTTACAAATAAAGATATTCATTTTGATAGTTTAGATGGAGAATTTAAAATTGAGAATGGTGTATTTACGATAACAGATTCTTCTGCAGTAGGCCCCTATTTTAACTTCTTTTTGAAAGGAAATATTGATTCAAATCTCAGAAAAATAGATTTAAGAGGTCAAGTAGTTCCTTCTTTATATGGCCTTAATAAACTAATGGGAAGCTTGCCGTTAATTAAAGCTTTATTCGGTAAAAAACGTGGCGGTCTTGTATTCACTCCATTTTCTATAAATGAGAGCTATTAATTTTCGAATTGACTCATAAATTTCTTTATTTATACAATTATCTCCTCATTAAAAGAATCATTACATGCTTAAATTATATTTTAAATATATCTCAGTTCTCCTCTTAGGTTTATTTTAGGTGCAAAATTCATAGCCTCTTCTGAGATAACGCATAATCTTTCAGATATAGCTTTGCTTGAAAAAATAATGCAAATTGTTGAAAACAGAGAAAAACCCGAACAGCTTAGAGAAGCCTTAATAGTAAGATTAGCAAATAAAAATTCTATAACTATGTATGGCCGGCAGGTTAATGATTTAATATCTCCGAAAGAACTACCAGGAAGAAAAAAATATGATATTCATCCTTATAGAAAAGCAGGCTCTGGGGTTTCCACTTTAGTTACCTATGTAGATAACGCTACGCAAATCCGTTATATATTGCTCGGAAGAAAATATTCAAATCCCACAGATAAATCTAAAGGCCCAGCTAAAGAATTTATTATATTTGGCGGCTATATGAATCCCCATGCTTTAGATGGTAATATTGCCGATGTTGAAACCATCTCATCTGAAGAAAAAGACCTCGCAGAAGAGGCAATATTGCTCAAAAAAGATGGGTATAATATTCTAGGAAAAACTTTAGCAAAAGAAAATCACCTAATTAATAATAGTAATTTTGATATTGACCTTGAAGCAAATGCAAAAAGAGAGCTAGCAGAAGAAGCTGGCTTAATTTGGGATGAAACAAAGCCTATAACTCTTCTTGGTGTTCAAAGCAAGTACGCATATACCAATGATAAAAGACTACATACAATCATGGTGGACTATCTTTTTGATTTTGGCTTATTAGATCATGCGCCAATGGCAATTGCGGGTAGTGATATTGCAGAAATTACATGGGTACCTTTAGCAAATATTTCAAAAGACAAATCAATTCCACCTCAAGAATATGGCAGCAGCCTCAGTAGATATAGCGTCATAATTAATGGGGAGAAATGTCAAATAGCAGATAGGTTTGGAGCTGCAATAGAAGAATATGCGAGGCTTATAAATATTGCTTTATAGCAGTAATTTAAATAGCTAAATTGCTATAAAAATCTTGATTATTAGCTTTTTGCTAGTTATTACTTATAATCAAATAAATTGAATTATATCTGATCGAAAATCTCGCTAGGATATAAATATTCAAATAATGATATATAGTGAATTAAATTGCAAAAAATTTTAACAGAAGGTCTTAATGGAAGAATCTAAGAAGAATATAATGTCTTATGTACCAATGGTGGTTGAGCAAACAAGCAAGGGCGAGAGAGCTTATGATATATATTCAAGACTTTTAAAAGAGAGAATCATCTTTGTTTCTGGGCAATTTGAAGATCATATGGCAACTTTAATAGTTGCACAGCTTTTATTTCTTGAGGCTGAAAATCCTGAGAAGGAAATATACATGTATATTAATTCACCAGGAGGAGTCGTCACAGCTGGGCTTTCAATATATGACACAATGCAATATATTAAGCCAAAGGTTTGCACACTTTGCATAGGGCAGGCTTGTTCTATGGGCTCGCTCATATTAAATGCCGGAGCGCCTGGGAAAAGGTTCATATTACCACATGCAAGAGTTATGCTTCATCAACCAAGTGGAGGTTTCCAAGGCCAAGCAACAGATGCCGAGATTCATATCAAAGAAATGCTCAAAGTAAAATCTATTATAAATAATATTTACGCTAAGCATACAGGAAGAGATTATAAGACAATTGAAGCTGCACTAGAGCGAGATAATTTCATGGGCCCAGAAGAGGCAAAAGCTTTTGGCGTAGTAGATGAAATCATCGAAAAAAGGCCAGTGTAATAAAATTTTATTACAGTCATCCTGCGCTTGACTCAGGATCTCAACAAACCATAATGTCATCATGCGCCAGGCTAGGATCTTAAGCAAACAACCTAAGATTCCGCGCCCTATTCTCCTAGTTCATTCCCGCGAAGGCGGCAATCCATCTTCTTCAAATATACATAAAACATAAAGTTGGTTGGATCTCCGCATTCGCGAAGATGACATAGTATGTTATACCAAGCTTCAAATTATATAGACATTTGAATTTTAAAGCGAGGCTCCAGAATGGTGATAGTTATTTAATTTGGATATATTCTAGATGCAAGGAACGAAGCCTATATATAATAGGTGAGTAAAATGCAACAACGCCACATGTCCAAAGTGAATAACTATATTTTAAATCTTAACAGATTTATCTCTCAGCAATAAAATCCCACTATCCACAAAAACAGGCAGAGTTTTTTGTAGGAATTCCACGTAGCTTTTCTCATCAACTTTTTTGCCTAAAGTTTTATTCATTTCTTCCAGAATTTCTCCAAAAGATTTAGTATTAATTTCATCTCCCATAGCTTTTAAGAAAGGCAGAGTATATTCACTTAATGGAATAGATATATTTATTCCTTGTGGCACCCAAACGCTATTTATAGTCATACTCACATTTTGAGCTTGGTTAATCGCGTTATTTTCTAAATAATTGCAAAGATCTTTCACAATGCCTGCTATACCGAAAAAGAATGGCACATTATTCATATCATCAAATTTAGCAACAGGATCTTTCAGATTAGAAGCATAAAAAGTATGCTTAATAATATTTCCTGCAATAATTTCAACGATAGCTTGTTGCTTCCGAGCGTCCATGGCTTTAATTTTTGCAAGCATCGCGGGGTCTGAGACAAAATTTTCCACGCGAATGGTAAGGCGTGGTAATATTTCAGACCATTCTGTGAAATTCAAATTAGCATTTTCGATGAAATCATATAGCTCTTCTATGGAATAGCATCTATCTTGCTTATGCAAAAATAAATCGTAAATTCCAACATCTCCATAATTTTTAATGTCACTGATAAGATCTTGCGCTCTCATATACCAGTTTGTTTGAGGCAAGCTACTTAAAATGACTCTTGCATTTTTAACTTCTTCATCTCTTTTGGTAACACCTTCATTAATCCTTTTCATTAGGTCTTGAATTTGATACACAGCAGTTCTGCCATATTTTGCATATACCATCACGTTAACGCCGCCTTCAGGCTTCAAAGCTCCTTGCAATATTTGCAGGCCCTCTTGAGGCGCAACAAGATGGTGCAGCACTCCAGAGCAATTTATGTAATCAAATTTGCCTAAATCCAAATTTGGAATATTAAAAATGGAATCATTGATGAATTTAATGTTTTTAATTCCTCTATATTCCGCTCTTTTCTTTGCGATTTCCATAGAATTTTTAGAAAAATCAAGATAGACGATCTCAGCATTTTTATTTTTTAATTGCTCACCTAAATATGTCGAAGAATCTCCAGTGCCGCCCCCTGCAACTAAAACTCTAAATCCCTTATTAAAATCTTCTTTGCCTTTAAAGAGATAATGGTTTATCTGATGCAGATTTTCTCCATCAATTTGAAGCAGCCTTGTTTTTTCATCTTCTGGATCACGAAGTGGATAAGGATAATCTAGATAATGATCTATAACTTCAGTTTTATCTTTAGCATGAGGTTTTTTAGTTTTTGTCATTTTTAGCTTCTTAATTTATTTATTGCATTTAACATATTTTCTTGGCTGAACAGCCAGCTTCCAGAAACAAGCATATTCGCCCCGCTTTTAATAGCAAGATTCGCTGTAATATCATTAATTCCGCCATCCACAGAAATTAATAAATCTTTATTGAGCGCGCCTGCTTTATCTCTTATTTTGCTAACTTTATCAAGCTGATTTTTCATAAATTCCTGCCCGCCAAAGCCTGGCTCAACAGTCATTATCAAAACCAAATCTATAAATTCCAAAAGATCATATATAATATTTTCAGAACTGGAAGGTTTTATTGAAATACCGCATCTAATATTTTGAGATTTAATATATTCAATAAGTTTTTTTGGGTTTGCTGTAGACTCAATATGAAAAGTAATTATATCAGCTCCTGCTTTAATAAAGCTATCAATATGCTTCTCAGGATTATTTATCATTAAATGTACATCGAAAGGAATATTCGCAAATGGCTTCAGTGCGCTGAGCACAGATTGGCCTATAGTAATATTAGGCACAAAACTGCCATCCATAACATCCACATGAATAAAATCTGCGCCAGCTTCACCAATACGGATTATTTCTTCTCCTAAATTTGCAAAATTTGCTGACAAGATTGATGGAGAAATTTTAATTTTATTCATTCAACTAATTTTCATTTCTTATAATTCTATCTTTTGGAAAAGTGATAGTGATTTTAGTTCCAAAGTCCACTTCGCTTTCAATATCTAATTCTGCGTTATGAGCCTTTGTAAGCATCACAACAATAGGAAGGCCGAGCCCATATGATTCAATAAAATTGCCAGGCTTATGGCCGTGAGCGGTTCCATATTTAGTAAGAGCTATTTTAATATCTTCTGCTGTCATTCCAATGCCTTGGTCGGACACAATAAGTTTCAATTTATTATCTACAACTCTTGCTTCCACTGTAATTTTAGTATTATCTAAAGAATATTTATATGCATTAGAAATCAAATTACTAAGCGCCTGCAATATTTTCCTTGCATCCCCTAAAATAGGCGGCAGATTTGGTTCGATAATTTTTTCAATAGCAATTTTCCGCTCATGAAAACGGGTTTTATTCGTAAGAATAGCTTTTTCTACAATATCTGCAATATTGCACACTGTTTCTGAAAGTTTAAAATTTCCATTAGCAAGGTGCCTTTCATCTAATATCTCATTGATAAAATCCAAAATTAAGCGGGAATTATGGTGAATCCCTGCAACATAGTCTTGATATAGCTTTGGAATTGGGCCAAATAACTCTTTATTCATAATCTCGGAACCAGTGAGAATAAAGCCTAGAGGAGATCTAATTTCATGTGCTGTATAAGAGAGAAAATCAGATTTTGCCACCATCGCTTTTGTTGCAATTTGCGAAGCTTTTTCAGCCTTTGCTCTAAGCCAGGTCTCTCTTTTATAAACAAGCAAAGCAAGAACAAGAAAAAAAGAAGCCAGAATTATTATTTCCGTAAATTTAAGAGCAATTTTTTTAGTAAGTGTAGTTTTGATAAAAGATGGATTAATACTTACAATAATAGCATAAGGCTTGTTTCTAATTTTTTTAACGAAAAAATTATTTCCTCTAATCATATCTATATAAGATATTTCCTTAGATTTGTCCGAGCTGAAATTTAGTTTTAAAATATCTTTTTGTAACAAAGTAGATATAATATGCTTCCCAGAAGATCCTATCCTATTATTATTTAATGGGTAAGATACTACAATATTGAGCTTATTATCTATAATCGCAAAATCAGCTGTTTCATGCCTTCTATATTTTTCAAGATCAGTTAGAATTGTTGAAGTATCAGTTTGCAGAAAAAGTGTTCCTATAAACTCCCCTTCATCTGATTTAACACCCAGAACTAAATCAATAACTGAAGAGAGATCATTAGCATTATTAGGATGCGGGCCATAAAAAATCTTGCCTGGAGATATCTTAGAAAGCCTAACACTACTTAAATAATTAAGCCTCGTGCCTTTACGCATTGTGCAGTCAATATTAGTATTTTTAATTCTCCCATCCTTATCGAGCCAGTAAAAACCTTGCCAACCAAAAAAATCTTTTTGTTTCACATTTAAACTATAATGCGAAAGTATGTCGTCTATAGTTTCAGAATTTTTATAATTATCTTTTATTAAATACGCCATTTGGCTTAAAACATATGAAGAATAATCAGTATGATCTATAAAGATTTTTTCTAATACCTCCACTTCATCTCTCATGCTATTTATGAAGCTATGTTTTTTATCAACATAAATTTTCACAAAAGAAATGCTAACCAGAATAAAAACTTCTATAGCCACCAAAAACATTACAATTTTTAGGTTGAAATTATAATCATTAATAGTGTGATGTTTTTTTGGTTGTTCGCTTTCCATCTATTAACTATAAAAGATAAATCTATATATAAAATGTCAAAATAAAATGTTCTTGAAATTAACAAATACATTACATAACAAGCTAGACTTTTTTGAACCCTTAGACAACAAAAATATTAAAATGTATGTATGCGGTCCAACGGTCTATGATTCCCCCCACATAGGCAATGGTAGGGCACTCGTAGTATATGATATTTTATATAGAATATTAATCGGATTATATGGCAAAAATGCTGTTACTTATGTCAGAAATATAACAGATATAGACGATAAAATAATCGATAGAGCAAAAGAGCTAAATATCAGCACAAATTCTCTTACAAAGGATGTAATTCAGTCCTTTAGAGAAGATACAAATTATTTAAATTGCATCTCTCCAACTCATGAGCCGAAAGCAACAGAAACTCTTAATGAAATTATTCAAATAATAGAGAAATTAATTGCAAATAGCAGTGCATACCACAAACACGGACATGTTTATTTCAGAACAAAGTCTTATAAAGACTATGGGAAACTTGCTGGCAAAGAAATAGAAAATTTGCAGGCAGGGGCAAGAATTGAAATTGATGAAAATAAAGAAGATCCCACAGATTTTGTTTTATGGAAACCTTCTAAAGAGTCAGATGGAGATAATTTTTATGATAGCCCATGGGGCAAAGGCCGCCCTGGCTGGCATATTGAATGTTCGGCTATGAGTCACAAATTTTTGGGCGAAGATTTTGATATACATGGCGGCGGGGCAGATTTAATGTTCCCACATCACACAAACGAGATAGCACAAAGTTGTTGTGCTTTTCCTGGCAGCAAATTTGCAAGATTCTGGATCCATAATGGCTTTCTCACATCTAATGGCGAGAAAATGAGCAAATCTCTTGGCAATTTTGTTACTATAAAAGATATGAGGCAGCGTAGCTTGCATGGCGAAGTAGTAAGATTGCTGTTATTAAATTCTCATTATAGATCTCCTTTAGATTATAATGAAAAAGCCTTATATGATGCTGGCCAGACATTAGATTATTTATATAGAACAATCTCTCTGGATAAAAATGCATTAAAAACACCTTTAACCTTCGCAGAACTCCCAGAAGAATTCAGAAATGCACTTTTGGACGATCTAAATATAAGCAAAGCCCTTAGCTATATGATTGATCTTGCAAAAAGAATTAATAAGAGCAACACCTCAGAACATCAATTAATTCACACATTATTTTCCTGCGGCTTATCTATAGGGTTTTTCCAGCAGGATTGTGATAATTGGTTTGGCAAAAATAATAAAAACTCTGAAAAAATAGAAGAATTACTTATTTTGCGCAAAATAGCTAAAGAATCAAAAAATTGGAGTGAGGCAGATAAACTTCGGGGAGAAATAGAAAAACTTGGAGCTATAATAGAAGATCATGCAGATGGAACATCTTCGTGGCGGAGCAAGTAAGAACTGCTAAAGATTCTCATAATATGCTGTTGTAAATCAAAGTAGCAGCCAAATATTATAATTCTTTGTAACCCACAAGGCTTAGTTCTTTAATTTAGAAAATCAATATTCTATTTACCAACCAATTTACATCAAACCATTTAAGAATCTTAATATTTACAGCAAGGTTTCTTAAGAAAGATCAATATATTTGACTGGTATTTTCTGATGTGAGCAATAAGACTACTATAACAGGAGAATCTCCTAGCATAGAAGGCTGCGAGTGATATAGTGATTTCAGTTGAATTAGATACTATGCGCGAGGAGCTTAGCCTAGAACTAATAGCGAGAAGCAAAACGTTGATAATCCAAACTAAATTACTATATAGAGTTAGGTCTATCAAGGCTTGCTGTATAACACTAACTCCTTATCCTCTGCTTTGAACTTGGCGTAACGCCATTAGCAATTTGACTTTGCGTAACGGCTTTACCAATTTGACTTTGCGGAATGCTCTCAACTGTTTTAGCTATTGCATCTCTGACTGCTTGTCTTTGGGCCAAAGCTCTTCTTGCTTCGATAGAATCAGTAACTTCTTGCTCATGGCGTTTATCACCCATAGTAGCAGGACTATCAGCAGCAGTTACAGCAAGACTTGCATCAGCTTGCTTTGCAGTATCTGGAGTTTCTTGAATTCCCACAAACCTTTTCACAGATGTTTTAACAGAAGAATATATGTTTATACACAAGCTTTTCACTCCATACCATATAGAGCGCTTTGCTATAGCTTTGGTATGAGGAGTCTCTTGCAACACTTCAATAACCTTCTTGCTTAAGCCTTTTTTTTCCTGATTCAAATATATGTCTGCTATTTCTATAATTTTTTCTACGGTGCCTGGATTTGAAAGCATATCAACAATTTCTTCCCCCTTAACTAATCGGGGTTTACCTTGTGGTGTATTTTGTTCTATTAGATTATTAAAGAGCTCAACAAAAACCTCTCGGTTTTCTCTAATTGCTGCTAGAAAATCTTCTCTAAATAATTTTTTATTTTCTTCAGTAGATAAAAGTCGCGCTATAGAAGATGCTAGATTTCTTTGGTCTTCTGCAATAACCTTTCCGATTGCTGATTCATCAATAGGTGAACCCATTCTCTGGTTAGCTCGCGCATATTCTGCATCAACAATTAATAGACCGGCATTTTGTATTGTTGAATCTAAAGCTGCTTGAATTTCCTCTTTATTTCCCACATTAACGATATTAGAAACAACTCCAAGAAGAAGAGGCAAGCCAGTTCGCGCAACTTCTCGATACTCACCCATTTCCAATGCAGAAGTTGCGGCTTTAGCAAGCGAATCTGATAGAACGCGGCATTGCTCGCTCCTAATATCAAAAATTTTGCCAATAGTTGCTGAAGATTCTCTAAATTCAGCAAATGATTTTAAAACTTCAGCAGTGGAGCGCGAATTTAGTAGATCAGTCAGTTTATCTCTCACTTCAGGGTTATCAGATAATTCCTTAAAAATCCCTTCTCTTAGAGTTCTTGAATCATCTAGAAATTCGGTCATCACTTCCTTCACCCCGGTTATCACCTCGGTAGTAAAATCTATATCATCACGAAGAGCTTGCTTCTGAGCAGGACTTAAAGCTGAAAGCTGTATCTCTTTTTTCTTTAAAATGTTAGAAACACTAGCAAAATCGAAAATTTTCTCTAAGTTTTCCTTTTTTGCAACAGTAGATAAAATTGTCCTACCTACAGTTGGTCCAGCAAATTCCACCAAATCATCAACAAGATTAGTTCCAGGCACTGCTCGTTTTTTTATCTTCCCTTGAGAATCAAAATATTCTCCTGTTAAACATTTATTATAAATCTTTGAAATACTTTCTCCTAGTTGGAGATGATTTACCCTGCCAGACTCATCGAGGGTGGATAAGGTTGAATGCGTCAATGATAACATTGTCTCTGCAGCAAAAGGAGCAATTTCCATATCAGAATATGCTCCAGTTGCTGAATTAATCATGAATTCCTTATTTCGCTCTAAAAATCCTGTCGCAACATTCGCATTCACCACCAAGCCTTGCCAAAATGCTGGGTCTGCGGTCACTATTTGAGTCTTTTCTTGATCGCTGAACACATTATAAAGTGTCAATAAAGATTGACTATGCACCATTATCTCAGATGCTTTACTACGAAATTCTCTTAAAATTGAATTTTGTGGTAGCATTTCAAAACTACCATCTTGTTTCTGTTTTATAATTCTTGAAATATCAATATCAACTATGGAGCTATTAACCACAGAATGCATAGCTTTTAAAGTTTGTTTGATTAAGTCTCCTTTTTTGCTATATGCATCTGATCTGTGGAATAAACTTAAAGGCTGCGCACCGCTTCTTATTCTCTCAGCATTAATTCTAAGATCTACACTTCTTTCTATCTCTTCTATGCGTAGAGCTTTTATCTCCTGAGGTGTTCTAGACATATATGCTACAAGAAATTTTTATAATTATAATTAAAATTTAAATCATATATTAACGTTATTGTAAACCTATATTCAATGAGCGAGCTAATTAAATTCGAGTTATATATCTTATCAACAATCATTACAAAAATATAAAATTTAAGGATTTACAAATGAATTTTATCCCAATATAACTAATTAACTCATGAATTAAATACTAGTAAAATTATCTTGCACGGCTCGAGAAAAGCGAAGTATTTGATAAAAAATTTGTGATTATAAATCATTGAAAAAAGTAATTTAAATATCTGGATATAATTTATGTTTGCAAAGCTTCTAGGGATCCTCTCAACCGATATGGCGATAGATCTTGGAACTGCGAATACTCTCGTTTATGTACAAGGAAAAGGTATTGTATTAAACGAGCCTTCTGTGGTAGCATTAGTCAAAGAGAATGGCACATATAAGCCATATGCTTTTGGCCATGAGGCAAAGATGATGTTAGGCAGAACTCCAGCAGATATAGATGCGAAGCGTCCTTTAAAAGATGGCGTAATAGCCGACTTTAAAAGTGCAGAAGAAATGATCAAGCACTTCATCAGGACTGTCCATAATAGAAGAAGCTTCACAGGGCCCATGATAGTAGTATGCGTGCCTTCTGGCTCTACTCCAGTTGAGCGTAGAGCAATTCAAGAAGCAGCTGAAGGAGCAGGCGCAAGAGAAGTATTCCTAATAGAAGAGCCAATGGCAGCTGCAATCGGTGCTGGTCTTCCTGTCACAGAGCCAACAGGCTCAATGATTGTTGATATTGGTGGAGGCACAACAGAAGTTGCTGTTCTTTCCTTAGGTGGCATAGTTTATGCAAGGTCTGTCAGAGTTGGCGGGGACAAAATGGATGAAGCTATTATTTCTTATATAAGACGTAATTATAATCTTCTAATCGGCGAATCTACTGCAGAAAAAATAAAGAAACAAATTGGCACAGCCTATATCCAGCCTGACAAAGAAGGCAGGATGATGGAGATAAAAGGTAGGGATTTAATCAATGGCATTCCGAAAGAAATGCTACTTAGCGAGCACCAAATTGCTGAAAGCTTAGTTGAACCTGTAAATCAAATTGTTGAAGCCGTAAAAATCGCTTTAGAATGCACACCACCTGAACTTTCATCTGACATTGTAGATAAAGGGATAGTGATGACTGGAGGAGGATCTTTACTTAATAATTTAGATCATGTTCTTCGGGAAGCAACAAAGCTTCCTGTTTTTGTAGCAGACCAAGCTTTATCTTGCGTGGCTCTTGGAAGCGGCAGGGTACTAGAAGATTATCAGAAATTAAAACATGTGCTATTTAAACAGGATTAAAAATGGCGATAATTGAAAATAGATTTAAAACATATAATACTCGCTCTCATAATAGAGCTGTCAAATCTATTTCTCCATCTTTCGCAACATTAGCAAATGTCGCAGCCCTTGCAGTTTCTCTGATTATTATTATAAATCCTAATTTTTTATCAATAAACAAGCACCTAGCCTCTTTTAATGGAGCGGCTTATAGCAACTTTATAAATCCAACAAAACAAGTAATTCAGCATTCCATAAATTTTCTAGGTAATATTTTTAATTTCAATAACTTACACACTGAAAATGTCAGATTAAAAATTGAAAATGCTCGCCTTAAGAATAATTTAATCTCTACTGATAATATTAAAATTGAAAATAACAAGCTTGCCAAAATTGCAAATATTGCAACATCTGAATCTTCTTTATCAACTTTAAAAGCAAAAATAATTTTTCACTCTTCCTCAGACACAGAAGGTCTAGCAGTTATAGCAGCAGGCGAAAATCATGGGGTAAAATTAAATAGCCTAGTATTAGTGAATGGTTATTTAGGTGGTAGAATTGTCACTACTAGCAAAAATTATTCTAAGGCCTCTTTAGTTAATAGCCATAGTTCTAGAATTCCTATTAAAACAAGTAATACTGGTGTGAATGCTATACTTGTCGGAAGTAATGATAATGAAGGATATCTCCTTCATCTACATGGTTCAACAAGACCAGTAGAAGGAGAAATAATCGTAACTTCAGGCAATGGGTCCCTTTATCCGAAAGATATACCAGTAGCGAAAGTAAAAAAAGTAACAGAGAAAACTGTAACTGTTTCAGTTTTTAGCGATCTGTCTAGTGTGGATTTTGTCGAAATACTAGATCCAACCAATTTTGAAAATTAAACATGTATGTTTGATTCTCTAGAAGTAAATGAGCAAGTAGCTCTAAAAAAAGAAGAAATTGCTATCCCGCATAGCAATGTGGAAGATGTTGTCGCCGATATATATCGTGTGCAAGTCCATCAACCCATCCCTGAACTCTCTAATGAATTTGTGAGATATTATTTAGCAACTCACACAGAAACTAATCAGGAATTTTTTGCAATTGTTTTTGAACGTAATTTTTTGCCAAATTTTAGATTAATTAATTCAATAATAAACAGCCCAGAAGATATTTTTAATAAACCACTCGCATTATCTATAACAAGGCTTTCAATTAATAAAATCAAATATCCAGTCCTCATTATTAATAAATATAATTATCAAGAAACTCTAGCGAGTAATTTTGGAAAAATAGGCCAGCAAAATATTAAATATATAACTTCAAATTTGCTGCCTTTCCTATGCAAAGCAATCCAATTTGCAGACATGCATAATGTTAATTTAGGAAATATCAATCCAGCTAATATTATTTATTCAAATGATAAATTAATGCTCAAAGAGCCTTATATTTCCTATCCTCATTATTTTCAAGAAATACCATATCTTGCAACTGAGCTTTTAGATGCAGATCCAGCAGGAAGAAACACAAATAACTCAGCGGCGGACATATATGCAGCTGGCGTTACAATGTTAGTTACATATTTTACTGAATATCCATTTTCTGATGATTTCGCAAAACTGAAAAAAGATAGGCTAAATCACAATTCATTTTTAACAACTATAGGCAAAAAACGCCTTCCAGATGAAATTAGAAATTGCATCAAAGGTTGTCTAAGTGATAACGCATTTGAAAGATGGAAAGTAAGAAACTTGCTTGAATGGTCTTTGGGTAAAGTTTCTTTCAGCAAATCAACCACTCAACAAGAATCATCCGATACATTCGCAGCTGTTAGCTTTAATGGGCAAAATTATGACCATTTTAGATCTCTTGCAAGCGCTTTATATCGAGAGTGGGAGCATGGACTTAACTTCTTAAGTGAAGAAAGGGTGTTAAAATGGATCCAAAGAGGATCTGGAAAAAGTAAAGTTATTGAATTTTTAGATGAATTAACTTTCAGAGACTCAGGAAATTCTCGCTATGCTTCTGCTTTAGTCGATAAAGATGAGCGACTTTTTAAAACAATAATCGCTCTTGATCCGCAGGGACCATTTAGATTTAATAAATTCGCTTCTCATCTTTCAGCAACAGCAAATATTTTTTATTTTGCTTTTTCGCGTCAGCTTAAAAATGTTATGGATACTGTAATAAAAATTTCTTTAAGAAATAGCTGGGAAGATAAAGTTAAATATCTAAGCCATGAAGAATTCAATCCGACTATTATTTTTAATTTAAGTCAAATTTCAACTTTTTATAGCAGCCACATACCTGGATGCGGTATTGAAAGGATATTATACCATCTAAACCCAGGTCTACCTTGCTTAAGCCCTCTTTTCTTTAATGAATATTATACTTCGTTAAATGATATACTTTATGCTTTAGAAAGAATGGCTGAAACAAGCCCAGAAAAATTAGTTTTCGATAAACATATAATTAGCTTTATCGCTAATAAAATTGGTTTAAAGAGAGAAGAATATACAAATATAGCGAAAAATTTCCCAAATCAGTCGGATAATACTTCGATCTCAGCGCTCATAATGCTAGTGCTTTCAATTAATTTTGAAAGTAAGATGGAACTTCCTAATTTATCTGCCCTTCTTGGCCAGCGCACATGCGAATTTATAGAAAAAAATCTCAGAAATGTTAGATTAAAGAAATTAATATGCGACAAAATTAAAAATGCAGCGTCAGAAGCAGACCCTCATGGAGTGTTAAAAATCGCTTCTAATCCCAAAATATATCAAAATGATCAAACAGGTTACTATAAAGCCTCAAGAGATATTAATCTTATAAATAAAAGCATAGTGGCCCTCACAAATAACAAAGATGTAACAGAATTTGGTAAGCTCTTTGGGCAACGTATTACAGTATTAATATCTTACCTAATTTTCTTAATAATAATTTTATGCATGGTGCTATAAAATGGCTAATTTAAAAAATGACATACTAGACGATCAAATAGAAAATTTTAAATATGCTACTTCAGTAATTAAGATTATAATTTTCTTAGTTGCTGCATGTATATTTTTCTTTTCTCGATATGCTTTTATCTTCTTTGCCACAGCCGTCTTTCCTTCAATAGCGGTAATTTTTCTAGATAAAGCAAATCATAAATGTGCTTCTGCCACCATTTGCACTTTTAATTTGATAGGCATTGCGCCATATTTAAAAATGTTATGGCACTCAAAAACAATAAACGAGACTGCTAAAGAAATAATAATGGATCCTGTCGCTTGGATTATCATTTTTTCCACTACTTTTTTAGGTTTTTTTATATATATGACACTACCTCATATAATAGCAAAAATTTACATTGCGAAAGCAAATGTGAAAATAAATAGTTTAGTTGCGAAAAGAGAGAAAATTTGCGCCGAATGGGATATAAAATTAGAAGAACATAACAAAGAAGAGAATGAATTTAAGATCTAGAAACAAATTTTCTCTTATAAATTTCTTTGTCATTATTTTTTCTATTATCATTTTATCTTCTTGCTCTTCTGCGAAAAAACATAAAAAGAGATATGAAATTTCTTATAACTCTCTTGCTAATAAGGGGTTATGCGTAAATTGCGAAGTAACCATTCCAAAAATATTCCATCGAATATGGCTGCCTTTCTCAGAAAATAAAGCATCAATTCCGCTATCTTACAAAAAACTAGATTCAGATCTTCTCAGTCTTCATCCAGGCTGGCAAATGATTCAGTGGAAAGAAGAAGAGATAAATATATTAATACAGAAATATTATCCAGAATTTTGGCCCGTCTATTCCAGCTATGATGTCCCCATAAAAAAACATGATGCCGCAAGATATATTATTATACATCATTATGGAGGCATCTTCTTGCAACATAGTATTATATTAAATAAAAATATAGAGCCTTTATTAATGGGGTATGAGGCAGTCTTTTCTGAGCAAAGCATCGCAGATAACACAATTGCTAGTGGCTTTATTGCCTCTATCCCAAATCATCCGATAATGTCGGAAATCATTATGAATTTACCAAAAATAAAAAATCGTCATGTGCTTCAAGCAACCGGGCCTTACGTTATTTCTCATTTTGTGCATAAATATATGGATGCACATAAAGAAAATAATATCCAAGTTTTGCCAACAAAATATATTTTTCCTTTCGATTGGAATGAAAAAAACAAAGACCCGAGAATCACTTCATGCATTAAGTCTCGGAACTGCGGTAAATTATTTCCAGAAAGTTATGGCTATTGCCTCTGGTCTGCAAGCTGGCAACAGCAATATCATAAATAAAAAGACTATAATCAAGAATGTATGAAGCTATAACCCAAAACAAATAACACCATATGCAAAAGATATATTGGCAGGATATATCTGCTTGCTAGTAAAAAATTCCAGTTAATTATTTTCCTAAAATTTGCAAAATTAAAAGTCCAAAATTGAAATAAAATGATAGCTATCAACAGAAAAATTTCATAATTATTGGATGTAAACTTACTAGCTGAATCAAGCAAGAAAATACAAAGCCAAATTCCAGCTAAATTCTTATATATTACATCTTTTTTTGAATTATAAACATATCCCAAATAACAAAAAGCAAATGCATAAGTTCCAGAATCTATAAACTTGAATGTGAAAGGCAGCAAAATTAAAGCAAGGATCTGAATCAGCCATAAACTGGGCTTAATCAGATCTATCATATCAATAAAGAATAAGCCCAGTATTATTGCAAAAAGAATATTATACACTGGAAATTTAGGCACATATTGCCAAATAATAATTTGGAGTAATATCGCAAGAAAAAAAAGTTTTAAATATCTCTCTCTTTCCCAGAAAAAGTCTAGATTCTCTCTTTCTTTAGCGAAGTAATAATTATAACCAGCAAAGAATGCAAAAATTGGCAAAGAAAGCCTCCCTATTATTCTGAGCAAATTATTGTCCCAAAAAAACATACCAAAATGATCTATAATCATTGCTATAATTGCGATCAGCTTAAATAAATCCTGGTAATTAGGCGAAATCTTATCTTTCAATTTTTGATCTCTTTTATAATAGCATCAGCCTTTCCATCAAACCATTCTATGGTTATTTCTTTGGAAATATCAGCATTCGCTTTTGAAGTGATAATTTTATTTTCTTCTCTAATAATGGCAAATCCCCTCTTTAAAATTTGCTTGATACTCATACTCTCAAGTAATTTTAAATTAAGCTCAATTTTGCCATCTAAATCCAGCAATTTTCTATTAATTAAAAATGAGCTTTTTTGAAAGAAATGCGTAATTTCTAATTTTTTCCTCTCTATCAATGAGTATAAAGCATGAATAGGAAGTTTAATTGAATTTAAAGATGAGAGCTTTAAATTTAAATGGTGCGGCAAACTAGCAGCAAGCCTAAAAGAAAGTTCATCTAATTGTTGCTGTTTTGGATATAAGATTTTTTCTGGGCTAGAAAGAAGAGCGCATGCAAGCATTAATCTAGAATTTTGCATTTTTATAATATTATCATATATAGCTAGATATCGTGAGAATAGATCTGAAAGCTTAATTTTTAAATCTTTCAGAACCGGAAGAGCAAGCTCTGCAGCTGCAGTAGGAGTGGGGGCTCTAAGGCTACTTGCAAAATCGATTAAGGTAAAATCTGTTTCATGGCCGATAGCAGAAATAATAGGAATTTCTGAATTTGCCGCAGCTCTAACAACAATCTCTTCGTTAAAGCCCCACAAATCTTCAATAGAGCCCCCTCCTCTAGCAACAATAATTACCTCAGGCCTTTTATCTTTATCCATTCTATTAAATCCATTAATAGCGCTACTCACCTCAAAAGCGCAGCTCTCTCCCTGAACTGCAACAGGCCATAAAATAACATTCACAGGGCATCTGTCTCTCACTCTATGTAAAATATCCATAATCACAGCTCCAGTTGGAGAAGTAATAACCCCTATTTTTTTTGGAAAAAAAGGTATAGGCTTTTTCCTTTCGGCATCGAATAACCCTTCTTTTGCAAGTAATTCTTTTCTTTTTAGCAAAAGCTCCATCAAAGCGCCGGAACCTGCTTCTTCTATTTTTTCTGCATTTAATTGATATCTTGATTGCGCAGGGTACGCACTGAGCCTGCCGCTAACTATTACTTCTGCGCCATCCTGCAATTTAAAATTAATGCGCGACATAACAGGGCGCCAGCAAGTGCATGCAAGAATAGAGTCCAGGTCTTTTAAGTTGAAATATGCATGGCCTGAACTTGCAATTTTAAGGCCAGAAACTTCACCTCTCACTCTTATAAAACCAAAATTATCATCAATAGTTTTTTTAATAAGCAAAGATAATTCACTAACTTTTATCTCTGGTATTTATGTGCTTTTTTCAATAGGTAATTGCCCCATTCATCTAACCATTTTCTCTATTCAATAAGAAATTATATACAATTTAAACTCAATTCACTATAGTCAAATAATTTGAAGATGGAACTAGGAGAGATAAGCGAAGCCTATAAATAATAGGTGGACTCTAGAAGCAACAACGTTCCAATACTCAAATTAACAGACTATATATTTTATAATCAACAGAATTATACAATAAAAAGAACTGAATGGTAAAAGCCTT
>CAMCRO010000010.1 GCA_945877265.1 Rickettsia typhi | reverse complement strand
TCTTACCTTGCTCAATAAGTTCTATTACCTTCTTACGTAGATCTATACTATATGCTTGCATTCTTTCTTCTAAATCTATCTCATACTATACGCTAACTCAACTTAATTCACTATAGTTTCTAGTATCACAGCGATTATTTATATAAGCTGCATGTATGGAAAAATATATGAGGTTACTTTATTTTTCTATCTCATAGGTATTGCATCTTTATTATATTATTTAGTAAAAGAAAGAGAATTTTTACAAAAATTATATCAACATAAAGTAGAAATTCTCATAATTTTTGGCATATGCTTTTCTTATGCAATTTTTATATCTGGGCGCCATTTAACTTCCTGGGATGATTATACTTTTTGGGCAACTGCTACAAAAGAGCTCTTATTAAATAACAAGTTTGATACTTCAGAATCCAATAGCTCGATTCTTCAAATGCATGCTCACTATCCGCGAGGCGCTGCAATATATCATTACTATTTTCTTGTTTTAGGTGGGTTTAGCGAGGATTCGGCCCTGCTCGCTCATTTTCTTCTACATATTATCTTTCTTATGCCTCTTGCCGGTAATAAAAATCCATTTCTTACTCCTTTGTTATTTTCTCTTGTGTTAATGTCTGTATGTCTTTACACAACCGGAACAAGGTCTTTATATAATGACAGTACTATCGGCCTTATGTTCGGTGCAATGTTTGCAATATACTTACAAGAAAAAAATGCAAATAAATCTTTATTACTCGCCCTGCCTATAATGATCGTACTTCCAATGTTCAGAGAAATGGGAATGTTTCTTGCGGAATTTGCTGCTATTATTTTAATTTACAATCATAGTAGATATAACAATAAAAAATACGTATCCTATATAATAATGCTTATAGCTCCGATCGCAGTTAGCTTACTATTAAATTACTACTTTGAAATCACACATGATTTTTTTGGAAGAACAAAGCATAGCTTTTCAAATATGACTTCCCTCTTAGAAAATTTCGATGCTACCAAAAAATTGTTATTAACAAACTATATAAAATATCTTTCTTTATCCTTTATAAAAGAAGGCGCAATTTCAATGTATGTAACATATGGGTTAGCGTTATATTGCTTATTCCAATATAAAAAAGAAGAAATAAAAAGCTTCAAATATTTCAGCCTTTCTCTATGTATATTTTTTATATTTTTTGCAATATGGAGATTATATTTATACTATTTTACTTTAGAATTTACTTTTGCTCTTAAAGGACATTCTCTGGCTAGATACCTTGGAAGCTATATGTTAGCCTTCCCTATTTTATCCGCCTTATTTATTAAGATATCTTTGGCAGATACAGAAAATTTAGAAAAAAAATTCAAATTGTTTTTAGCTGCTTTATTTATAGCCTCGTCTACTACCGTAATTATAAATATGCTTAGAGTTTCAAAAAATTATAATGATTATGAAAAAGCAATAAACAACCAAATAGCAGAGATATTTTTAATGCTGAAACAAGAAATGCCAGTGGATTTTGATTATACAGGGAAAAAAGGAAATTTTTGGTGTTTTTACATAAACTATAAGCTTGCTCCTTATAACAAAGGAGAAGAGCTAGAAAAATGCTTAAATTACACTGACGCCCAGAAAGTAATAAAGCTAAATAAAAACGAGCCTAAAAGGGTTGTATATCAACCCTTTCTAACGAAAATTATTAGAATGCAAGATTAAAGCTTTATATAATTTTCTGAAAATTATGGGTAAATAAATATATTAATGGAAGCTATAGTCAAATAACTTTGATTGGGCTATAGCTCGAGGACTTAAGAGTACAAATAATTAATAAAGAACAGCAACGGATCTAATTCAAATTGGATAACTATATATTTAGCGAATCTAAAAATGTACGAAGCTCCTGACGCGCAGCAATATGAGACAAATTAAATTGCTTCTCGTAATTCGCTTTCTTTAAATCCAGCAAAGTAAGACCTTGCAAAAATAACTCTCTAAAAATCACCCTTTCTCCAAAGCCAGAGACTTGTCTAAAACTTATTCTTTTAGATAATTCTTCTAAAACTTTGCCTACATTTCTTTTATTAATTGCATCAGTAGAGCTTAATCTATTACGGAGCACGATCCAATCTATCGAACCATTATTCCTTTTTGCTTTTTCTAATTTCTGCTCCCAGATCGTTTGGCTGTAAATTGAAGGACCAAGAACTTTAATTTTATCTCCATCCATGTCAATTTTTGCCATAACATCTATGTCAATAAAGCTGTCATTAATAGGCGTGATAACCGTATCCGCATAGGAATGCGCGAGGTTAGAAAGAAAAGAGTATGTACCAGGTGTATCAATCACAATGATATCAGATTCTTCCTTAAGATTTGCAACTATTGCTTCAAAGTTTTCTTTTTCTTCTGCCTGCTTATCTGTTTTATTTTCTTGTTTACTTTCCGATAAGAGAAAATTTTGTGGTGTTAAAACTGGCTTATCAGGATTTTTGAGATTATATTTTTTCCTATTTTCTAAGTATCTGGTAAGTGAAGCTTGCCTGCAATCTGCGTCAATTGCACTCACTTTATAACCTTTCTCAAGTAGGCCAACTATAAGATGCATGGAGCAGGTAGTCTTACCCGCTCCGCCTTTTTCATTTCCTACAACAAATATGCGAGGTTGCTTAGGCTTCATAATATTCTTTTACTAAACTATTGAGCAATCTAATACCAAATCCGACTGCTCCTTTAGGAGAAAGCGTTTTTGGCTTAGAATTATTTGCAACTCCAGCAATATCAAGATGCGCCCAAGGAGTTTTGTTAACGAAATGTTGTAAAAATTGTGCTGCAGTATTGCTAGAAGCGTGCCCCCTCGGAGCTCCTAAATTCGCGATATCTGCAATGTCAGACTTGATCATTTTTTCATATTCAGAATGAAGTGGCATTCTCCACAATTCTTCCCCGGATAATTTTCCTGCTTCTAGCAATTTAGAAGCTAATTTCTCATCGTTACAAAACATCCCGCCATAAACATTACCCAGCGCTATGGTAATAGCACCAGTTAACGTAGCAAGATCTATCATAATACTCGGTTTAAAACGGTCTTGTGTGTACCATAAAGCATCTGCTAAAACTAGCCTTCCTTCGGCATCTGTATCCAATACTTCTATTGTTTTTCCTGACATCGAGCGAACTACGTCTCCTGGCCTTTGAGCATTACCTCCAGGCATATTCTCAACCAACCCAACAACACCAACAGCGTTTACTTTTGCACCACGTGAAGCCAAAGCTTTTATAGCTCCAAACACAGCAGCAGATCCTGACATATCATATTTCATATCTCCCATATTAGCTGATGGCTTTATAGAAATCCCGCCTGTATCAAATGTTACTCCCTTTCCAACAAACGCAACAGGAGCAGAATCTTCATCTGTGCCAAAATATCTCATTACTACAAGTTTGGATTCCTTTGAAGAACCCTGCCCGACTCCTAGCAAAGAATTCATGCCAAGCTTCTTCATTTCTTTTTCGCCTAAGATTTCCACTTCAATATCTAAAGGCTCTAATATATCTCTTATAATTTCGCTATAGCTTTCTGGATATAACACATTGCCAGGCTCTGAAATTAGATTCCTTGCATCAAACACCGCATCTACCACGGCTTTTAATTCATGAAACTGACTTTTCGCTCTATCAATATCTGTTGTCAATAATTCCACCCTCTCAAGCACAGGTAATTCTTCAGGTTTTTTAGTAGTGAAATATTTATTAAAATTATATGAAGCCAGCAATATCCCTGAAGAAACCAATGCAGCCATTTTTGCTGAATCTAACCCTTCAATCTCGCTTGTATCGATAAAGCTATTTTTCACTCGTAATGACTTTAAAGCTGAAGCAATATGTCCGCCAAGTTCTTCTATTTTATATTCGCTTAATTCGTTCTTTTTATTAGCCCCGACAAGAATAATTTTGAGCAAGTGTTTATTTTCAAGCATTGTGGTAAGGGTAATATATTGCCCGAACTTGCCATTAAAATTATCATGAGAACTTATCGCCTCAGTAAGTAGCCCGTGTGTGTTTCTGTCTAAGTTTAAAGCATTTAATGGAAGAGCTAGATCTTCTCCCACCAAAAAACAAACTGATTCACACTCATTATTAAAATCGTTAGAGAATTGGATATCTATCATGTATCTTACTATTTTTTGATATTTAATTAATTATCAAAACTTATAGGAAAAAGGCAAGTTCAAATATTTATAGTTAAGCTTAATATAAAATAAAAAATCGCTCCTTTCAGAGCGATTCTCAATGACTAGGTAGTAGAATGATTTAATCTTAAATATTATTATCCATTTTTTCCATTAATTTAAAGAATGCATCGCGTGAATATTCTTTTTCTGATACTTTTATTTGAGTAGATAAAATATGTTTTACAGATTTATCTTCTAAAATAGGTCCTGACAGACTTTGCAATGCCTTAGGGTTTTTTTGATAAAATTCAAAAATTTGTTGCTCATTGCCAGGATAAGCTCTCGCCTGGTTCATAATTGCAGCTCTAAAATCCTCACTAGTAGGATTCAAAGAATTTCTAGAAGCGTAATCTGACAGCATCAAGCCAATTCTTACTCTACGCGTTGCAATCCTATTTGTGTATTCTTCTAGCTCTTTTTCGCTTTTACCCTTTAATTCTGCGTCTTCATCTTTAAATTGCTTAATTTGTTGGTTCAGCATATCAGCTTCTTTTTTTACCATACTGGCCGGAACGTCAAATTTAAGTTCTTTTTCAAGTTGGTTAAATAAGGCCATTTTCTGATATGTGAATGAAGGTTCCTCAAATTCTTTCTGCATTAAGTTTTTGATTGTTGCTCTAAAATCAGCAAGATCTTTTGCTCCAAATTCCTTAGCCAGCTCATCGTTAATTTCTAACTTTCCTGGTGTCATGACTTCGTGAATTTTTACTTCAAACTTAGCTTCTTTTCCTGCTAAATCTGTCGCTCTATAGTCATCCGGGAATTTAACGGTAATCGTTTTGTCTTCACCAGCCTTACTGCCTATTAATTGATCTTCAAACCCAGGTATAAAAGATTTGCTTCCAAGGACAAGGCCAAAATTTTTGCTTTCACCGCCAGCAAAAGCAACTCCATCTACAAAGCCTTTAAAATCTATCATTACTTTATCTTGATCTGCAGCTTTTGCAGTTTTAGCAGCCTTTTTATAAGAAATTTTTGAAGCGCAAATTTGATTTATTCTTTCTTCCACCGCTTCATCAGAAATTTTTACTGTAGGTTTTTCAATCTTATATTTAGAAAAATCTGTAATATTTATGTGCGGCATCTTTTCAAAGATAACTTTGAATTCAAGGTCTTTTCCATCTTCAAATTTAAGGCCATCAACTTGAGCTTGAGTCGCTAAAGTAAGATTATTAGATTTTATGATACTACTAACTTGATGTTCAATTTCATGTTGTATCGCATCATTTACCACTGAAGACTTATATTTTTGTTCCACAATTTTAAACGGCACTTTACCAGGGCGAAAACCCGGCATTTTTACAGTTTTTGCCAAAGATTCCAGTTTGGCATTAATTGTAGTATTAATGCTTTTAAATGGTACAACAACCTGATAGTGAAGTTCTAAGCCTTCGTTTTTGATTTCATTAACTTGCATGTAAAATATAACTCAACAAATATTACAAATAAATTTGTGGTGCGGATGGAGGGACTTGAACCCCCATGCCTCGCGGCGCTAGATCCTAAGTCTAGTGCGTCTACCAGTTCCGCCACATCCGCATTAAAACCCGCATTTTCTGCGGTATTCACCTATCATTTTTATGATAGGATATAATCGCTCCATAATACACACTATAAAGCTTTTGTAAATCCATAATTTTGCAATTTTCATTAATTTGGTGCGCTGTTTTATTAAGCAGCCCGAATTCAAGCAAAGGACATATATCTTTAATAAAACGAGCATCTGATGTACCACCTGAAGTCGAGAATTGAGGTTTTACCTGACAGATCTCTTGAACTAAGCCTTGAAATTCATAAGCAAATTCTGAAATCGCGGTCAAAAAAGCTTGAGCACTTATTGAATGTTGGAGCGAAAAATCGGCAGTATATTTTTTTATAATAGTTTCAATATTTTTTATAAGCCGCTCCGGAGTCTGCTTAGTGTTAAAACGCACATTAAACTTAACACTGGAAGATTGAGGAATTAGATTCATCACATCATTATCAGTATCTATAGAAATAATCTCTAAATTAGAAGGCTGAAAAAAGTCATTGCCTTCATCAATTTTCCAGTTGATCAAATCATTTAAAATTTTAATTAAAATAGTGTTTGGATTAATAGCAAGTTCTGGATAAGCAACATGGCCTTGCTTTCCATGAATCACTAGATGAAAATTAATACTTCCCCTTCTTCCAATTTTTATAGTGTCTCCAAAAATTTCTGAAGAAGTTGGCTCTCCCACAATAGCAAAATCAATTTTAATTCCATTTTCTTGAAGCCATTCTAACATTTTTTTAGTGCCAAATTTACCACTAGCCTCTTCATCAGAAGTAAGCAATATACTAACCTTATTGCTGTATTTATTGGTATAATCAAGCATTGCACTTATCATAGCGCTTACTGCGCCTTTCATATCAACAACGCCCCTACCATATATATTGCCTTCTTCTGCTATCATATCAAAAGGATCATTTTTCCATAATTTAATGTCTCCGGCAGGCACAACATCAACATGGCCAGCAAAACATAAATTCTTTGCCCCCTCTCCTTTTTCTGCATATAAATTTTTTGTTGCAAATTCTCCTTCTCCAAATTCTTTTAAAAAGCATTTAAAGCCATTTTGCTCTAATAAATTTGATATATTAGAAAGGGCACCATCATCCTTGGGGCTAATGGACACACAAGAAATTAATTCTTTTAAAATAGATAGCATAGCTAAAGATTGTGAAAATAAAGAAAGAGTATATTATCCTATTGATATAGAGGCAAGTTTTTGTTATGCTGCGCAATATGTAATTCGGCGATAGAAGAAGTATCTTACTTAATATTTAAGACTTTTAGTAGTATGTTTTAGATATCGCTATAATTGCGGCCGTGGCGGAATGGTAGACGCGCAGCGTTGAGGTCGCTGTTCTGAAAGGAGTGGAAGTTCAAATCTTCTCGGCCGCACCATAATTTACCTATGAGGTTTTTATGAACGATACAGAGCCGAATTTTCAAGAAGCTTCAAATCAAGAAACTATTGCTTTTCAATTTGAAAATATTAAATCCCTAATTAATGAAGAGAAACTAGGAGAAGCTAAGATATTGCTTCTTGAGCTTCACCCTGCAGATCTTGCAGATCTTATTGATAACTCTTCCGCAGAAACTAATTCTACCATATTTGGTTTAATAGAAAAAGAATTTGATGCTGAGACATTAGTATTACTTAGCCCAAGGTCAAAAGCCTGCGCTCTTGAAACATACTCTACTTCTGTGCTGGCTGGCTTTATAACAAGCCTTACAGCTGAAGATTCTATTGATTTTTTTACTGACATAGATGACGAAACTAAAAATGAAATTTTAGAATTAGTTCCCGAAGAAAAAAGACTTCATATTTTAGAAGGATTTAATTATCCCGAAGGTAGCGCTGGCAGGGTAATGGCCAAAAAATTCATAAATTTTTATGATCATTGGACAGTAGGACAAGCGATTGATTTCATTAGAAAAAATGATGACTCACCAGAAAACTTTCATTCTGCTGTAATTGTTAACACTAAAAATAAGCCAGTAGGCACCATAGCCCTTAGCATGCTTCTAAAACAATCAAGAAACGAGCTCATAAAAAATGTAATGAATGAAGATTTAATGGTAGCTGATACTCTTACTAACTTAGATGATCTTTCTTATCTTTTTAAGCATTATGCATTAACCGTAGTTCCTGTAATCAACAAAGCAGGCAAAATAGTGGGTACTATCTCCATAGATAACATGGTATATATTATAGAAGAACAAGCTGAAGATGCCATACTTCACCTAGGCGGTGTATATGAAGGTGGAGATATATACGAAACCTTCCTAATCACTGCAAAACAAAGATTCCCATGGTTATTTATAAATCTTATTACAGCATGTCTTACAGCAATAGTTATTAACTATTTCGGTCCTACAATTGCCAAAATCGTAGCACTTGCCTCATTGATGCCGATTGTAGCTTCAATGGGTGGAAATGCTGGAACTCAAACGATGACAGTAACAATTATGGCAATTACCAACAAGGATGTAACTAAAATTAATAATATCAAGATTGTATTAAAAGAACTTTTATCTTGCGGCATTAATGGAATAGCATTCGCAATTCTTGGCGCTATGATGGTTTTAATGCTATTTAATGATTTTAACCTAGCAAAAGTTTTTGCATCAGCTGTGGTTATCAATTTCATATTAGGTGGAATATTAGGCTCTTCTGTGCCGCTTATTTTAAATAGACTGAAGATGGACCCAGCACCTTCTTCAGGGGTAATTGTCAACGCATTAACAGATAGCTGTGGGTTTTTGATATTCTTAGGCCTCGCAAAAATTATTTTAATAACTTAAAATCTCAATATCTTTTGAAATTTCAGGATCTAAGTTTCTAGATTTTATAAGGGCATTTTTTGCAAGTTCTTCCTCTTTCGACCCCAGTAATACATAGCAATAATTTAAATAAATTATTGCTGCATTCTTATGATATTGCTTATGCCTAAAAGAAATACTGGCAATAACTTCATCAAGTTTTTTAGGAATAACATTTTCGTAATATCTATTTTTTGGTAAAGACAAATTTTTAATAAAATCTCCACTTGAATGAGTAGCAAAGGCCACATATTTTTCATAAGTTAAATATGGCCTTTGATATTCTTCCAATACGTTATCAGAAATTTTAATATTAAATCTCTTCGCATATTCTATAGCTTCTAATGATTCCACAGAATTTTCCGGCAACAACATAATTAAGCCTTTATGCGCCTCTATATTTAAATGGTCCTGAAAAATCGCGAGCTTATATTGATCGATCGCTTTTTCTATCTCCATTTGACGAAACAAATATTTTGCATATTGAGTATGAAAAAAAGATTGCTCAAAATGAAAATAGCTATGGAATTTCTCTATATTTTTAATTGCAGCTGATATAAAATTTCTTCTTTCTGCTATTTGATTTGAAGTAATTAAATTAGAGATTATCAGATCGATATTATTATTTTCCGGATATTCAAAGTATGAATCTTGTATAAGTAAATGGGGATTTAAGCTTGTTGATATAAACTCCATATCCGTCATGAAAATTTTATGGATCAAGTTTACACTGAAATTAGTGAGTTATTCAAGAACTTCATCAAATACTATGCAAGCAAAACCACTAATGTATCATGTATGCTGATATCATAGGAAGATATGTCAGGCATAGGCTTCTCAAATGTCCCTTTATCTCTGCTTTGATACATAATGTGTAGAGAAGGCCTAGCGCCCATAACTACAAGATTCCATTTCGCGCCTAGTAAAGCTCCGAATTCAGAATGTATTACAGGTACATCTTGTTTATTAGAAAATCCTATACCTTCTATGATAACTTTATATCCTTTTTGATCGAGCCCTAGCTCTCTTAAATATTTGTTCGCTTCTAGCTGTGATGCAATTGCTTGGCGCTCAATGTAGGGATTATTTGACTGCTGAGCGATATGGAATTCTTTTTTGTCCCCAAATTCTCCTCTGACAACTCTATCTATAAGTGCAATTACTGCATCTCTTGCTGTAGTTGCTGTTGTGGGTCTTGTACCAGCAAATTCAGTATCCACTATTTCAACAGCTGAATCTTTAGCAAAAAAGCTTAGCACATCTTTCGACATTAAGCTTTCTGTCAATCTTCTATTTTCTCCAGCTGCATAATTTGGATAATGCCTATCTGTAAAGAATCCTTTGGGACAAGCATCTTTAGTATAGGTAATCACAGGAGATGTTTCATCTAGCATTATAGAATATTTTTTAGCTAGATCTAACATATATTCTATGCCTTCATGAGTCCGCTCACTAATATCGCCCACCATTAGCGTTGTATCTAAGTTATCTATATCTCTCTTTTCCGAATGCAGCTTCAGCAACTTTGCTTTTAGTTCCGGGGCGATACCATCTATTTCCGCCCAAAGAGGTCTTGCACCTGCAAGCACTTTAACAACGTTTGATTTTATAGGTTGCTGGAAATAATCTATAACCCTTGCCATAAAGCCCACTCTAGAAGCTCCTGCTATCCAAGCCTCATCGTATGTTTCAGAAGTGGGACGTACTCTGTCTATTAAACCTAGAATTCTAGCACTTTCAATATATGCATCTTTATGTTCCACCATCCAATCGATAGATTTAAGTTCATTTCGCTCTTGGCCATGCATTCTATTAAAAGCATGCTGCGCAAGATAAACGATAAAATCCATAACCTCGGCGTTATCAATACCATCTGTTTTAAATAAATTTTTTCTTAAAATTTTAGGATTAAACTTATTGATATCATTTTGCTCTGCACCTGATGCAATTATACTTTTATACAAAGCTTTAAAAACTATTTCAGGATTTTTAAATCCTCCAAATTTATTAATATCTTTCCATAAATTTTCAGGCTTTAAATACCCATACATATAGAAAATTCGAAGTAAAGCTTCTTCTTGTTGTTCAATAGTAATTTTTTTAGACGTTTCTTTGGTTTTAATTATCTTAGTATCAAAACCGAGATCTTTTATTGCGTAATGAAATTTCGAAGGCGTGGTAGAATTAATGTATCCTTGATGAAAGCAGACACCAGTATAAACACTGGTGCCAACTAGTAAACTTTTAGAAAGCGCTGAAACATAACCTCTCAAAGAAGCATATTTAGACATTTTCTCTTAACCTTTAATTTATGCTTTATTAAGCGCTGCTTTTGATTGTTCCACTAAGCTTGCAAAGGCATCAGCGTTATTTACAGCAAGCTCAGCAAGTATTTTTCTATCTATTTCAATACCAGCTTTTACTAAACCACTGATAAAACGAGAATATATCATGCCATGCTCACGAACGCCAGCATTGATACGCTGAATCCATAAAGCTCTAAAATCTCTCTTTTTATTTCTTCTGTCGCGATACGCATATTGAAGAGCTTTCTCAACTTTCTCGATCGCAACGGTAAAGCAATTATTGCCTCTACCTCTATAGCCTTTGGCTAATTTTAATATTTTTTTATGTCTCTTATGTGTGACTTTTCCTGGTGTAGCTCTTGCCATTTTATCCCTCCAACTTTAATTAGTGCCGTATGGCAAAAAGTACTTAACTATATTTTTTGCATCGCATGAAGCAAGAATAGTTGTACCTCTGAGGTTTCTAAGCTGAGACTTGGTGCGGTTACGCATCATGTGTTGTTTTCCAGCTTGGCTAGCTCTAACCTTACCAGTCGCAGTAAGCTTAAAACGCTTTTTTACTGCAGATTTTGTCTTTAATTTTGGCATATATTAACCTATATATTGGTATTTACAAATGAATGATAAAAGTAGATTAGGCATACCACAGCCACGCTACCCAAAGAGCAATAAACATTAATATTATTGCAGTGTGTTTTTATAAAGGACACTGCGTTATTTGTCAAGTATAAGATCGCATATACATAATGCATTCAGTAAGCTTAAAGCGGAAGTAATGCCACGTTATGATTAACAGACGATAAAAAGAGTGCTCTCACTATCATGTATTCCTATATAGGTTACTTAAACTTTTCAAGTCCAAATAATTTTAAAATTGGAGCTGATATGCATATTGAGGAATATGTACCAACAGCTATACCAAAAAACACTAATATACTAAAGCTACGAATAGCCTCCCCTCCCCATATTATTAAAGCAAGATTTGCTATTAATGTAGTAAGTATGGTGAGTGTTGTTCTAGATAAAGTCTCATTTATGCTGAGATCAATAATTTCATCTATATTCTTATTCTTATATTTTCTTAAATTTTCTCTAATTCTATCATATATAACAACTGAATCATTTACAGAGTAACCTATAATTGTTAGAAGAGCTGCGATTGTACTCAAATTAAAATCAAGCTTAGTAATGCTCAAGAAACCCAGAGCGATTATAATATCATGTAATAGCGCCACAAGAACACCAAGACCAAATTGCCATTCAAATCTCACCCAAATATACATCATAATTCCTAAGAAAGACAGAATCAAAGCCTGGGCTCCTGATATCATAAGTTGAGTGCCAACTTGAGGCCCAACAAAGTCTGTTTTTCTAAAATCTATTTCTTTTGAAATTTTATCTAATAAAGTCTGCTTAATCAGCGAGATGGTCTTTGATACATCAGTGCCAGCACTCGCACCAACCCTAATAACAAAATTATTTTTATCCCCAAAATTTTGGATAGAAATCTCTCCAATTTCTAGGCTATTAAGAGTAGATCTTATATCTGCAATACTCAGCTCCTGCTCAGATTTCGCTTCTATAACTATTCCTCCAGTAAAATCTATCCCAAAATTCAAACGAATTGCAAAAAGCAAGATAATACTTATCAAGGACATAACAAGCGAAGAAGCAATAAAAATTTTTCTATATTTCATAAAGTGAAATTTAGAATTATCACCGGTTAATCTTAAAGGATAAAATTGCATTTAATTGCCCCAGATTTTATATATTTAACATTGTCTATCACAATAAAGCGATTTAAAACATAATATTTATTGAATAAAATAAGGGTTTTTTATAAGTTGTCTAGTGATATACAAAAAATGTAAAACATTGTCTCTAATAAAATCAGGCTTAGTAATAGCTCTCTTCACTTTTCTTTCCCGAATCTTTGGATTACTCAGAGAGTTAGTTACTGCAAACTATTTTGGAACAAATATGTTTGCTGATGCAGTGAATACTGCTTTCAAATTCCCTAATTTATTTAGAAGAATCTTCGGAGAAGGAGCAATGTCGAGCGTTTTTGTACCAATATACACACAAGAGCTGGTAACTTCTGAGCAAAAAGCCGCAAGATTCGCATCTGAAATTTTTTCTCTTCTCTTCATATCTTTAACAATTCTCACTTTGCTTTTTCAGATTTTTATGCCTTATTTGCTGAAGGTAATGGCCCCTGGCTTTGTATATGACAATGTTAAATATGAAATTTCTGTGTTGTTATGTAGAATTACAATGCCTTACATGCTTTTCATATCTATGTCAGCTTTATTAGGCGGCATTATGAATTCTCATAAGCGCTTTGCTAGCTTCGCATTTATGCCAGTAATACTCAATATAGCTGTAATAGTTTTTTCAGTTCTAGAAGGGGATGATAAAGCAAAATCTATATATGTTTCAACAGGCGTAGTAGTTGGTGGTATTTTTCAATTTACATTCATGCTCATTGCAGCTAAAAACGCTGGAATAAAATGCAGTTTCGCTAGCCTTTCTTCATTATCTAAAGATAGTTATATTTTTCTTAAAAACATGGTTCCTGCTACCATAGGCAGCAGCGTAACACAAATCAACCTGTTCGTCTCGCAGGCAATTGCAAGCTTCGCACCGGGCGCGATATCAATTTTGTCTTATTCAGATAGAATTTATCAATTCCCTCTTTCCATAATAGGGATATGCTTTGGCACTGTCTTATTACCCAATCTTTCTGCTTTATATAAAGAACAAAAAATAGAAGAAGCATTAACACTACAAACAAAAGCAATAAAGTTAAGCATGCTCTTATCATTTGCATGCGTTGGAGGAATAATTTCTCTCGCTCACCCAATTATGCATGTCATATACGAAAGAGGAGCATTTACAGCAGAAGACACACTTAAAACAGCTCAGACTATATCAATCTTTGCTTTAGGTCTTCCCGCCTTTATAACAAACAAAGTTATAACTCCTGTATTCTATGCAAGACTCGATACAACAACTCCATTAAAAATAACAACAATCACTATATTAAGTAACATAATCTTAAATTTTTTATTAATAGATAAATATCAGCATCTTGGTATAGCAATAGGCACAACCATATCTTCTTGGATTAATGTTGGATTACTAGTGTTTTATTGCCGAAGAAATAAAATTAAGATCACTATGGAAAATATATTTCCATTTTTGCTCAAAGGGTTATTGGCAACATTATTAATGAGCATAATATTATATTTTCTTTGCGACATTCTAAAATATATTATTTACTCAGACTCTAGCTTACTCAAATTTCTTATTTTATTATTTTTAGTAATAACTGGGATAAAATTATATTTCTTTTTATGTATAGTAATGAAACTAATATCAATAAAAGAAATAAAACAGCTTTTTAAAAAATAGCCTATCACTTTAAAAATCCGGTTGACATATTTATTAATTTAAGTTATCAATTATTAATAACCTAATATTTAACAATAGAAATGTGTGCTTTAAGTAATCTTGATATTAAAAATTTCTCTTATTGGCGTTAAAACTTTAGCCAATTTTTGTGTATTTTTAATTAATAAGATTATTTAAATGAGACTTCCCACTATAATTTCTAAAAAATCCCTGCAATTTTATTTCATGCACTCTTCTGTTGCATGCCTAGCAATAAATATTTTCTATTCTCCAAATTCTTGGCTTTGGGCCTAATTCACAATTCCGTCTTTTTCTATCTTTCAAGCTTATTTAACATACTATTTTTTGGAGTATATATTATGAATAGAATAATAATTTTATTGTCACTTTTATTAGCGACTTCTTTTTTAATTTATAAACAAACAGCGCATAAAAAAGAGATGCCAACAATTGCCATAGCCAATTATGGCCCTCATTCTTCGCTGGAAGAAATTATAATAGGCATTAAAAAAGAATTAGCCTCGAATGATTTTATAGAAAATGAAACAATACATTATGATATAGCTGATGTAGCTTTCGATCCTTCTCTTATAATGCAGATGCTATCAAAACTTAATAGCGCAAGGCCAAATTTAATTGTCGCTATTACAACCCCAGTCGCGCAGTTAGCAAAAACTACGATAAAAAACACCCCTGTAATATATACTGGAGTCACAGATCCTGCAGAAGCAGGACTCATTTCTGATAATATTACAGGTTGCTCGGAGCAAATTGATTTATCATTAATGATTAATTTTGCAAAAAAACTTTTACCTCAAGTCAAAACAATAGGTGTTCTTTATTCTACTTCTGAAGCTAATGATACTGGTATGCTACGGAATCTAAAACAAGCTGCAGAGCTACAGAATATAGAAGTAATTGCTGTAGGAATAGATCACCCAAGAGATATTTCAACTAGAATAAATATTTTCAAAGATAAAGTAGATTTTATCTATATCGGCATGAGCGGACCGATTCAACCAGCCCTACCAATAATTGCAAATTGCGCTCTAAAAATGAATATTCCTCTTATAAACGCTGATATACAAGGTGCAAAAGATAATTTAGTGCTTGCAAGCTTTGGAGTAAATTACATAGACATAGGTATCAATACTGGAAAAATGATTTTAAAAATACTAAAAGGAACAAATGTTAAAGACATAGCTCCTATCCATCCACAAGCTTCGCAATATAAATCCTATATTAGCGCTCAAAATGCTAAGTTATTAGGTATTACAATTCCTGAAGATTTAATTAAAAAAGAAGCAGGTAATTAAAATGCTGAAAATTCAAAATCTCACTAAAAAATTTGAAGGCGGTGACATACCAGCCCTGAATAATATTAATTTTTCTCTAAATAAAGGAGAATTTTGCATACTACTTGGCACCAATGGCTCTGGAAAATCCACTTTATTAAAGACAATTTTAGATGAATATTTGCATTATACTGGGAAGATACTAATTAATAATGAAGCCACACAAAAAAATATAATTTACTTAGACCAAAATATTTACAATGGCACCATAGGAGAAATGACATTGTTAGAAAATATGGCTCTAAGCTTTATCATAAATAAAAAAGCAAGCTTCAGTTATTATGAAAATTATAGAGATAAAATAATTTCTATACTCGCCCAGCTAAATATTGGCCTCGAAAATTTTATTGATAAAAAATTATTGCATCTTTCAGGCGGACAGAGGCAAATTATTGCAACATTAATAGCCATAAATTCTGCGCCTTCTCTATTTCTCTTAGATGAGCATACTTCTGCGCTAGACCCCAAAATGCAAAAAGTATTAATGGAGTTTACCAACAAAAAAATAAGAGAGAATAATATAACCTCAATAATGATCACCCACAAGTTAGAGGACGCCATCAATTATGGAGATAGGCTGCTTATAATGAATGAGGGGAAAATAATTTTTAATCTTGCAAGCGAAGAAAAATCCAAACTCTCAATAGATGAACTGGAAGTAATATTTTATAAGCTACATAAATTTCAATAAGATAGAGGCATAAATGAGTATAGAATTAATTCAAGCAGGTATAATTCAAGGGCTTATTTTGGCCATGGTAACATATGCTATTATGATCCCGTTTAGATTACTAAATTTTCAAGATTTAAGCTCAGAAGGCTCTTACCCTTTAGGCGCGGCTATCACAAGCCTAGCTTTGATCCATGGCGCGAATCCTTTTATCTCAATATTGCTTGGAAGTTTAATATCTGGCGGTGTAGGCATTATGGTTGCTTTGATTAATTTAAGGCTTAAAGTAAATTCATTGCTAGCTGGTATAATTCTCACCTCAATGACATATACAGTAAACTTAAGGCTACTCGGAAAACCCAACATACACTTGTTCGAAATTCCGGTGATCTTTCATCAGACAAGCACGATCAAAAACTACTTTATTTTATTCTCTTTAATATTGATATTAGTAGTCTTAGTTAAATTATTTCTTAAAACTGAATATGGCCTAAAATTCAGGACTATAGGCCTCAATAGCATATTGGCCAAACGATATTCTATATCAGAAACAAAATATACAATCCTTGGATTATTTTACTCTTCTTGCTTTGCAGGTTTAGCAGGAAGCTGCATAGTCCAAATTCAAGGTTATTATGACATTTATATGGGAAGTGGCATAGTAATCCAAGGCCTTGCTGCATTAATGATTGGTGAGGTAATTACTACAACAAAAACCCTAAATCATCAATTAATAGCTCCGCTTATAGGCGCTCTTTTATATCAGCAACTTCAAGGGATTTCTTTGTCACTTGGGCTTGCGCCTTCTGATATTAAATTTTTCACTGCAATTTTGGTGTTATTCTTTATAGCAATTAGAAATAAAGGAAAACAACCTTTATAAACTAGCAGGAATAAGGTAGCTAATATGTAAAATGATCTCCAAGATAGACTTCTCTAACAGCTTGAGATCTCGCGATATCTTCTGGGCTACCTTCAAATAATACTTTTCCATCGAATAAAATATAGGCTCTGTCAATCATATCTAATGTCTCTCTAACATTATGGTCTGTAATAAGAACTCCTATATTTTTTTCTTTTAAGCGATAGATTAACTTTTTGATATCACTTACAGCTATTGGGTCAATTCCAGCTAAAGGTTCATCTAATAACATAAATTTAGGGTTAATCGCAAGAGCTCTTGCTATCTCTAGCCTCCTTCTCTCTCCTCCGGATAAACTTGCAGAATCGGCATATTTTAAATGGCTGATCCCGAAATCTCCAAGCAGCTCTTCTAATATTTTTTTTCTATTTTCTTTATCAGGTTCTATAAATTCTAAAATTGCCATTATATTTTCCTCGACAGTAAGCCCTCTAAAAATAGAAGATTCCTGAGGAAGATATCCGATTCCATATTTCGCTCTCTTGTTTATAGGCAAATATGTTATTTCATCATACCCAACAAATAATCTGCCGCTATCTGTTTTAACAAGTCCTGCAACTATAGAAAAACATGTTGTTTTACCAGCTCCATTCGGCCCAAGCAGTCCAACAGCCTCTCCTCGCTTTACATTAAACGAAACATCACTTACAACCTTTCTTTTGTTGTAACTCTTATTTATATTTTCTGCTCTTAAATCCATTTTACAATCTATCTTAATCAAAATATTTTTTTAAATATTTACCGGTATAACTTTCTTTGCACTTAATTAAATCTTTAGGAGAGCCATGGAAAACAATTTTACCACCTCTATCTCCACCTTCTGTGCCAACATCTATAATATAATCCGCTGTTTTAATTACATCTAAATTATGCTCAATTACTACAACGCTATTTCCTAAATCTACCAACCTATGAAGGACGGATAATAATTTAGATGTATCATCAGCATGCAGTCCCGTGGTAGGCTCATCAAGAATATATAATGTTTTGCCAGTAGCTCTTCTGGATAGCTCTTTTGCCAGTTTAATTCTTTGAGCTTCACCTCCTGATAGAGTAGTTGCTGATTGCCCTATTTTGATATAGCCTAGCCCCACATCCTTTAACGCTTGCATTCGATCTTTTATTGCTGGCATTTTCTCAAAAAACAGCAAAGCATCTTCCACTGTCATGTCTAAAACATCTGATATAGACTTGCCTTTATATTTTACATCTAAAGTTTCTCTATTATATCTTTTGCCATTACAAACATCACAATTAACATAAACATCTGGCAAGAAATGCATTTCTATTTTTATTAATCCATCTCCTTCGCATGCTTCGCATCTACCACCCTTCACATTAAAAGAAAATCTACCAACCTTATAACCCCGTGCTTTTGCTTCTGGTAAATTAGTATACCAATCCCTAATTGGGGTAAATGCTCCTGTATAAGTTGCAGGATTTGACCTAGGAGTTCTTCCTATAGGAGATTGATCAATATCAATAATTTTATCTATATTATCGATTCCAAGTATTTCCTCATATTTTCCTGGGGTTTCTTTATAGCTAGGCTCTAGCTTTTTCATAGCTGCTTTAAATAAAGTGTGATTTATTAAACTAGATTTGCCACTACCAGAAACACCAGTTACAGCGGTGAAAGTGCCTAAAGGAATTTTAATATCTACATTTTTTAGATTATTTGTAGAAGCACCTCTCAGTTCAATATATTTACCCTTTTTATTCTCTCTAATACTCTCAGGAATAGGTATAAATTTCTTCCTAGATAAATATTGCCCTGTTAGACTTTTCTCGTCTTGCATAATGTGCTGAGGACCACCTTCAGAAACAATTGTTCCTCCGTGCACTCCAGCACCAGGCCCTATATCAATAACGTAATCCGCAGATAATATAGTTTCTTCATCATGCTCTACGACAATCACAGTATTTCCAAGATCTCTTAGACTTTTAAGAGTATTAATCAACCTATCATTATCTCTTTGGTGCAATCCAATAGAAGGCTCATCCAGAACATATAAAACTCCTGTAAGTCCGGAGCCTATCTGCGAAGCAAGTCTAATCCTTTGGCTCTCTCCCCCCGAGAGGGATGCAGCATCTCTCGCTAAAGTTAGATAATCGAGGCCTACATTTAACAGAAAATTTAATCTATCTTTTATTTCTTTAATAATTCTCTCACCAATCTTAGACTGTCTTGCATTTAATTTTTCTGGTAATTGAGAAAACCATTCTGCGCATTCCACAATAGATTTATCTGTAACCTGCCCTATATGTAAATCCGCAATTTTTACGCAGAGAGAATCTTTTTTTAATCTATATCCCTCACACATAGTACATTTTTGATGGCTTTGATATTTCGCCCACTCTTCCTTTAACCAAGTTCCTTCAGAATTATTGATTTTTTCTTTCATGCTCTGAATAACACCAGCAAAAGGTTGCCTTATAACTTCTTTAAATGCCCCTTCTCCATATGTAAAATCTATTTCAATATCCCCAGACCCATAAAATATAATTTTTTGAACTTTTTCAGGAATTTTTGCAAAAGGCGTGTAAATATCACTGTTATAATACTTAAGTAAAGCTCTCATAGTATCAAGAAAATTTCTCGAATTATGCTTTTTCCATGGAGCAATAGCTCCTTCTCCTATATTTAATGTATCATCCGGCACAATTAACTTTGGATCAAAATATAATTCTTTTCCGAGCCCCTCACAAACCGGGCAAGCACCAAATGGGCTATTAAAAGAAAATGTTCTAGGCTCAATTTCAGCTAATTGAAAACCTGATTCTGGGCAAGAATATTTTTCAGAGAAAACTATTCTTTCACCATTTTGATATTTATGATTGCTTGCATCAGCTGGTAGCTCTACAATTTGTATATAAATCACTCCATTACCAAGCGTAAGAGCAGATTCTATACTTTCGGCAAGCCTATTACCAAGCTGGTCTGAAACCACTATTCTATCAACTAAAACTTCAATATTATGCTTTTTGTTTTTATCTAAGTTAGGAACCTCATCTATTTCAAAGACCTCTCCTTCAATTAAAATTCTTTCATATCCTTGCTTCTTAATCTGAATAAATTCTCTTTTAAACTCACCTTTACTTCCTCGCGCTATGGGAGCTAAAATATATATCTTAGTTTCAGCCGGTAGATCTAATACATTATCTACCATTTCAGAAATAGTTTGGCTTACTATAGGAAGCCCAGTAACTGGAGAATATGGAATACCTACCCTCGCAAATAATAACCTCAAATAATCATATATTTCTGTGATTGTTCCAACAGTTGATCTTGGATTTTTAGAAGTAGTTTTCTGATCGATCGCGATAGCCGGTGAAAGACCTGTAATATGATCTACATCAGGCTTATTATGAAGCTGCAAAAATTGCCTTGCATAAGCAGATAAGCTTTCAACATATCTTCTTTGCCCTTCTGCATATATTGTATCGAATGCTAAAGAAGATTTGCCAGAACCACTCGGACCTGTGATTACCACAAGCTTTTCTCTCGGAATAGCAACACTAACATTTTTTAGATTATGCTCTCTAGCACCAACTATTCTTATATATTCTTGCATTCTTTAACCTAAATAAAATCATCTAAAAATTTTCTGGCATTATAGTTTTTTTTCACATATCATTGCAATCGGTATTTTTAACAGGAAGTAATATGGCACTAAGTTTAAACAAAGTGATTCTAATTGGTAACGTTGGGCGCGACCCTGAAATTAGGAATACAAATGATGGCAAAGAAATTATCAGTTTAAGTATAGCAACTTCAGAAAGCTGGAAAGACAAAGGCACAGGTGAAAGAAGGGAAAAAACTGAATGGCACAGAGTTGTAGTTTTTAATGAAGGTTTAGTTGGAATTATAAAAAACCTAGTAAAAAAAGGTTCAAGATTATATATTGAAGGAAGCTTGCAAACAAGAAAATGGCAGGATTCTTCTGGTATCGAAAAATATACCACTGAGATAGTTTTACAAAATTATGGGGCTAATTTAATTTTACTAGATGGCAAAGGTCAGTCAGACACACATAATAATGATTCTTCTCAATCATATTCCCCTTCAAATTTTGAACACAACGAGTTAGATGATGAAATCCCATTTTAAGAAACTATTATTAATTCCCATTTTATTTTCGCTAGCTTCTTGCGCAGCAAATAATTTCACAAAACATCGCGTGGCAGAAAATTACGCTATGGAACATGGATTTACTAAAAAAATGGTACAAGGCGGTCAATTTTGGCTCACCTCATTTCAAAAAATAACTTCACCAAAACTTCCATATGTAATTTATTTAGAAGGTGATGGAGAAGCATTTAAGAATAGATACACGATTTCAGATGATCCAACTCCAAGAAAAGTAATGACTCTTGAGCTTGCTGCAATGGATAACAGAAGAAACGTAGTATATCTTGCAAGGCCTTGCCAATATACCCCTATGGAGGTGAACAACGCATGTAACCAAACATATTGGACTGACAAAAGAATGTCAGAAGATACTGTTCATTCAATAAATGAAGCGATCAAAAAAATAGCTGGCAAAGAACCTGTGGATTTAATAGGCTTTTCTGGAGGTGGAGGTATTGCAGTTCTTGTTGCAGCACGCAACCCTCAGATTCGCTCAATTACTACAGTAGCCGGAAATTTAGATCATTCAGCTTTCAATAAGTTTCACAGAGCACGACCTATGGTAGGGTCTTTAAACCCTATTGATTATGCTAAAAAAGTAGCGAATATACCACAGCTGCATCTTTCAGGTGGTCAAGATAAAATTGTTCCAGCTTTCATAGCGGATGATTTTATCAAAGCTTCCGGCAATTCTCATTGTATTCAGAGGGAAATATTAACCAATGCAACACATATTAAAAACTGGAATAAGGATTGGCTGTATATTCTTGCAATCCCTCTTAAGTGTAAATAACACATTGTCTTTTTTATAAATTTTCTTTTATAATATGGCTGTGATTTATTATTACACTAGTAAATATAATTGAAAAAATATATTTATGGGAGAAATATTATGTCAGCTTTTGATCGAACAATCAGCGAGTAAGTACAAGGTATAGTATCCGCAGGTCATACTATGATTGTAAGAGCTAATATGTTTTTTAAACTAGAACAAGGAACCAGATTAGCTCTTACTCAAGGATTTACTGCTAGAATAGATTGCATTTTTTAGTCCAACGCCAATTGATAATCCTGAATTCGTTGTAATTAGTGAAAGATACATCTTAGATTGTGACTATGTAAGCTGCCAAATTTTCTACTGAGCCTATGCCCACCGAAGTACCTGCAAAATATATCTCAACGTTAAGATTATAGCGCGTAGCATTATATTTTCAGTCTCTATAATTTTTTATAATCTCTTTACTCTCCAAAATTCTACCAATTATAAATAGATTGCTTTTATAATTTCATTGTCAAAAATACCTAAAATATAAATTATTATTAATTTTTACTTAGATTCAATTGTAAAGCCTTTAGCTTTAATTTATCGTCATTATAGGAAGTAACTAAAAGAGGATATTATGTCTAAGGATACTGATATATTACGAGAACCATTATTAGCAAAAAGAACTTACGCCAATGAAGTTGCATCAAATACATTATTTGTTATTTCGGTTCAACTAGATACAAATGAGAGCCAAAATTGCAAAATTATCTATTGCACATACCAAAATAGTGAAGAAGGCAGATCACCATCAGAAGGAAAGAGCTTGGCACAATTAGCTTTTGCTGGAAGCGCAGGAATCGTAAGAGGACTAGCATTATTAGACTCATTAGACGAAGACAAAGAAGTAAAAGAAATCTATGAAGATGGCTCGTCGTGCAAACATGGTATTGAATTAATTGATGTATTTTTTCCTGATTATCCAAGAAGCTTTCTGGCAAATAGATTAGCTAAAGTAACTGCATTACAAGATTTCTATAGTAAAATTTCAAATGATATCGAATCCATCTATTCATTTCACAGCAAATTTTCCGTCAATTTAACTTATGGAGGAACTAAGTTAAAATATATAGTTAAATTGAAAATGGAAAAAACTTCGCCCAAAAGAGAGGATGAAGATCCAGCCATAAAAAGCAGACTAGAGGAAGCTGCGACTGATCTTGGAATGCATTTTTATGAATCTGGGCTGTTGAGTCAGTTTGAGATTATGGACATTACGGGATCTGTTGAAATTACATCTCCCATTTTTTTAGGATGCTGCCTAAGCTAAATTACAGAACGACTCCTACCATATTCTTTGCATCATCCAAGAATATGTCCGCATTTTCAGTAATTGCTTCAGAAAACTCAATTTTTTCTGAATTAGTCACATTTTTTAAATCCGAAATAGAAGCATCACTTAACTTTAAAGATCTAGATATATATAAAATTTTGATCAATGATTTCATAGAAATATTTTTTGAAGCTTTTGCCTTTCTCACTAAATCTAAAATAATAACAAGATTATCCCCCATTAATCTTACTTCTTCATTAATTTGTAAGTTCTCTATTTTTGGCCACGCGCCTTTGCTATGAATCGACTCTCCTGAAATATATAAGTTTTGGTAAATTTCTTCAGTAACGTGTGGTATATAAATTGCAAAGATTTTTAATATTATCTTTAGAACATGGTAAAGAGTTAATATCGCACTCCTCTGGCCGGCATTATCGCTACCATCTTCATTATAACAACGAACTTTTGAGATTTCTAAATAATTATCACAGAAATCTTTCCAAAAAAAGCTTTCGATAGCTTCACGAGCGCAAGCATATTCATATGCCTCAAGCTCACTCGTCGCTTCATGTAAAGTTTTTTGCAATTTTGCAATTAGCCACAAATCTATGTCGTGAAAGATCTCTTTGTTATGTACTAATTCTTCTAATGTAGAATTTGGTATATTTATCTTGTTGAAATGCACAGATGCAAATTTAGAAGCATTCCAAATTTTATTTACTAATTTTTTTCCAATTTTAAGCAACTCTTCTGAAAATGCCGTGTCAGCTCCAAGCCTAGAAGTAGAAGCCCAATATCTAACCACATCAGCCCCATAATTTTCAATTAGGTTAACTGGTGAAATAATATTACCCTTAGATTTAGACATCTTGGTTTTATCTTCCGCCAAGCACCACCCACTTATCATAATATTTTTCCAAGGCAACGTGTTCTCGTGTAAATGAGATTTTAAAATAGTATAAAAAGCCCAAGTTCTTAATATTTCATGTGCTTGGGGTCTTAAGTCGAAGGGAAATAAATTTTTATGCCTTTCATAATCTAGTGCAAAATCTTCTGTAATTGCAAAAGTAGAAAGCTGAGGCGAAACAGAGCTGGTCGCCCAGGTATCCATCACATCTAAATCTGGAATCACCTCATCTCTGCTATATCCATGTGGCAAATCTTTGATAGGATCAACTGGAAGCTGGGCTTTATCTGCAAGAAGAATCTTACCCTCCTCTCCTTCCTTTTTAGAGTACCACACTGGAAAAGGAACACCAAAAAATCGCTGCCTACTTATACACCAATCCCAGCTAATAGAATTAATCCAGTTATCTAATTTAATTTTCATAGTTCTAGGATGCCAGTCTAGCTCTTCAGAACGCTTTAAAAGCTGCTCTTTATGCTTTATAGTTTTTACAAACCATTGGGGAGTTGTAATAATTTCTAGCGGTGCACCAGACCTTTCAGCACATTTTACATTATGCGTAATACCCACAGATTTTATCAATAAACCTTCTTCAGTTAAAAGCTCAATAATCTTGCTTCTTGCTTGTTTCACATATAAGCCTATCAGCTTTTCATAATTGTCATTTGCTTCTTTAGAATCAAACTTTACATCTTCTTTAATTTTTCCGTTTTTATCGAAAATAATTTTCAAAGGTAACTTATATTTTTGCCACCATGCTATGTCAGTACTATCTCCAAAAGTACAACACATCACAAGACCGCTACCTTTTTCTTGCAGAACTTGATCATCTTCTATAAATGGCACTTTGGCTCCAAATAAAGGCGAAATAGCATCCAAGCCTTTTAAATGCTTATACCTTAGATCTTCCGGATTATACAATACAGCAACACAAGCAGGCAAAAGCTCTGGACGAGTAGTTGCAATAACTAATTCTTCGCCTTTCTCAGATTTGAAGATAATATCATGCATTTCGGATTGTTTTTCTTTTTCCTCAATATCAGCCTGAGCAAGTGCTGTTTGGTCGACTGGATCCCAAAAAATAGGTTGATCTGCTCTGTATATTTCGTTTTTTGCAAATAGATCTAAAAAAGAAAGCTGAGAAATTGCGCAAGATCTTGGGCTAATAGATTGATATTTCAAATCCCAATCAACAGAAAGTGCCATAGAAGTGAATAGATTTTGGAATTTTACTTCTTCTCTTTCTATAATTTCAGCACAAATTTTCTTAAATTCCTCGCGGTCAGTCTGAACAGCTTTAATATTTTTTTCTTTTTCAACAAGCCTTTCAGTCGGAAGACCATTATCATCAAATCCCATAGGGTAGAAAACATTCTTTCCCCTCATTCTCTGAAATCTAGCTATGAAATCTGTTTGGGTGTAACTAAATATATGCCCCATATGAAGCTGGCCGGAAACAGTAGGAGGCGGAGTATCTATAACGTAGCTATCTTCTCTTTTGCTCGAAGTATCATATTTATAAACTTTATTTGCAGTCCATTTTTCCTGAATTTTTTTCTCATTTTCAGCAAAATTATAATTACCTTCTAAGCCACTCATACTGCGTCCTTTAAATTTTAACGATATAATATAACATATAGAAGATTAAAATGAACTGCTATTTTCCATTTTTACAGAATTTTATGCCAGCTAATATATAGCCGAGGCCTTAAAACTCTTGACATAATAGTAAGAATATCATATAATTCGACCCTGATATTTTACGAAAAAAATGTCTTAATACACACGCAAAAGATTAAATGTTAGTGATAATATGTCATACCTAACTTTTGCGGAGGAATAACTAACAATTTACAAATGAGAAAATAATGTCAAAAATACCTTCAGTTACTATAAGCGAATTACTAGATGCAGGCGTGCATTTTGGTCATAAAACATCACGTTGGAACCCAAAAATGGCTCCTTATATATATGGAATTAGAGATGATGTGCATATCGTAGACTTGCAACAAACCGCAGGCCTAACAAAGCGCGCTTTAAAAGCAGTATATGAAGTTGTAAAAAATAATGGCAAAATCCTTTTTGTAGGAACCAAAGTTCAGGCTTCTACTATCATAGCTGAACATGCTGAAAAATGCGGTCAATATTATGTTAATCATCGCTGGCTTGGAGGAATGTTAACCAACTGGGGAACAATCAGCAAATCCATTAAAAAATTAGAACAACTAGAAAAAACCCTTGAAGACGAAGAAATATCTTCTTCTTATACAAAAAAGGAACTTTTAGAAATCACAAGAAAATGCGACAAACTAAAAAAATCTCTTGGCGGAATTAGAGCTTTAGGCGGAAAACCTGACCTATTATTCATAATCGATACAAATAAAGAACATCTTGCTATAGATGAAGCTAAAAAGCTTGGTATCCCTATCTTAGCCATCGTAGATACAAACTCAAACCCGGATAATATAGATTATTTAATTCCTGGTAATGACGACGCTATAAGATCAATCAAGTTATATTGCGAGCTGGTTGCTGGAGCAGCGCTTGCTGGCATAGAAGATTCTCTCGTTGCATCTGGAGTGGATATTGGTGAGCTCGCATCTACTAGAGAAGGCAAGAATGCTGCCGCTAAAAAAGTTACAAAACTTAAAACAGCAAAAAAAGTTACATCAAATCAAGCTGAAACTGAAGTAAGCGCAGAATTTGAAAAAGCAATTGAAGCTAAGTCATTAGAAACAAAAGACTAATTATATTGGGGCATTATATGCCCCAATTGTCTAAATTAATATATTTTCATATCAGAGATAAATTTAAGGGGAAATTATGATATCTGCAAATTTAGTAAAAGATTTACGCGAAAAAACAGGCGCAGGCATGATGGACTGCAAAAAAGCACTATTAGAAACCAAAGGTGATTTTGAAGCTGCCGTAGATTGGCTTAGAACAAAAGGCCTTGCTGCCGCTGCAAAAAAAGCAGGCAGAGTTGCTGCTGAAGGTCTAACTGCCATTGCTGCAGAAGGAACAAAAGCTTCAGTAATAGAGTTAAATTCCGAGACAGATTTCGTTGCCAGAAATGAAAAATTCCAACATCTAGTTTCAGACATAGCTCGCTCAGCTCTTGCTTGTAAAGATATAAACGCACTTAAAGATTCTAAACTAGCTTCTGGCAAAACAGTTGCAGAAGAAATAACAGAGAATATTGCTGTAATAGGAGAAAATTTAAACCTAAGACGTATGACAACACTCGAAGTTCAAAATGGCTTAGTTGCTTCTTATGTCCATAATGCAGTAATTCCAAACGCAGGTAAAATTAGCGTTTTAGTTGCTTTAGAATCAACAGGTAAAAAAGAAGAACTAGAAAAGCTTGGCAAACAAATAGCAATGCATGTTGCTGCGACAAGACCAGAATCATTAGATATAGCATCTATTGATCCAGCACTTGTAGAAAGAGAAAGAAATATTTTTATCGAACAAGCGAAAGCTTCAGGTAAACCTGATAATATCATTGAAAAAATGGTGGAAGGTAGGATCAGAAAATTCTATGAAGAAGCTGTGCTCCTAGAACAAATTTTTGTTATTGATGGCAAAACAAAAATAGCAGACGTAGTTAAAGAATCAGCAAAAACCGCTGGCGCAGACATAACTGTTAAATCTTTCGTAAGATTTGAATTGGGTGAAGGTGTTGAAGTTGAAGAAACAGACTTTGCAGCAGAAGTTGCAGCTGTAGCCGGAAAATAAATCCATAATGTTGTCATTCCAGCGTAGGCGGGAATGACAACACAATTTATCCATTACGGACTTCCTTTGGCTAGGAATCGCTATTCCAATTCACATTTGTATCGCACTTGCGCATATTTACTTTCTAGCAGCGGCTCACAAACAAATCTAAGCTTTCTATAAAAGCCCACCGCTTCTTCATCAGTTTCCGCGATAATTTTATTATGCTTGTAAGCTTTTTTAAGAAAATTAATAAGCCATCTCCCAATTCCTTGATTTCTATACATTAAAATAACGCTTATATGGCGGATACAAATTGATTCATCAGATTTGTATAGTGAATTAAGTTGAGTTAGCGTATAGTATGAGATAGATTTAGAAGAAAGAATGCAAGCATATAGTATAGATCTACGTAAGAAGGTAATAGAATTTATTGAGCAAGGTAAGACGCAAAAATTAGCGACTCAAATATTCAACTTA
>CAMCRO010000009.1 GCA_945877265.1 Rickettsia typhi | reverse complement strand
GAGCTCTTTTTCTGTGCCAGAGGCCGAGCGCGCATCTCTTATAACAACACCTTCAGGAGATTTTGTTCTATGGATTTGCATCCTTGCATCTCTTGCAACTTCTAAGGATTCTAGTGCTGCTGAAAAATCTCCTTTGTCTAAAGAGGTTTTAGCAGCCTCGCGCTCACTTGTTACGGAAAGGGTAAAGTCATCTTTGGTAGGGAGATCTTTTCCCAAATGACTAGAGGCAATAGCCTGCACTTCTGCTTTGCGTGCTTGATGTGGGCTCAGACTATCTCCTTCGCCGGCTCCATCTGGCGCGCCTTCTCTTCCTGACATAAATATTCTCTTTATCTAATTGTTAAATCTAAATTTAACATTTTTATTATTTATCGCAGTAGAAATGCATATTTGGGTAAAATAAATATTATTTTAAATCGAAATATTAACCTAAATGCCACAATAAAACTTGCGCAAAATTTTTTGAGTATTTAATATTGCCAGTTATGAGAACATATTTTTTACTATTTTTTTTCTTAATTATATCATCATATCAAGCTAGCGCTAATACCAAAAAAGCCGAAAAAGTGGTATATGATAAAGAAATTGCGCAATCTAGCAAATGTATGGCGCATTTCAAATATGCCGAGAAAAAATATAAAATCCCAAAAGATATACTACACTCAATATCCTTGCGGGAATCCGGTAGGAAGCATACGGGATCTAATAAAATGATTCCGTGGCCATGGACTGTGAATGTTGAAGGAAAGGGATATTATTTTAATTCAAAAAGCGAAGCAATTAGTTTTGTGGAGCAGCAAAAAGCTTTTGGCAAAAGAAGCATAGATGTGGGATGTATGCAAATTAATTTACTTCATCATCCTGAAGCCTTTAAAAGCATCGGAGAAGCCTTTGATCCCAAAACTAATATTAACTACGGGGCTATTTTTCTGCGGGAAAAATATGAACAATATGGCACGTGGAAAAAAGCTATTGCAAATTACCATTCCGCAAATGAAGAAAGAGGGGAAAATTATCATAAATCAGTCCTCCGGATAGCAAGCAATATAGACCAGCATAAATTTAACCCTATAGGCGGATATGGAGTGATGACCCAATCTAAGCCTTTATATAATTCATCTAGCTTCAAGCAGGCGCCATATCATAGCAAGATTCAAAGATATAGGAGCAATATGATGGTTTATGTGCCAAGAAATGCTTATCGGAGAGTGAATTAATGGTATTTTCTAGTTTCGTGTGTTTTGAGATATGAATTATCGCCATATATATCATGCTGGGAATTTTGCAGATGTTATTAAGCATTTGCTTTTAGTCGCTATATTAGAAAATTTAATAAAAAAAGAGACTCCATATTATTTTTTAGACGTATTTGCAGGAATAGGAAAATATGATTTATCGTCCCTGGAGGCTTCTAAAACTATGGAGGCAGATTCAGGGGTTAACTTAATTACAAGCTATAAAGGAAAGCTGCCAGCTTTACTGCAAAAATATAAGGAAGTTATTTCAAAATATAGCTTTCAGAATGAGAAAATATATCCAGGTTCTCCTTTAATAATAGCAGATTATATCAGAGAAAATGATAAAGCAGATTTTTGTGAATTACATATTGAAGATTACGAAATTTTGAGAATGAATTTGCGCGGATTTATTGGGTGCAAAGCTTATAATATAGATGGATATAAAGGGATCAATGCTTTTCTGCCACCGAAGCAAAAACGAGGGGTTGTTTTTCTCGATCCTCCATTTGAAGTTACTAATGAATTTGATAAAATTGCCAGCTCTCTTGAGCTGATTAATAAAAAATTTGGGCATGCTACTATAGCTATTTGGTATCCGATTAAAGATTATAAGCAAGTTAAGGCCTTTTATCAGCAAGTGGGAAATTTAAAAAAAGAAACTTTAAAGATAGAATTTTCTTTAACAAAAATGGGAAAAGGCCTTACCTCTACCGGCCTTTTAATATTGAATCCACCATATATTAAGGAAGCTATGAAAGAAAATCTAGAGTTCATCAAGAAGGAAATTTACAATAATGATGCAAATTTCACTATTTCACTTTTAGCTTGACAAAAGGTGGATGTTTCTGCTAATAACTCATGCTATCTTCGAATCAATTTAATTATAAAAAAGTAATAGTTGTGAAAACTTTTTCTGCAAAACCTTCTGATATTCAGAAACAATGGGTGTTAATTGATGCTTCTGGTTTGGTGCTTGGACGCCTTGCTGCTGAAGTATCTAAAATCTTACGTGGTAAAAACAAAGCTTCTTATACAGCGCATATGGATTGTGGTGATAATGTTGTGATTATAAATGCTGATAAGATTGTCTTAACAGGCAATAAAGCTGCTTTAAAAGACGGAAAAATTTATTATCGTCATACAGGTTTTCCTGGAGGAATTAAAGAAACTACAGCAGGGAAGATTCTTGCTGGTAAATATCCTGAGAGAGTTGTTAAGATGGCTGTAAAAAGAATGATACCTTCTGGGCCACTTGGAAATAAGCAATTTTCTAATTTATATGTTTATGCAGGTGAAGATCACCCTCATTCAGCGCAGCAACCTAAATCTTATGATTTAGCTGCAAAAAATTCAAAAAATAAGAGATAGTGGTTGATATGGCATTATTAAAAACTAAAGCTACAAATTTAGAAAAACCAGAAGTAAAAGAAAAAGGTGCAAAAGATGCACTAGGGCGTACTTACGGAACAGGCAGAAGAAAAAATTCTATTGCAAGAGTTTGGATCAAATCTGGCAATGGAAAGTTCTCAGTAAATACAAAATCAATGAATGATTATTTTGCAATTGAAACTTTGCAAATGAAAATCATGCGTCCTATGGCTATATTAAATATGCTTGGCAAGTTTGATGTGTTTTGCACTGTAAAAGGCGGCGGGCATTCTGGACAGGCTGGTGCTATACAGCTTGGAATTGCAAGAGCTCTTGATAAATTTGATGAAGCTTTTCATACAGATCTGCGTCAGAATGGTATGCTTACCCGTGATGCGAGAGTTGTTGAGAGGAAAAAATACGGTAAGCATAAAGCTCGTAGAAGTACTCAATTCTCTAAACGTTAATATTTATATTGTGCCCAAGAACTTATGTTGGGCACAATCAACTTATGTCTTTAGCTTTTATATTTATCTTTCTGATAAAAATATTGAAGAGTAATATTAAAGTAGTTGTTTATAATTAATTTTATTTACTCATTCACTCTTGTGAATATTTTGGCGGGGTAGCTCAGCTGGTTAGAGCAGCGGAATCATAATCCGCGTGTCGGGGGTTCAAGTCCCTCCCTCGCTACCAATTCTATACCAATTCCGAAATTAAGCGTGCAAAAGCAATTTTGCAGGACGAGACTTTGCTCACGTATAAAGAATACTCTCCGCAGTCTCCTTAAAATTCCTTCCGCTCAATTTAATTTGGGAATTGATATAATTATTTTTTATATATATCATTTGTTCTCTGGCGCTAATACCTGAAAAGGAAAATTTCTAAATTACTCTGCAATATCTCCTGCTAATTCTATGCTATCTGCATCTGCAAATTCTGGATGATCAGGCTCTGGGCTGTTATTCGAAGCAGGCACAAAACGCCTTAAAGCATAAGGGATAACTATGCAAGAAGCACTGATTCCAAGAATGCATAAAATGACCTTTAAGTTAAAAATACCGAGCTCTTCTTGGTCCATAATTATTTTTTACTGCAAGATAATATGTGGCCATAAAATAGAACGTTTTCCCTTTTCTTTCAATTGGAAGATGATAGCAATATTTTATTGTGAATCGGCATGAATTAGCTTATATCAAGTGTAAGAGGTGCTGAGATTTCTTATTATGAAATTGCCACCTCCAATATTCAAATCATAAATATACAAAAGGAGGATTGGCAGTGGATTCAAATATAGCGGATGATGAAGCTTACTATAATTTTTTAAGGGGGTATTCGGGACCTATCCAACTTTTTGGGAATAAGACTTATTATATTTCAAGAGCTTTTTCCATAATATATCCAATTACTGCAAGACCCGATGCTCCTGATGCTGAGATAACTTTATTCTATACTTTAGGCGGTAAGCTAACAATTCGTGAAAATTTAGGCACAGTAGAAATACCAATACCTAAAATAGAGATATGGATAGGTAGTTTAGATGGTGAAGCAGACTTTGAAACAGGGATGCTAACAATAGAGAATGGGAAAGAAGTTTATGCCTCACATCTTACAATTAACGGGCGAGAAATTGATCAATTTAATGTTGATGGTTTTTATCTTGTTGGAGATATATATCAAGGACAAGAAGACTTTTAGATAGTTAAAAAGCTATTTATGAGCTGCGAACAACCGAATGCTATTAATTTTAAATGCAAATTAGTAGCAGCCGGTCGTTCTGAATATTAGTGATTACTATTATTATTAATAACTGGTGGTGTGATATTATTAATTATTGGTCCGTGACCACCATAACCACCGCTAGCACTACCGCCAGCTCCAGCACCTGTTTTTGAAGCAGATTCTATGCAATTAAAGAATCCTTCTTTAGCTCCCGAATACCAAGTACTTTCAGTTCTAACATATTGAGCATCTTTGCGTATGGAATCGCAGTATTGTTGAGCAACTCTAGTTGCTTCATATAAACTACTATCTCCATAATCTACGACTATGCTAGCTGGAGTGAAAGTGATAATTTTTGGATGGGATGCAGCGCAACCATTAAGAAGAAGTAGTGTTAAACAACTAAAAACTATACTTTTTATTTTTGTCATCATTATTTTCGCTAAGGTTAGTTAACAGAAGAATAACTAAGACAAATTAAAAGTCAATTATAAATAGATTAATCAATCTAATAAGAAGAGTTAATTTTTTATAATTAAAATATATGCTGGAAAACTGGTAACAACATAGTGATCGTGACACATAGAGTGATCACAAAGCCGAGAGCAGAGGATTCATTCAGCCTGAGTTGCTTTTCTGATGGTGTTGTGAAGTAAATTACTTTTACTATGTTAATATAGTAAAAGGCTGAGACCACGCTAATTATTAAAGCAAATACTGCAGCTATATAAAGATGATTTGCTATTGCGTTTCTTATTACATAAAATTTTGCAAAAAACCCTGCCATTGGAGGAATGCCGACCAAAGAAAACATAAAGACACTCATTGCAAAAGCTGCAAGTTTTTTTGTTAAGCCAAAACCTGCAAGAGATTCAATTTCATAATCTTCTGATTCTTGAGAAGAAGTGATTGCAAGAATTGCAAATATTCCAATAGAAGAAACAGAATATAGTATCTGATATATCATAGCTGCGGCATAGCCATCTTTGCTGCTAGATGAAAGTGCAAGCAATACAAATCCCATATTTAAAACAGTGCTATAGCCCATTAATCTTTTAAAAGATTTCTGAATAATTGCTCCGAATGCTCCTATTATCATACTAATTATGCTAAGAGCTATGAGGAATGGCGACCAAAGATGAGATATACTTGAAATTGCTAGATTTATAATGTTAATCATTCCGCAGAGAGCTGCAAATTTTGGTATAGATGCAAAGAATGCGACAGAAATTACAGGAGAGCCTTGATAGATATCTGGAGTCCAAAAATGAAAAGGTGCAATAGATAATTTAAATAAAATACCAATTAAGCAAATTGCAATGCCAGCAAGCAGGCCTGGTGAATATAAGCCATTTGCTAGTAAATTGTGAAGCTTATAAAATGATAAAGATCCACTAAAACCATAAATAAAAGACATTCCAAATATCATAATACAAGAAGCAAGAGAACCTAAAACAAAATATTTCATTCCAGCTTCCGTTGATAAAATTTTATCTCTATCGTAGCTGGCAAGAACATAGCTGCTTAAAGCAATTAGTTCTAATGCAACATATAATATTAAAAAATTTCTTGCAGAAATAGAAATCATAGCGCCAATTGTTGCAAGAAGAATTATAACGATGAACTCATGCGAGCCATGCGCCCAGGTTTTTATACTAGATCTTTGGGCAATTGCTTCCGCGTTTGGAATTACTCTAATCATGCCGCCATAAAATATCAAAATTATACATGCAAAAGTTAGCACAACCAATTTAAGCATTAAGCTAAGTTGATCATTCGCAATTCCTCCAAGAACGGAAAAATTATTTGTGTTTATATAATTATGGTTCTCAATCATGAATGTTGCAGCTATTATAATCGCAATACAACCAAGCCACCATGCAGATTTTGAGATTGATCTATAAAGCCCTGAAATCAATATAATTACTGTTGATAAAGTTAAAATAATCTCGGGAGAAATTGCTAAGAGCGAAGTTATATTCATCTTTATTTACTTATTAACAGAGTGATTGATAGGATGTTATTTTCATAAAATTTTACGATATAGTTAGGATATAATCCTATGAAAATTGTGAGTATTACTAATGGGAGCAAGCACCAAATTTCTCTTTGAGAAATATCTTCCAAACTCCTCACTTCATCATTTGTGATAGGACCAAGCATTACATTCCTATAGAGCCTTAGCATGTATATTGCACCTAAAACCATGCTTGTTCCTGCAAAAACTGCATAGTAAAAATTTACTTGATAAATTCCAATTAAAGCAAAAAATTCTCCTATAAAACCACTTGTGCCAGGAAGGCCGATTGATGAGAGCACAAAAACCATGAAAAAACTTGCAAATAATGGCATTTTTTTAGCAACGCCACCATAAGCAGATATTTCTTTTGTATGAAGCCTATCATATAAAAACCCAACGGATATAAAAAGTGCAGAAGATACTACACCATGGCTTATCATTTGGGTTACTGCGCCTGTTATGCCTTCGGCTGTGAATGAGAAAATACCAGCTGTTACAAAGCCCATATGAGCGACAGAAGAATATGCAATTACTTTTTTCATATCAGTTTGGGCAATTGCAACGAGTGATGCATAAACTATTGCAATCAAGCTAAGAGCAAGCATTAGTGGAGCAAAATGATGGCAGGCATATGGCAGCATTGGAAGAGAAATTCTTAAAAAACCATAGGCTCCTACTTTTAATAATATGCCTGCAAGTATTACTGAACCTGCTGTTGGGGCTTGAACGTGTGCATCTGGAAGCCATGTGTGCAATGGAAACATAGGGACTTTTACAGCAAAGGCTATGGCTGTTGCTATCCATAAATAAGTTTGCGTTTCTTCAGGCAGGAGAGGGGCAAGCTTTGTGAGTTCTGGTATAGATAGAGTGCCAAATTTATTAAATAAGAATACTATGACTATTAAAAATAAAACCGATCCAAAAAGAGTATAGAGGAAAAATTTTATGGTTGCATAGATTCGGTCGCTTCCACCCCATATTCCTATAATTAGATACATAGGTATTAATATTGCCTCGAAGAAAATATAGAATAATAAAAGGTTAGTGGAGCAAAAAACTCCTATCGAAAAACATTCTAGCAATAGGAAACATACTAAAAATTCTTTAATATTCTTGGTAATGGAATACATGCTTACCATAATAGAAATTAAAGTTAAAAGAGCAGTGAGAAAGACGAAAAAGACAGAAATACCATCTAAACCAAAACTAATATCAAGACCGATAGATTTAATCCATGGGTAATATTCAACATATTGGTAAGAAATAGCTTCTTTATTAAAATGTCCTACTAAATAAATGGAACTTACGAGAGTTAGGGCCCCGCTTAAAATGGCTACATATTTAGCGAATAAAACTTTATTAGGATTTCTTGATTGTTTCACAAAAAGAATAATGAAAAGTGCGCTAACAAGCGGGAGTAAAATTATTATTAATAATATAGGGAAATTGGCCATTTTAACTTACAAACACATATTTAAATACAATAAAAGATAATATTATGCTTGCAGCAAAAAGCATAAAAAAGGCATAAAGATTAACTATGCCATTATGCATTTGAGCAATGCGCTGCGAGTAATGCATAGAAATTTCAGAAGTAACTTTGCTCGCACAAAAATCTATTATATTTTTATCAATTCTTTTTGATATTTGAGCTATAAAATCATTTGTTTTTACAAAAACCAGATCGTAAATTTCATCGAAATAAAATTTATTCCTCACTAGTAAATATATTGGCCTTAGGAAATTCGAGATTTTTTCTGACCATTTAGTTGCAAAAATTATATAGCCAATAAGCATGCCAAGTAGAGCTGCTATGGTCGGGAAGATTTCTACTAAGAAATCTATATGTTCTCTTAAGATAGCGTCTTTTACGAAAATAGTATTTTGGAAAAAACCTGTCCCTATTACATCGATATTTAAAAATCTAACGCCAATGAAACCTGCAAATATTGTGCCTAAAACAAGAATGACTAGAGGAGCATTCATGATTGTTGGAGATTCTAAATCTCCACTATAATTATTACTATTCTCTCCGTGGAATACTTTGACAATTATTTTAGTGGAGTAAATTGCTGTGCAAATAGCGGCTAAGATTCCGCATTTATATGCAAAATTTCCTATAGGGCTAGCCGTAAGCAAGGCTGAATTTAATATTAAATCTTTAGAGTAGAAACCTGAAAGAGGAAAAATGCCCATTATAGCAAGAGATCCAAGCCAAAAAAGAGCATAGGTTATTGGCATATGTTTCTTCAGGCCACCCATCTTTGTTATTTCTTGCTCGTGGGTTGCGTGTATTACCGAACCTGCTGCTAAAAAGAGCATTGCTTTGAAAAAAGCATGAGTATATAGATGAAATATACCAATATTATAAGCAGAAAGCCCGCAAGCTAAGAACATATAACCAAGCTGGCTACATGTTGAATAAGCTATGATTTTTTTAATATCAGTTTGGCATAAAGCAATTATTGCTGCAAATAAGCATGTGATGCCCCCAATTATTACTATAAAATCTCTAACATGAGGCGCATATTCAAACAAAAATGAACAACGGGCTACTAAAAACACACCAGCTGTGACCATGGTTGCTGCGTGGATAAGAGCAGAAACTGGAGTTGGACCTTCCATAGCATCTGGCAGCCATACGTGAAGACCAATTTGTGCTGATTTGCCCATGCTGCCTATGAATAAAAGAAGGCAGATAACTTCAATTAGCTTGCAGTCTGAACCATAAAAAGTCTTATTAGTGATAGTTGATACTGAGTTGAAGACGTTGATAAATTCTACTGAATGAAAATTTAGAAAAATCAAAATAATGCCAAGAATAAAAGCAAAATCTCCAATTCTATTGACTATAAAAGCTTTAGTTGCAGCAAGATTAGCGCTTGTTTTATTATACCAGAAACCTATTAATAAATAAGAACATAAGCCTACGCCTTCCCAACCAAAAAAGAGCTGAAGGAAATTATCGCTTGTGACTAAGAGCATCATGCATACAGTGAAAAGGGATAGATAACTCATGAATCTTGCAAGATTCTTATCATCATGCATATATCCTATTGAATAAATATGTACCACGCTTGAGACAGAAGTGATTACAAGGAGCATGATTGCAGATAATTGATCTATATATATTGCAAAATCTGCCTTAAATGAGAAAAGGCTAAGCCAGTTGAATAATTTTATATAATGAATTTTTCCGTTTATCCCAACTTCATAGAAAATATAACAAGAGATAATTGCCGCAAATACCATGCAGCTTGAAGTGAGAATGGAAGCTACTGTTCTTGAGATAATTTTATTATATATTCCCGTGATTAGGCTTGCTAGTAATGGCAGTAAAATTATCGAAGCAACCATTTTCTTATCCCTTTAATTCATTTATATCTTCTGTTGCAATTGAGCCCTTATTTCTATAAAAGGCTACTAGAATCGCAAGGCCAATGGCAGCCTCAGCAGCAGCAATGGATAATATTATGATGCTTGCTATCTGGCCTGTTAAATCATGAAGATAGCTGGAAAAAGCAACGAAGTTAATATTTGCTGCAAGAAGCATTAACTCTATCGACATTAAAATATTTATTATATTTCTTTTGTTGAATAAAAGGCCAGCAGCCCCTATTGCAAATAAAACAGATCCTAAAATTAGATAATGAGCTAAGCTTGTGTTAGTTGTAATTAATTCCATCAATTCCTGCCCCAAGTTTTACTTTTACTAATTCTATAGAATCTTCTGTTGTTCTATTTAACTGGTCTTCTAAATTTTGTTTCTTCACTCCCTCTCTTTTTCGAAGTGTGAGCACTATGCATCCTATCATCGCAAGTAGCAAAATTAGCCCTGATAATTGGAAGGGAATTAAATAATTAGTATATAAAATATTTCCTATATCATGAGCGTTTGTCACACCTTGAGTCATAGGGCTACGCATTTTTGATATTGCATATCCTCCATCGAGGGAAGATTTTATGATTAATATTATATCACAGGACATTATAAGCATTAATATCCCACTAAATAATCTATTACTTAGGAGATTATTTTTTACCTCATTGATGCCAATATTGAGCATCATCACTACAAATAAGAATAAAACTGCCACGGCCCCGACATAAACTATTATTACAGTCATTGCTATGAATTCAGCACCAAGCTGAATGAAAATTGCAGCGCTATTTAAAAATGTAAAAATTAACCACAAAACTGAATAAACAGGATTGCGTGAGGTTATTACCCCGAGAGATCCGAGAATGATAAAGCTACTAAATAAATAGAAAAAAATTTGCATATTATTCCTGTTTACCTAAATTTATAGTCTGCTTTAAGTTTTTCATTTATTTCCTTCTCCCACATATCGCCATTCTTAAGAAGTCTTTCTTTGTTATATATTAATTCTTGATGGGTTTCTGTGGCAAATTCGAAATTTGGCCCTTCTACTATTGCATCCACCGGGCAAGCTTCTTGGCAAAGACCGCAGTAAATGCATTTTGTCATGTCTATATCATATTTTGTGGTTCTTCTGCTGCCATCTTCTCTCTCTTCTGCTTCAATTGTGATTGCTTGAGCTGGACAAATTGCTTCGCATAATTTACAAGCAATACACCTCTCTTCGCCATTAGCATAGCGCCTCAAGGCATGTTCGCCTTTGAATCTTGGGCTAATTTTGCTTTTTTCAAAAGGATAGTTAATGGTAACTTTTGCTTTGAACAAATATTTCAAAGTCAGTAACATTCCCTTTGCAATATCATATAGCATCCAAAGCTTTAATTTTTTTAACATATTAGCACCAAAATTTATCTAGATTCATGTTAGAAAATTCCATCATTATAAACTACTAAGCTAGAGATTAATACTACCCAGAAAAGCGTTAATGGTAAGAATAATTTCCACCCGAGCCTCATTAACTGATCATATCTATATCTAGGCAATGTCGCTCTTATCCACAAGAAGATAAAGAGTAAACAGGCAATCTTAAATAAAAACCAAATTATCCCTGGTATAAATGCCAAAGCAGTAATACCAAAAGGAGGATAATATCCACCTAAAAATAATGTGGTGCATGTGGCGCTGACCAAAATCATATTCGCATATTCGCCAAGGAAAAATAATGCAAAAGTCATTGAGGAATATTCGACATTATATCCAGCAACAAGCTCTGCTTCTGCTTCAGGTAAATCAAAAGGATGGCGATTTGTTTCTGCGAGTACTGAGATGAAAAATACCACGCACATTGGCAGCATTAATAACTCGAGCCACCAAGGCATATGCATGCTTCTTTCAACTATTTCTGTAAGATTCAAGCTGCCAGTTACTAAAAGAACAGTGATTATTACAAGCCCCATTGAAACTTCATAAGATATCATTTGAGCAGAGGACCTAATAGCACCTAAAAAAGCATATTTAGAATTACTTGCCCAGCCTGCTATAATTATCCCATAAACACTTAATGAAGAAATGGCCATTATATAAAGAATTCCTACATTAATATCTGCTAACACTAAATTTTTATCAAATGGAATTACAGCCCAGCCCACTAAGCTTAATGTGAATGTTATCATTGGAGCTAAAATAAATATTACCTTACTTGAGGAAGAAGGGATGATGACTTCCTTAAATAAAAGCTTTATTGCATCTGCTATTGGCTGGAGCAATCCAAAAGGCCCTACCATATTAGGACCAACACGCCTTTGCATTAACCCAATCACCTTTCTTTCAGCATATGTAAGATAAGCTACGGATAATATAAGCGGAACAATAATGCATAAAATTTTTGCAATAATCAATGCAATGTCCCAGAAATATAAGCTATAGAATTTTCCAATTTCACTCTGCATAATTAATATCCTTTTGATCAGAAAGTTCCTTTATGCATGAAGCCATTGTAGGTGAATTTCTTGATATTGAATTTGTGAGATAAAAATTTATATTTTTTGGAGCAAAAATGTCTAGCTTAATTTTTGCCGAATCATTTTTAAAATCTATTTTTTCAGAATTAGGTAAAAAATTAGGTAAAATTTTTGCGAGCAAAGAAGAGATGTCTTCATAATTGCTTGCCCCAAGATCTATATCTAAACTTTCTGCAATTTTTAATATTATTTCAAAATCTGGAATCGCTTTGAATGGAGGCAATATAGCTGCCATAGTTCTTTGAACTCTTCCTTCATTATTCACATAAGTTGCATTTTTTTCTGTGAAAGCCGCCGAAGGTAATACTATATCAGCAATATTTGCATTTTTATCTCCATGATGGCCTATATAAATCACGAGAGACTTATGGTCTTTTGAGATCTCTATTTCGTCCGCTCCAAGCAAAAATAATATTTCCATCTCGCCGTTAACTGCCTTTTCTGCCATTTTTTTCGCCAAAAATTCTTTGCTAGCTGGCACAAAACCTATAGACAAGGCGCCAGTTGTTGCAGCCTCATTATGCAGCATATTAAAGCCGTTCCATCCTTCTGATAAGAAATTATATTTTTTTGCAATAGAAGCTAAAGATCTTAGAAGATTTATTGAATCAGCTCTGGAATATATACCATCTCCAATAATCATGAGTGGTTTTTTAGCTTTGGATAATATAGAGCAAAATTCGTGACTTCCTTCTTCAATTTGAATTATTGATTCTATTTTATTTCCTAAATCTTCTGCTTTGTGAGTTAGATTATTGCTTGCTCCTAATGTGAAGATTTTTAGATCGTTAAATTTAGAAAGTTTTGTTATTCGAGCATTTAATATTGGAGCATTTTTTCTTATATCAGCGCCAACTATTAAAACTAAATCTGCTTCTTCTAGGCCAGTAAATCCTGAATTAAAAAGATAATTCCCGCGGGAGGAAGAATCAAATTTATAATCATGCTCATTAAAATCTATATTTTTAGAACCAAGTTTATCGAGGAGAATCTTAAGTGCTAGCATAGATTCGCAGTCTGCCATCGCACCGGCTATTGCACCTATTTTTTCTGGATTAGTCTCTTTAATTTTTGATGAGATCTGAGATATAGCTTGCTCCCATGTGGTTTTTGTAAGCTTACCATTTATTTTGATATAAGGAGTGTCTATCCTTTGCCTTTTAAGGCCGTCATAGGAAAATCTTGTTTTATCAGAAATCCATTCTTCATTTATATCTTCATTCACACTTGGCAGGATCCGCATTACTTCAAGACCTCTGGAATCTATTCTGATATTACACCCCATCGCATCAAACACATCTATTGATGGAGTCGATTTCAGCTCCCATTTTCTTGCAGTATAAGCATATGGCTTTGAATTTAACGCACCGACTGGGCAAATATCAATAATATTGCCTGATATTTCTGAGGTTAGAGATTTTTCTACATAGGATGTGATTTCCATATGCTCGCCGCGCCCTATGGCGCCTAATTCTTCCACTCCTGCTATATCCGTGATAAATCTAACGCACCTGGTGCAATGAATGCAGCGAGTCATGTGGGTTTGGATTAGAGGGCCCATATTTTTATCTGCTACGGCACGCTTCTCTTCTTTATATCTATTGCTACCTTTACCATATTTAAAAGCTTGATCTTGCAAATCGCATTCTCCGCCTTTATCGCATATAGGGCAATCTAGCGGGTGATTAATGAGAAGAAACTCCATTACTCCTTCTCTTGCTTTTTTTACATTCGGAGAATTAGTATGAACTATCATTCCATCAGAAACTGGCATTGCGCATGAAGCAACGGGCTTTGGAGATTTTTCAACTTCTACTAAGCACATTCTGCAATTTCCAGCTATTTTGAGCCTGTCGTGATAGCAAAAACGCGGTATCTCAATTCCTGCAATTTCACATGCTTGAATTAAAGCAATACCATTTTCTACTTCAATTTCTTTGCCATCTATAGTAATTTTTGCCATGCTTACTTTTTTTAACGTATAAATAAGCGATAGTATAGAAAAGGCTATATTCAATAGCAATATAATATTAAGAGTTTAGGGCAGTTTTGGATTGCTAGTTGAAATTGAAGCACGCATGTTATTGAAAATCTTCGTCTAGATGTTATGATCGAAGTTAATTGTAGGATAAATTTTATGTTTTATTATTTAATAATTATTTCAGTAATTATTATTGCATATTTAGCGATGGCGCTGACATTTAAGGAAAGTTATTCAAAAATCCTTATCTTTAATCAGATTACGAACTTGGTGACTTTAAGTATAGCGATGCTTTCTACGTATGAATATTATAATAGTTATATGGATATAGCTCTTATTTATTGCTTGCTTAGTTTTGTGGTTATGAAAATTTTGTTACATCTCGAGATAATTAAAAAAAATGAACGATAAAATAAGCAAGTTAAGGAAAGAATTAGAAGCTGAGAATTTAGATGGCTATATAATTACCAGTAATGATGAGTTTGATAGCGAATATCCTCCTTTCTTTTTAAGGAGGCTTGAATATATTATAGAACTTCCTTGCTCAAATGGAATTTTGGTTATTTTCAAAAAATCAGTGCTTTTTTTTACGGATGCAAGATATCTCCTTGCTGCTAAAGATAAGCTTGTTGATTGCGAGGTTTTTAATATTAGCTTATTGAAAAATTTTAATTGGGCGAAATATACATCTTCTGAATCTAAAATTGGATATGATCCTCATATTTTGACACCATCTTTATTTAAGCTTTTTGATGGTTTAAACCTTATGAAATCTACATGTAATTTAGTTGATAAAATTTGGGAAAATAGGCCTCCTAGACCTGCAAGCAATGCTTATTGTTATGATGAGAAATTTTCAGGTTTATCTGCAAGTGATAAAATAAAGCAGGTTAAAGAGATTATTGCACAAAAGAAATGTGAAGCTCTGCTTATTACTTCTTCGGAATCTGTTTGTTGGCTATTAAATATTAGAGCATCTGACAATGAATTTTCTCCTATTATGCTTTCTTATTGCTATTTGGACGACGAAAATATTATTTTATTTACAAATAAACGCAAGTTTATGGAAGATGCACTTGATAAGAATGTTATTATCAAAGAATTTGAAGACTTAGGTGAGTTTTTACAAAAACAGAAAAAGAAAATTGCCGTAGCACATAATTCAAATTTATTTGTCAGAGAAGTTATAAAGAGAGAAAACTTAATAGAAACAGAAGATCCGATATTATATCTAAGGTCCGTGAAAAATGAGGCGGAAATCTTAGGCGCTAGAAATGCCCATATTGAAGATGCTATTGCTGTGATTGAATTTTTGGCATGGTTTTATGGAGCCGAAGAAAATTTCACAGAATATGAAATTGGGGCAAAAATTTCAGAATTTAGAGTGCAAAGAAATGGTTATTTAATGGATAGCTTTGCTCCTATTTGTGGTTTTAATGCCAATGGCTCAAAAATTCACTATAGAGCTGAAAAAGATTCTGCAGCTACTATATTTGGAGATGGGTTATTACTAATTGATTCCGGAGGGCATTATCTTGGCGGAACAACTGATATTACACGAACCATTAATGTTGGAAAAAATATATCAAATACATATAAAGAATATTATACCAAGGTTTTAAAAGGCCATATTGCCTTGGCTCGCATCAAATTTCCTGAAAAAATCACTGGCTCACATTTAGATATTCTTGCAAGGCAATATTTATGGGAAGAAGGAGAGGATTATGGGCATGGGACAGGACATGGCGTTGGTAATGCATTATGCGTTCATGAAGGCCCTGCGCGAATAAGTTTGCATGATAAAAATAATCTATTAGTTCAGGGGATGATTCTTTCAAATGAACCTGGATTTTATAAAGATAATGAATTTGGAATTAGGATAGAAAATCTCCAGTATATTAAGAAATCAGAATATGATGGATTTTTAGAATTTGAGCAGTTAACCATGGTGCCTTATTGCAAAGAGCTGATTATTTTTGAAAATATCACAGAGAAGGATAGGTTATATCTAAGAGAATATTATGCGAAGATTCAAAAAGTTCTCGAAGGAAAGCTTAGCAAAAAAGCTGAGAAATATTTAATCTCTCAGCTTACGATTTAAAACTTGCTATATAGCTTTATGCTGTTTCTTTAACGTTACTTGATATATTTGCGGAAGCATTTTCGTTTGTAACGATTCTTTCATTATAGATATAGCTGTGCTTATTAAGCTTTCTTGCTTTATCGGCTAGAAGAATTGGAATTCCATCTCTCACTGGAAATGCAAGGCCTGCCTCTTCGCTAATTAGCTCCTGAGCCTCTCTGTCATATTTCAATGGTTTTTTTGAGACTGGGCAAACTATAATTTTAAGTAATTCTGATGAAATTTCTATCATTATTGGCCTTATTTTGATGATGTAGCTTTTTCCCATGGTAGAGGAGCGCCATTTGCTCCTAGAACAAGATCTCCGGAAGAATCATATTCCGCAGCAAGGAAAGTTGATTGTTTTGTAACTAATTTTACAGGCTTAATTTTTTGCCCATTATGGAAAAATTCTCTTGCTTGCTCACGAGCTGTTGGGTTGTTTTTAGAAGCTGTTTTTGCTTTAGACATTCTTAACTCATTATTTATATTCCTTATAATAATGATAGTTACGCCCATTTTTGTCAAGTTAAAAAAGTAGTTTTAGCATGTTTACTTAAGAGAATATTAATAAATAGTGTGACATTTTAACAAGGAATGAAGTTATCTTAACTATAGTCTGCACAGTCGATTCAATTTTTAGAGGCGATATGTGGGTGAGATGGGCTAAAGAAGATGTGGGAGTTAGAATCTAGTGTTTTTCTAGGTCTATTAAATTGGAATATAAGTAAGAATCTTAAAGCGATGAATATTAGGGAAATAGCAGAGTCTGAATTCGATTTATCCGACTCTGCTATATTAATGTTAAGTTATATTTAGTAAGTCTTGTTCAATAATCTCACAAGTCTTTACAAGGCATCACTTTGGCCAGGATGATCTCCAGTTAATTCTGCCTCATCTTCTACATATTCAAGTGGAGGCAGATCGGCATATATGTCTTCTGCTGCAGATGCAGCTGCACTTGCTCCTCCTGCAGCTGCTCCAGCTTCTCCTGATGCAGCTTCTTCTTCGAGTGTGATATCGCCTATCTCTGATAAGGTTGCTGGTAAATATTGTTTGAAGTTTCCTAAAAATGTAACAGCTCTTGCAAATTCTATGGCTAGGGCAGGTTGCTGAGCTAACAAGCTTTCGAATTCTGCTTTGTCCTCAGGATTAGAGTATATACGCATAAATACTGAGCCAGGTAGTTTCTTAATCCCATAGTCGGTATAGAAATCTTCTGTTGCAACTTTATTACCCAATCCATCAACTTCTGCTTCAGAACTATTTCTAATTAATGGTATAATATCTTTTCCATAATATAATTTAGCAGCGATTTTATCAAGGGTAGAAAGAGATGATATGATATTACCTGCAGCTTGATATATTTGATCTGTACTGTACTTTGCTCTTACAATTAAGCTAATAGGATTAGTATAATCTGAAATTTTAACTAATAGATCTAGATTTCTAGGCACTAAATGTGTTACAGCCTCAATATCAAGAGCTTCAAAAGTTAAGCTTGTTTTTACATGCGAAGGTGAGAATATAGAATACAAAAAGTTTTGCTCTACTGCTTTAAGATAAGGTGTATCTGGATCAACATGAAATTTCTTACATAAATTAAGCAGAGCAAGATGAAGTTTTAGAGTATATGGTTGTTTTAGAATAACATCAGGTTCTGCATCATCAGAAGAACCAGCTCCAGCACATGCACCTGCACCTGTTATAGTGGTAGTCTGATCTCCTTGACTCTCTAGCAACGCTAGAACCTGATAAATATGGTATGAAGATACAGAAGGGTTGTGCTCTAGAACTTTAGTTATACGCTCTAAATCTCCAGTTGCTATAACTGCATCGATAAATATTGCTTCTAGATAGGTATCTTCAAAAATAACGGTATGAAGTGTTTTGCATTTAGTTAGATGTTTTATCTCTTCAAAATAACAGATGTCCAGATAATTGGAAGAAAAATTGACTGATTGTATAGAAGTGGATTTAGCCAGTTCAGCTACAACTCCAATAGCATGCTCGCCCATACTATTCCCAGCAAAATTGACTGATGTAATAGAGGTAGATTTAGCGAGTTCAGCTGCAACTCTAATTGCATGCTCGCCCATACTATCCCCACCAAAATTGACTGATGTAATAGAAGTGGATTTAGCCACTAGAGCTGCAGCTGCAACTGCAGATTCCTCTGTGAGAAGCTTACTATTCCAGTCAAGAGTTATGTAAGCTTTAATTGCTAATAATTTAGATAATTCTGCTAATGATGTAGCAGGAGTATGACGACCTTCTGTTGTCTTTAATATAAAATTCATATTTTAATCCATAATATTTGATTTATAAACTATAACAAATATCAATATAAAAGTCAAGAATATTAAAATTCTAAAAGAAAATAATATTCCATCGATTCAATTTTTAGAGGCGATATAGTTGTGAGATAGTATTAGATTGATTACTATAGCAAATTACTTTGAATTAGGTGAGTTGCTGTTTGCCCCTATTTATAGGCTTTGCGTCTTCGCGCCTATCTCATAATTCAATTTATTTTATTATATAATCCTTCTATCTTTTGTGTCTAAATTTTCACCCAAACCAGAAAATTCTGAAGTGGTAGTGTGGAGCCTTACACTAAGGATTATGGCTGTTTGGTTTGTGGGTTTTTAACTTATGAAATCAAAATCCCTGCCTTCTTCTATATATTGCCTTATGCGCTTCATTAGATTTTGGTAATAAGCTATATTATGCGTTGTCATTAATATAGCTCCTAACATTTCCCCAACTTTCACTAAATGATGGATATATCCCCTTGAGTAATTTAGGCATGCATTGCAATGGCAGCCTTCTTCTATTGGGCCTAAATCTTCAGCATATTTGCTATTTCTTATATTTATTGTGCCATCTTTAGTGAAGGCTTGGCCATTCCTTCCTGATCTTGTTGGAATAACACAGTCGAACATATCAACACCTCTTTTAACAGCGCCTATTATATCATCCGGCTTGCCGACTCCCATTAAATATCGAGGTTTATTTTCTGGAAGATAATCAGGACAATAATCTAGAACTTTAAACATTAAATTTTGGCCTTCTCCAACGGCAAGCCCGCCTATTGCATAGCCATCGAAATCTAGGCTTGTTAGATATTCTGCTGATTTTTTTCTAAGGTCCTGATAAATCCCTCCTTGGACTATGCCAAATTGTCCATAGCCTTCTCTTTTTATAAAAGAAGATTTAGATCTTGCTGCCCATCTGCTTGAAAGTTCCATGGATTTTTCAGCTTCTTCGTGCGTTGCGGGGAAGGGGGTGCATTCGTCAAAAATCATTGTTATGTCACTTCCGAGAAGATGCTGGATATGTGTTGAACTTTCAGGAGAAAGCATATGCTTGCTGCCATCAATATGTGAGCTAAATAATACTCCTTCTTCGCTAATTTTACGCAATGAGGAAAGAGACATAACCTGGAAGCCTCCAGAATCTGTGAGTATTGGCTTATTCCAGTTCATCATTTTATGGAGCCCGCCAAGTTTTTGTACTCTTTCCGCTCCTGGCTTTAACATCAAGTGATATGTATTACCAAGAATGATATCAGCTCCAAGCTCGCTAACATTTTCAGGCAGCATTCCTTTTACAGTAGCACGTGTTCCTACTGGCATGAAGGCAGGTGTTTGAATATCTCCATGCTTAGTCCTTAAAACGCCCCTTCTTGCTTTTTTATGTTTTGCCGATATAGAAAATTTAAGAGACATATGCGCTATCTTATTATTAACATTCCATCACCATAGCTGAAAAATCTATATTTATTTTTCACGGCGTAATCATATATTTCCATGGTTTTTTTATGGCCCGCAAATGCACTAACTAGCATTAATAATGTAGATTTTGGGAGGTGAAAATTAGTTATTAGGCCATTTGTAATTTTAAAATCAAAGCCTGGTTTGATGAAGATGTCGGTTTCAAACTGCGATGCTTCAATTATGCCATTACCATTTATTGCAGCTGCTTCAATAGTGCGCATTGATGTTGTGCCAACAGCTATAATTCTTCTGCCATCTTTTTTTGCCTGATTTATTTTTTCGGCTGTTTCTTCGCTGATTTCTGCATATTCACTATGCATTTTATGTTCTTCTATATTTTCTGATTTTACAGGTAGGAAAGTGCCAGCTCCTACATGCAGAGTGATAAAGGAATAATCTATATTTTTTTTATTTAACTCTACAAATATATGATCGGAGAAATGCAAGCCCGCAGTTGGAGCCGCAACTGAGCCCTCTTCATTGCAAAAGATTGTTTGGTAATTATCTTCATCTTCATAATCTGCAATGCCTTCCCTAATATATGGCGGGATGGGCATTGAGCCATAAATTGCTAAAAAATCAAAAACAGAGAGAGGAGATTTTAAATCAAACTCAAATTCTATCATGCCATCTTCATATTTATCTTTTATAATAATATGGCTGCCATCAAACTCAAAACTATCTCCTATGCTCAGTTTTTTTGCTGGCTTTGCAAAGCCTTGCCATATTGTTTTTGTTAATGGCTTGTTTAAGTTGACATGTATAGAGCTTGCATCTTTATTTAAAGTAAGACATGCTTTGACAACTTTACTATCGTTAAAGATTAAAAGATCGCCTTCTTTTAGAAATTTGTCTAAATCATAAAAATGAGAATTTATAATTTCATTATTCCCATCTTGAACGAGTAGACGTGCTTCGTCTCTGCTTTCTAGTGGATATTGCGCAATTAATTCTTTGGGTAAACTATAATCAAAATCTTGAAGCTTCATGAGGATATTTTATTTTTTTTTAAAATATAAGAAAAATTTTTTTTTACAATATTCTTGGTTATGCTATGTATACGATATCTCATTTAATATGAGATCTGATATTATTGAGAATTAACAGAGTATAATCTGCAAATGAAAAAAAAGCGCGCATTATCTGGAATACAGGCAACAGGGTCTGTACATATTGGAAATTATTTAGGTGCAATACGCCACTGGGTTTTAATGCAAGAGGAATATGAATGCTTTTATTTTCTAGCAGATTTACACGCTATCACAGTTTCGCAAGAGCCTGAAAATTTAAATAATGCCATATATACCACAATGGCTGCTTTGATTGCATCCGGGATTGATATTAATAAATCAGTGTTATTTGCACAGTCCGACGTGAAAGAACATGCAGAACTTGCTTGGATTTTAAATTGTATGACGCCAATTGGTTGGCTAAAAAGGATGACTCAGTTTAAAGATAAGGCAGGAAAGGACCAAGAATCTGCTTCATGCGGGCTTTTTTCTTATCCTGTTCTTATGACAGCGGATATTTTGCTTTATGATGCTGATTTTGTACCCGTTGGAGAAGATCAGAAACAGCATATTGAGCTCGCAAGAGACATAGCAGGAGCTGTGAATCGGAAATTTAATAAAGAGCTTTTACACATGCCTGAGCCATTAATTCAAGGTGCTGCAGTGAGAGTAAAAAGCCTTAAAGATGGAAGCAAAAAAATGAGCAAATCGGACCATTCTGATTTGAGTAGAATTAATCTTTCTGATAGTAAAGATGAGATTATATCCAAAATTAAAAAAGCAAAAACTGATTCTTTCGATTATATTTCTTACGAAGAAGCAAGGCCTGAAATATCAAATTTATTAGAAATTTTTTCCGCATTTAGCGGGAATTCCATAACTCAGTTAGTTGGTGAATATGAAAAAGCAGGTTTTGCAAAATTTAAAGGTGATTTAGCAGAACTTGTGGCTGAAAAACTTTCGCCAATAAATGCAAAATATAATGAATTGCTTAATGATAAAAGCTTTTTAAACGAAGCTTTGGTGATAGGTAAAGAAAAAGCATCTAGCTACGCTACAAGAACTATGGCAAGAGTTAAAAAAGAATTTGGTTTTCCAAATTCTACCAAGCTTTAGAATTTTTGCTATTGCATTGCTGGGCGCCGCTCTTTTCTTTCGTCATTGTGAGGCGCAGCCTAAGTAATCCAGGATAAACCATTCAATAATTTCTCTCCGTGTCACGGCGCTTGCGCTCTTCCTGACGACAAAATACTGAAATGAATAGATGATGATGTTGTAATCTTAAATATAGTAATTTAGTTTGGATTATCAACGTTGTTGCTTGTCGCTATTAGCTATAGGCTACGCTCCTCGCGCCTAGTATCTAATTCAACTTAAATCACTATATTTACAGCTTTTCTGCTATAATTAAGCAGCCGCCTAGCGTTCCATTTTTTAGATTAAATAGGATGCGGTTAAATAAATTGGCTATCTTTTCTATGTCTTTCTCTTTATGAGATTTTAGCAATTCTGCTTTTTGTGAAATAGTTTTCTGTAAGAAGTTTTCGTACCAATTTGTATATTCTGTGGTTAAATCTGTTACTTCTAAGATTTTCCACCCATGTTTTTCTAAATTAGCAGTGAAGCTTTTTACTTCTATAGGATGCATAATATTGCCAGCAAAATCTTTCATTATTTCTGGTTTATCTTTCTTACTACTTGGTACATGTTCTTTTAATTTTGTGTAATCGAAAATAGCTAGTATTGCGCCTTTTTTCGATGTTTGTGTTATATTGCGTATTAAGAGGTCTTTGTTAGAGATCGCATAAGCAACATTATATATATAAGTAAAAGAGAAGAAATCTTTGCGGAATTTTTTGGTTAAGTCTTTTGCATCGAGATGAAAAAATTTTATATGCGGATAATGCGAAGAAGAATAATCCACAGCATTTTTATCTATATCAATTCCCCAAATTTTTTTATATCCATGTTTAAAGAAATAATCCGCTGTTCCGCCATAACCCGAGCCTAAATCTAAGATATTATCATTGGCAATAACTTCTTTATGATTTTCTAATTTAGAAAGGATGAGATTTATTGCTTCAACCTCTCCAACATGGGCGTAATCTCCCCCTCTTAGCTTTGTTAATATATTCCTGCTTTCGTTGCGTTTTTCGATTTTAGTATTTGCATATGCGCTACTTAAATATGACATAAAAATTACGAAACAAATTGCTAGTCTTTTCATTAACAAACTCTTTTGAGATAGATTTATACTGAATAATATAGGAATACAGAGCTAATAGCAATTTGAGTTTGTGTTATTGTGAAATAAATTTTCTTATCCAAGCCTGCCAGTCACGAAGGCCTAAATTTTTTTCAAATGAAAGAAGATCTGAAACTGATTTTCTGCAAGTTTCTTCGTCTGGTATTATTAATTCCTGGTTCATTGCAAGTGTTAGACACTGAGTTTTGCATGCCTTGCTTAGATGGTAAGTGTAAAACATTGCTTCATATATAGTTCTGCCGCAAGTTATAGAACCATGATTGCGGAGCAATATATTAAAATTCTCTCCTAAATCTTCGATGAGATTATTTGCCTGTAAGCCTTCTAAAGCCAAAGAATTATAGTTGTGATAGGACATTTTTCCATAAAAATGCAGTGCAAATTGGCTGATTGGTAATAACCCATCTTTGCAGCTGGAAACTGCTATTATATAAGGGCAGTGCACATGGAAAATTGAGTTTATATCACTTCTTTTCTTATAGATAGATCCATGAATTATATAACCTGTTTTATTATATTGATATTCACTTCCCTCGAGCACTTCTCCTTCTAAGCTAATACGCATAAGACTGCGCTCGGTTACTTCTTCAAATCTTAAACCAAAAGGATAAATATAATAAGATTTTTTGTCTGAGCTTCTTGAGGATAGATGGGTGTATGTGTGATCATCTAACCGTAAAAAAGCGAGAATCTTATAGGCATAAGCTAGATTCTGCTTTATTTCTTCATCTTCTTGCATAGTGAGCCTTATGAATTTTCCTCTTCAAAACGATCATAAAAATCAGTTATTGCAATTTTTACAGAGGCAATATCATTATTGAGGTTGATTTTTGCTCTATAATCACTGGAATTTGGGAGTCCTGCAGAATACCATCCTAAATGTTTCCTGGCATTTTTCATCCCGACATCCTTTCCGTATAGCTCTAGCATTTCTTCGTAATGCGCAAGAATTATATTTTTTTGCTCGACGATTGTTGGATCTGGCTTTTTTTCTCCAGTTTTTAAATAATGAGCGATTTGTGACAGCAACCAAGGCCGGCCGTAAGCCCCTCTGCCTACCATGACACCATCTGCACCGGAAGCTCTCAGAGCATTAGCTGCATCCTCATAATTACATATATCACCATTTGCAATTACAGGAATGGAAACAGCATTTTTTACATTTTTAATAAAAGACCAATTTGCTTTTCCTGTATAAAATTGGCATCTGGTTCTTCCGTGGATGGTTATCATTTTAATCCCAGCTTCTTCTGCGATTTTTGCAAGTGTTGGGGCATTTAAATTAGAATCATCCCATCCCATACGCATTTTTAAAGTAACAGGTACTTTAACGGCACTGGCTACAGAATGCAGGATTTTTGAAGCGGTTATCTCATCTTTCATCAGAGCAGAGCCGGCATAGCCTCCTACAACTTTTTTTGCAGGGCAGCCGAAATTAAGATCTATAATCTTTGCGCCCATATCTTCATTCATTTTTGCAGCTTCAGCCATTACATCTGGCTCGAATCCTGCAAGCTGAACGCAAGCTGCAGTTGCATCATCTTTCATAATCATAGATTTTTGCAAAGATTGCCTGCTTTCGACTATCATGGCTCTACTTGCAACCATTTCTGAAACAACAAGACCTGCACCAAATTTTTTAACGAGTTTCCTGAATGGCAAATCTGTTACTCCTGACATTGGAGCCAAGATTACAGGGCTTTCTAATTCAATATTGCCGATTTTTAAAGCCATTTATTTCACGCCAGTTGAGCCAAAGCCACCTGTTCCTCTAGCTGTTTCTGCTTCATCGAAATTGCTAGATATGAAATTGGCAGTTTCATGTTTTGCTATTACCATTTGCGCTATTCTCATTCCATTTTCAACAACAAAATCTACCTTCGAATGGTTGATTAAAATAACTTTTAACTCACCTCTATAGTCTGCGTCTATCGTGCCTGGTGTGTTAAGCACCGTGATTCCAGACTTCGCAGCTAAGCCTGAACGAGGCCTGATTTGAGCTTCGTAGCTTTCCGGAAGAGCTATTGCAAGACCTGTTGGGATGATAGCAACTTCACCTGATTTTATTATCACTTGATTTTCTAAACATGCTGATAAATCAACACCTGCACTATGCTCTGTTGCATAAGATGGAAGTATTGCGTTATCGCTCAGCTTTTTGATTCTAACATCTATTTGCATTTTATATCCTTTATTTATTTCAGGGATATAAGTACCTCTTTTTGCGCAGAAAATCCACTCTTAATCCATTGCTTTTCTAAAAATTTTATCCTGATTCCGAGAGCAAGACCTTCATAACCAAGCTTCATCAGCTCCTCGCTTTTTATTGGCATTTTAGGAGGGGCTTTTTCCATTAATTTTATATTTTCTTTAAATTCTTCCTCAGTAATTTTTGCCAAGATATAAGAAATTATGAGAAAAGTTTTTATATAAGCTGGGTGGTAATACCAGCCTTTGCAAATCTCAAATATTATATCTGATTTTTCCTCTAGGCCTAAAATGGAGGAGAAAAAATAGCAGATAATATCATTAGCTAAAATTGCTTGATTGCTAAATTTTAGCTCTTTCATGAAATCTATAATAGATTTTTTTCCGAGTGAAGAAATTAATAATGCGAGCCTAAGCTGCAAGATATTAAATTCTACTTCCTTAAAGAAATCTATTTTTTCTTCAAACTTTAAAAGATAAGAAAAATTTATCTCATATTTCGGTGCTATTATATCAAATAACTTTATTCCACTAATAGCATCAAGGCAAAAAGAAATATTTTTTTTGGTGCAGAACATTTTTGAGATTTCATAATTTATTCTTTCTTTAGAAATAATGCTAAGACCTTGGATGTTTTTCTCGCAAGCTTTTAGACTAGATTTATCTAACTTATTAGAGTAAAGAGCAGAGAATCTGAAAAACCTTAAAATACGCAAATAATCTTCTATTATTCTCTCTTCTGGTGCGCCTATAAATTTCACTATCCCTGATTGAAGATCTTTTATACCACCAAAATAATCATAAATTTTTTGCTCCCAAGGATCGTAGCTTAATGCATTTATTGTAAAATCTCTGCGTTCGGCATCTATTTTATAATCTTTTGTATATTTAACTAATGCATGCCTGCCATTTGTTTCGATATCTTCTCTAAGAGTTGTGACCTCAAAATTTGTGCTATTGATAACTATGGTGACAGTGCCAAATTCTATCCCCGTTGGGATTACTTTGATATTTTCTTTTTTGCAGAATTCTATAATTTCCTGAGGCAATAGAGGGGTTGCAAGATCTATGTCTTTTGGTGATAAACCCAAAATTTTATCCCTAACAGCACCTCCAATAATTCTGACCTCTATATTATTTTTTTTAAATAAAGAGGTCAGTTTTTTTAGAGAAGGAGAAGAAAATTCTAACTTTTTCTGCATACTTATTTGTGTAAAGCAGAAATTTTACTAGAATGCCGAGCAGGAGGCTTTCTAGCAACCGAGGCTGGCATTGATTCAAATGCTTTTCTAAGGGCTCTGCCGTGAGGAATCGAGCGTGTTTCAGGAGAAGTACTTATATAAGATCTTGAAAGTGCTCTGGAGGCTGCATCTTTTGACATCCCGCAAGTCTCTTCTAGAAAGGTTAATCCTTGCTTTGCAAATTTTGTGGTTTCTTTTTTTGCTTGTTTCAATTCTGCTGCATATTGTTCTTGCCTCTCTACTCTTCTTGGAACAGGTCGTGCTGCGAGCTCTGTTTGTTTTTGGGCAGAAGCTGAAATAATCTCGTGCACTACATTTGTTGTTATACTTTGTGTGTATTTAATTGGATCTGTAGACTCCGCAGCGGTATGAGAAGCAACCTTAAATGCTAGATCTCCAGTTTGCTTCACATCCATATTCATAACTTTGCCATATTCCGAAACTATCTCTGTGATATTGCTGGTTTTCTCTGCTTCAGTTCTATATCCTCTTGCTTCGATAACACTTGCAATAATGCCGGATAGTTCGTTATTTTCATAGTTTCTGCCTGTTGGTATACTACCTCTTTCAGGGTTTTTGCCAGCTAGATAATTTGCGAGATCTGTGTTGTTACTTGCTTTGCTTCTATCAAATTCTAGTATTTGTGTTGTTACTTTTGTTTGTACTAGATCGTTCAATTCTCTTATGTCGTATCCTTTTATTTCAGATGCTGCTATTGCTAGTTTTTTTCTGAGTTTTGGGTGGCTAGATGAAATTAAAGTTGCGCATTTTTCTAGTGAGTCTATTTTTTCATCTGATACAGCTTTCATTTTTGTTTTGCAAAATTCTGCAACATGATCAAAACCTTCAGGTAAATCAGCTTTCACAGATTCTGGAACTGGAAATTCTAAACCTGAATTTATAAGAGAAGCTGTGAATTTTGTGGGAACTTCCGATGTGCAAATTCCAAGGAGCATTCTCTCTCCTTTTAATGCTGATATATCTGTTTCCACAGTTTCTAATGTTAGAGAGCCATTAGCCTTATACATATCTTCTGCTATTGCTATAAAACCAGCATGTTGAGCTTTTAGGGTAACCTTTTGGCCTTCTGCAGCTGGAGAGATTTCTACGAGCATTGAGCGTTCTTTCGTTGTCAATTCTCTGCCACTTACTAGTTGCGTATTTTCAATTGGTGGGATAGACATACCATGATCCATAGCGTGGCGCATTTTGAAATTTTGCCCTGTTGTTTGTGTGCCAGATTGATCTGTGCTTCTTATTATATACTCCATTTGCTCGCCTGTGAGGCCTAAAGATAATTCTTCGTTTTTTTGTTGCAAGATTGCTTTGTAATCCTCAAAATTGGATCCGTCATCTGCGCATAATTCAAGGGTTTTGCCATTTTTTCTAAAAGAAATTATCATCCTATTAAAGTCTTGTTCTTGCGTTTGGCTTTTTGTATATGATTCTATATCTTCATTGAGCTGTGAGCGCATTTCAAGATCTGGTTTTCCTTCTGCTATCATTAACGCTGATTTTGCAGCAAGAATTCCGACATTCCGATTTAATGCGCCTTGCTTATCACGATCATCAGCTGGTGGATTTAGATGGGTGCGCAGAAATTCTTTGACTTCTTCTGAAGCGGGAAATTCTTTGTAATTAGAAGGCAATGTTAGGTCTGGGTTCTCAACTTTCATACTCTCTACTAAAGAAGAAAAATGTGATGATTTCTCTTCTTCTGTTAATAGAGCAGTTTCTGCTGATTTGAGTCTTTCATGAAAAGCTTTGAGTTCAGGATGCACTGTTTGCTCAACAGAAAATATACTTTCTAAAAGATAATTTAAAGATTTTGTTTCTTGATCGTCTTGCGCTCTTGGGGAGCTAAAGCTTTCACTTGAAGCACTAGATAAGCTTGAGCGCGGAGAGGATGCTGCTGCTGAAACTGTAGGGCTGACACTCTCAGTTTCTCTTTCTTCGCTAAGAATTGGAGTCGTGCTTCTATCTTCAGAAGATGCTTTTTCTCGTGCTATTTGCCTCACAAGATTATAATCAACAGAATAAGTATGGATTTTAGACATTTTTATTTTGATCCTATTAAATTATAGTTATAAAAACAATTATATTAGTGTTTTAAAATCAAACTTTTAAAAATTGAGGATAAATATGTATAAAACAATAATTTTAAGCGCGATTGCAATGCTTGTTATGGATTATATCTGGCTAACATTTATTGCAAAACCATTATACATGCAAGATTTAGGGAAGTTTTTTGATATACAAAATGGATCAATGCAGGTTAATTATTTTGCTGCTGCTATTGTTTATTTAGGCTTATTAAGCGGGATTTTTCTTTTTGTGTTGCCTCGTGCTGATTCGTTAGTAGATGCGTTTGTATATGGAGCCCTTTTTGGACTTATTATATATGGTGTTTATGATTTTACTAATCTTGCGACTATAAAAGCTTGGCCTTTAAAAATTTCAATAATAGATATGTTATGGGGCGGAGCGTTATGCTCTGCTACATCTGGAGTTGGTTATATAGTGAATTCGGCTCGGGTTTGAGGGTGGCTTTTTCATTTTCGTCATTGAGGGGAGATCTGCAAAACCTAGGTTGCAATCTAGGATAAAATAGTATTTTTACTGGATTGCTTGGTTTTACTCGAAATGACGAAAAGGATTGTCATGCCTAGCTTGATACCACTAGTGTCCGGGATAAATTTATCATTAGAAAGCTCCGAAGCAAATTTGGTATTTTTCATTCAAGCTTGTGTGCTTAGTGGGAGGTTTTAATGGCGTGTGGCTTGAGAAGATAGCAATCTTTATCCAAGATAATAAATCAATTTTTC
>CAMCRO010000008.1 GCA_945877265.1 Rickettsia typhi | reverse complement strand
TTTGTCGCTATCGTGCTTTTGAATAGATTCCGTTACAATCTTTCTATCTAATAGTTTTAGTATTTCATTAAATGTGTTATGTTTGTACATAGCATAAGTCTTTTTTAAGTTGTTCAAACAGGTATTATACCTGAACTCAAAGACTTATGGTACCTTCATACCTGCCTTCTTAATTTATCCCGGACACTAGTGGGACTTGATTCAGGATCTCATAACAATCCTAAGATTCCGTATCAAATTTGGAATACCAGCTTTTTTAATCAATCTTCTGGAAGCAGAATCTCTCTTTTTCCAGAATGATTTGGTGGCGATAAAATCCCTTCTTTTTCCATTTTCTCAATTAGTATAGCAGCCCTATTATATCCAATTCTCAATGATCTTTGAATATAGCTTGTGGAAGACTTCCTCTCAGTTTTCACTATTTGAAGAGCCTGCCTATAAAGCCCTTCGTCGCTCATATCGTCCGATCCAAGCATCGCATCCATTATTGGATTATCTTCCTCTTCCAAAGAAGTCGTAACAGAATTAACATATTCTGGGCTTGCTTGTGTTTTTAAGAAACGGCTAATTCTCTCAACTTCACCATCTTCCACAAATGGGCCATGCACCCTAATGATTCTAGAGCTATTACCCATATATAGCATATCGCCCATACCAAGGAGCTGCTCAGCGCCCTGCTCTCCCAATATAGTTCTACTATCTATTTTAGAAGTCACTTTAAAGCTAACCCTGCTTGGGAAATTTGCCTTGATAACACCAGTGATAACATCGACAGAAGGTCTTTGTGTTGCCATAATTAAATGAATGCCGGCTGCTCTTGCCATTTGCGCGAGTCTTTGAATGGAAGATTCAATATCTTTCCCAGCCACCAGCATAAGATCAGCCATCTCATCAACTATGATAACAATATAAGGCAGAGGAGACATTTCCACAGGTACAGTTTCAAAAATAGGTTTACCTGTTTCAACATCAAAACCAGTTTGAACTGTTCGAGTTAGTTCTTCTCCTTTGCTAAGAGCTTCGCTAATGCGCGAATTATATCCATTAATATTTCTAACTCCAACATTCGACATTAACCTATATCTGTTCTCCATTTCTCTAACAGCCCATTTTAGAGCAACAACTGCTTTGCCAGGCTCAGTAACTACAGGTGATAAAAGATGAGGAATACCATCATAAACCGAAAGCTCCAGCATTTTGGGATCGATCATAATAAATTTACATTGTGCAGGGCTGTGCCTATATAATAAAGACATAATCATAGCATTTACCGCAACGGATTTCCCAGAGCCAGTGGTCCCTGCTACCAAAAGATGAGGCATTTTGGCAAGATCAACTATAGTTGGTTTTCCGGCCAGATCTTTTCCAAGAACAACTGGTAATGCTATTGTTTTGTCTCTATAAGCTTCAGATTCGAATAGCTCCCTAAGTCTAAAGAATTGCCTGTATTTATTAGGAAGCTCTATACCGAGCACATTTCTCCCTGGAATAACAGCGATTCTTGCAGATATTGCGCATAGAGTTCTTGCAATATCATCTGCAAGAGATATAACTCGGGAAGATTTAGTGCCAGCAGCAGGCTCAAACTCGTAGAGAGTAACAACAGGACCTTGGTTGATCTCAATAATGTTACCTTTAACTCCGAACTCACTCAGCACTTTTAATAACTCCTCAGCCTGCTCTTCTAATTCTTCTTGTGTCTGGAGTTTTACTTCTTTTTCTTTTGCATCACTTAACAAATCAAGGCTTGGGAGCTCAAAATCATCATTTTCTTGTTGCTCGAACTCATATTTCTCTGCCCGAGCGATTTTGTTTTTCATTGTTGAGATATTAGGCTGCTGAGAAGAAGAAAAAATATTCGCATCTGGCTTAGTGCTCTCTTTCTTTTGTGATATATTATCGCTAGATTTAGGTTTACTAAAAATAGAGGCTGATTTGTATAAAATATTCAAATAATCTCTAAATTCGAGCCCAAAACTTGCAAAGAATAAGATGACACCAAAAAATATAGTAGAAAATATTACCGCTATTTTAATTTCTTGGCCGAACATAGGCCATAATTTAGATGTTATTTTATGAAAATTTGCTGCATATTGCAGTGAAATACCAGATAATCCGAAATCGATTAATTGGCATGCAATAATGCAGGCTAATATTTTAAGACCAATATAATTAACATATCTACCTCTTACTACATTGTAAGATAGAACAAATAAAGTAATCACAATTAGCCAGGAGGTATAGCCAAAATATTGAATTAATATATCAGCATAGTAAGACCCAAAAACATCTAAGATATTATTGGGGATGGAATCATTTGCGGTGTTAAATGAGACATCATATATTGAGTAAGTTGCAAGTGATAATGCAGTTGCAAGGCATGCTGCAATCAGTAAAACTGATTTTGCAAATCTTGAGCCAAGCAGTCTTAATATAAAATTCATATGCTATATTAACAAAATAACTCCGAGTATAAAGAAGATAGATATAATTGCAAAAGAAAGGTTAACTTTAGGCTTTCTTATGTTAACAGCCTCAAGATTTATATCATATTTCGGGCACTCAATACGACTAATTGCTTCACACAATGAGCTAAGATGGAATCTAATATAGAACGCAAATTTTTCAAATTTTGGGAGAAAAATATGCAAGAATAAAACATAAATAGAGAAGATATATGCCTCAATCCTCTCATGCAAAAAGAACAAAGGAGCAATGCCTGTAACAACATACATAATATTTTTTATAAGCATTTTTTCTGCTTTTTCTATCGCAATTTTATATATGATATTCACTATGTATAATGTGAAGAATAAAATTCTCCCCTCTTCAATATCTATAGAATTATCATAAGCAAATAACAAAAGAGCAGAGTAGAATTTAGAAATAGATAATGCATCCATTTCTCGCGCGCTATAGATAACCCTAATAGAAACAAGTATAATAATGATCAAACTCAAAACAGAGCATATGTGAGGCGCATTTATACTCACTGATACACAGAAAATAAAAAGATATTGTAGAGTAAGCCCTATAATATTATTACGCCTGTTTTCTGTTTCTTTACTTATTATGTCAAATGGAGGAACTAGAAAAATAATGCAAAGAATTGATAATATCGCAAACTGATCAAACTCAATATTTTCAAGTAAATTATATTCTTTAAAATATAAATACCCAATAGAAAAAGCTGATAACACAAGATAGATAAAGCTTCTGGAGACATCATTTCTAGAATGTAGCAAATAAGCACAGCCAATAACAGAAAACATAGAAATCACTTCTTTTAGCTCGTGAATATTATGTTGAGAAATAAATTTCGCGGCTAGCAATATATAAGCGAAGAGAAAAGCTAAATTTGAAAAAATATCGTAAATTTTTGAATATCTTGCCATAATGTTTTATCAAAAATCCTTCATGTATTGATATAAGTCGGGATAATACTTAAACATAATAACAGCAAGAGCCACGCAGTAAATTGTAGATATTCTTATATATAGGCTAGGTCTATGATGTTTTTGTTCTGCTTCTAATATTTCAGCATCGCTCACACTCATTTCCATTATAATCTTACCCAAATAAATAAATGAAAATACTGAAGATGCAATAACAGCAAGAATTGTAGCATCGTTACTATGCTCACTTGCGAGCGTTAAAGTTATTCTTTTATATTCGTCAAAGCTACAAATTGGAATACCATTTAATAATAAAGCCGCTAAAATAAACAAGCAAAATTCTAGTTTATATTTTTTATAGCTATTCCTAAATTCTTCAAGCCGAGTTGCGTAGTTACACGAATAGATTGCCCCAGCGCAAAAGAAAAGAGAAATTTTACAAAATGAATGATATAGCAAATTTGACATAGCTAAATTTTTTAACATAGCTCCTTGCGATAACATAGTTAAGAAAATTACATTTAGCTGGTTTACAGTAGACCATGCTAGTATTTTTTTTACAGTTTTCTGAAACATAGCAATAATACCAGAGTAGAATACTCCAAATAATACAATATAATATATCCACAAATTCTGACTTAACATTCCAAACATAACTTCATAACCGAAAATCTCGCTTATAATTTTATATAAACAATATATTCCGCTATTTACAACTAACACAGCGTGAAGTATAGCGCTTGTTGGGTAATTTGCTGCCATTGCCTCAGGAAGCCAGCTATGCATAGGGAAAATCGCTGCTTTAGCAACTCCGCATATTGTAAAAATAAATATAATTATAAGCTCTTTTGACTTAAGAGAATTAATTGCAGCGATCCCATTTGCAGCAAATTCCAAATCTCCAATAGAATGTTTGATATATAGAATGGAAGGCAACCATAAGCAAATAGAGCCTAGCAATAAATATAACATATATTTTTTTACAGCCTTATTCACATGCAAACTGTAATTATGTCCCACAAGAGGCAAAGTAGATAAAGTTAGGCATTCATACATAATAAACATAGTCAGCAAGTCACCAGCAAAACTTAAAATCACCCCACAAATTATTGATAAATTTAAAAATAATAAAAACCTTGAAATATCCTTATCTTGTGCAGCTGAGAGATACCCAACACTATAAATATAAGCTGCTGGCCATAATAATATTATAAGCATTGAAAATAATATTCCAATTTTGCTTGCCTTTAAAATAAGCTCAAACCCATTAACAGCTGGAAAATGAATAATATAGCTTGCACCAGCTATGTTCACTGAATCAAGAATAATAAATAATAAATATAATAAAGCAGCGCTATGAACTATAATTCCAAAGATATGGAGCCTAGATTTATGAGAAATTAAAATAGGCCACAATAAACTAGAAAGGCTACAAAAAATCACCATTATAATAGAAAAATCACCATTTTCTAACATATGAATCATTTGGTACCTTCTAATATACTTTGAGTAATTAAGCTAAAGTAGCTAGAAGAAAATACCATATATATCAATATGCAATTCATCACCAAAAGGCCAGTCAATGCTAGCTTATCTAGTTCAAAGTCATTTTCTATATCGCTAGTTTTCACGAGCTGTCTTGCAACCCTTAAATATGCTAAGCTACTTAGCAAACTAGAGAATGAAAGTATAATCAAATAAATAATATTCTTCATCCCGAAGCCTGAAATAATAGATAATTTATTAAAAAACCCTATTGTAGGCGGTAATGAAGCAGAATTTATCAATAGAATAATAAGAATAAAAGAGGAATATCTATATCTTTTTGCAAAGCCAATTAACTGGTGCATTGATAGATTATCTTTCCCTATAGCAATAGGAAAAAGCATAAGGCCAAGCTTCACAAGACTATCTAGGATAAGCAGCTGCAAGAATAAATATAATGAAGCATATTCTTGATATGGCCATAAAATCAGATAATAACCAGCAGAAGATATTGCAGAATATATAACCAGCTTTTTATAATCATCACTAAAATAAGAAGAAATAGCTCCAAATATTATAGAAATAAAACCTATAATATTTATGTAACAATTAGCTTCAGCAGAGATCAAATTAATTAAAAATTTGAATTTATATAAAATAGAAATAGCAGCTATTGAGCTTATACTAATGAAAAATCCAGCTATAATTGCTGATGTATAACTATATGATTTTATTTTCCATATGTGGAATGGAAATATAGCCACTTTAATCAATGCCCCAACGGCAAGAAATATTGCAGCAAATTTGATATTATCATTATGTTCACTAAAATATTTATAAATATCATTTAAATTCAAAGACCCAACTAATGCAAAAATTAATCCTATTGCTCCCAATATTATTGTTGCTGCAATAGTGCCAATAACTAAATACTCAAAAGCTGCAATAAGCGCTTTTCTATCTAAACTTAACGCAATTAATGGGTAGCTAGATAATGATGCAATTTCCAAAAACACATAAAAATTAAATATATCATTTGTCAAAATCATTCCGCTATAGCCTGCTTCTACAAATAAAAACAATGCATAAGCCATATGCCTGCGGCCTGGCAAAATTAAATCCTCTAATTTTTTTGAGGCACTATTAAATATGAATAAAGAATAGAAGCTGGTTAAGAAATATATCAATCCAAGCATTAGCAATGCAAAAATATCTAATTTAAATTCTATTCCTACAGGCCTTTCCCAACCTCCGAAATAATAATAGGAAGCTTTGTTATGAATGAATGCAACAATAGTTAGAACGAGCAGAGCAATATTAGTTGCTAAAAAAATGACTCTACCTAGAATTTTGCTATTTATAACCAACACTACTAAGCTAGCAAGTAGTGGCACAACAACAAATAAAGCCGGGATTTGTCTATAAAATTCAGTCAACATCAAATTCATCTTCATTTAATGTTTTAAAATGCTTATATATCTGCAAAAGTAAGGAAAGTGCCACCGTTAAAGTAGCAAACCCAACCACAATCGCAGTAAGCATAAGCACATGCGGCAATGGGCTAGAATATTTAATCACTCCTTCTAATGCAAGAGGAGGAGACGCATTAAATATCTTGCCGAGTGATATATAAAATATCAAAACCCCAATTTGTAAAACACTTAACCCACATGTCTTATAAAAAAAATTTTTAGAGGCAATAACTATATACAAGCCGGCCATAAATGTGATTGCAGATGTGTAATAAGCCATGTCACTTAGCAATTTTCATCTCCATATATAAAAATAACATGATAGAAAAAACGGTAATTCCGACTCCAAATTCCACCATCATAATTCCAAAAGCTTGTCCGAATTTTTCTGAAATTGCGTAATAATCAAGAAAGCTCTCTCCTTTTAACATAGCATATAAACCGGTTAGAAGATAAATCAGCACGCCAAAAGCAGCAAATCTCAAAAGCTGCAAGCTAGAAAGACTTGAAGTTATATTTTTTATCGATAAATCATATGCTATCCAACAAGAAGCAAAAATTGCTCCTGCCTGAAAGCCTCCCCCTGGTGCCACTTCGCCAAATATCTGAACATAAAAAGCAAAAGCTAAAATATATGGCAAAATCAAACTTGTAGTTATCTTATTAATTTTCGAATTATTTTCTTTCATATTTCATTCCAAGAATTAATGCAACACTGATGCCTGCAACTAAGATCACAACAGTTTCTCCCAAAGTATCAAACCCTCTATAACTCGCCAAAATAGCTGCAACAAAAGCTGGTATTCCTATCTCGGCAGGGGTATTTTTAACATAATAATCTGAAACTCCAACATTTACAGGGCTATTATCCAAGCCAAGTACTGGAATAAGAGCGCTAAGCTTTCCAAAAACTATAAAAATAATGGCACAAGAAAAAATGGCCGAAATATGGCGAATAATGGAAATTTTATTTTCGCTCTTAAGAACTGGAATTTTTTGGGCAAAAATAAGCAGAATCACTGTGGATAAACATGCACCAATAGCTGCCTCAGTCATTGCAACGTCAGGAGCATCGAGAAATAAATATAACAGACAAACTAAAGCACTTAAAACAGAAAGAGAAAATATTTTTATTAAATTATCTCGCGCGACAGCAAAAGAAATTAATGTTAAAAGAATTCCTATGGAATTAAATACCATCAAAATAGAACTTGCCTGGTTATCCAACAGCTTAGATAGAAACACTTCCATATTTTACTTCTCTATTCTTTCATTTTTAGCCGAATAATATGCCTTAACAAAGGAATGGGTTACTATAGGCGAAATTATCAATATAAAAACAGCTAAGAGAGCAGATTTCACTGAGATAACGCTGCTAGAACTGATTAAAGCAATACCAATAAAGCACGAAGGCATACCCATAGAATCAGCAATCCCGGAAGAATGTAATTTAGACATAAAATCAAAATCTTGTCTTTTTATACCTATAAAAGATGTAACAATAAAAAACAACCCAACTATTATAAGTCCATTTCCTAAATATATATTAAATTCAGCCATCTCGTGTTTTTCTTTTTAATATTAAGTAATATATCAGCACTAAGCTCAAAGCAATAGAATACCAGGTAGTCGCATATTCGATATGATCATTTTTCACTTTAATCATCATTTCGGCAGTAATAGGAAGAAGTTGAGTCTCGAATTTGCTATTGCCATCCAAGCTTGCTATAAAATAGTCAGGTAACTTCATATCAAGCATCTTTGCAATTTCTGGTATAGACATAGTAAAATAAATACGATTTTTATAATCATTCCCCGGAAGAAAAATTGAATTTCTTTCGCTATTTAAAAGCAGCCCAGTAACTTGCAAATTTTCTTTTTTTAATTTGATTTCATTAATAATATTTTGTTGGTACGATTTCTCCACCCATCCCAATATCACGAGAAATATCTCGTTGAAGCTAGTTCTAAAAGGGACAACTAAATATGCTCCATCTTTTTGCTTCGCAAGAGGGTGCCTCCTATATAGCCAAAAATATGAATCTGTTAGCATCTCGCCAGAAATGAATATTTTTGAAAAAGGAGCTAATTGACTATTTTCTTTAATTTGTAACGGCTCTTTTTGAAGGCTGGAATAAATGCTATCTAAATATTCTCTCTTTTCTTGGTATCTATATATTTGCCAGCTACCTAAAAATATAAAAAGAGTAAAAAAAACTAATATAATTAGCGAGGTGATTTTGTGTTTTAAAAAAACTTTTATCATGCTCATCTTGTTTTAATGGAAAGTAAGACTAAATCTATAACACCATATTTGAAATTAAATCAGACTAATAGCTTTAAAATTAAAATTGGTATAAGGTATCATTAAGTATAATACTATCCTCTTCCAATAACAAATAAAATCATCTATAAGTATTAGTGGTAAGGATAATTACTGATATAATAAATTCGATAATATATATAGAGAGAGTGAGTTATGAAAGCTAAAATTTTACTAATTTTATCCTTCTGCTTAATAGGCAACATTTCTATTGCGGCAGCATCTATAAAAAAGCACGAAGGCAAAAGCACCTACGAAATAAAACGCAAGCCAAGCCTTAAGTCTATGACAATCGGCGTTGCAAAAGCTCAAGAAGCTATGAAATGCGACCCATTTTCTTCATGCAGCATTTGGGATCAAGCTTACCTTGCAAAAGAGACAGAAATATCTGATAAAATTAAGAAATTTATATCAGGAGAATATGCACAAAAAGCTAGAGAATTAGATTTTGAAAATAACACAAAAGAAGAAGTAATAGAAAAATTAATCAAGAATGGCTTTAAAAAATTCGAAGGTGAAGGAAGGGTTGATGGCTTGCTTGGAAAAGCAAAAGACAGAGAATTCCAAGAGGCTGGAGAAATTTACTCACATGAAGATGGCTCTATTATCAGAATTAAAGATGCCTCAGCAAAAAGACACATAAGACCACAAGCATATATCATAAAAGCTGCTCTTAAGAATAAGGAAGGCCCTTTTACCTGGCAAAATGAAGCCTTTAAAATCAGTAAAGCTGGCTTACCTGTACCAAAAAGCCCAAAACAAAATCAAGGCATGGTAATTCACGCTCCGAATTCTTCTGGTGCAGATGAAGATAAGGGCTGGGTAGATTTAATAATGGAAGAAGTCCATATAGACATTAAGTAGATATTATATGACAAAAGTTACCTATATTGTAGATTTCAATTCTAATGAAGACTATATAGACAGAGTAATAAAATCCTTAAAAGAGCTAAATGGAAATTTTAGGAAGGAATATTTACTTGTAAATAACCAACCTACTGATAAATCCGTAGCTCTTATAAAGAAACATGCTAAAGATTTACGCAATAGTTCTATTATTCTTGGGAATAAAAAGTCAAATCAATATGGGCCAATTTCTCTCGCTCAGGGAGAATATATTAAATTCATAAATGGAAATGAAATTTTAGATAAAAATTCTACAATTAATCTTTTAGATTCTTTATATAAACATGGACATAGAGTGGCTTTTGGTCTCCAAGGCGTTTATCAAAATGAGAATTATGATAAAAGCCCAAGATTTCGTATAGGAAGTGAAAAACATGTAATAACAAACCCTATCTCAACTATATTAAGCTCTAAGCAATCCGATGGAATTATATGTTCTTCCGCTTCATTATTTGCTCGGGATTTATTAGAAGAAATAGCAGAACCAGAAAACGAAATTTATTCTCAAGATATTTCACTAATCATAAAATGTGCTACCAAATCTGATTTTGTTTTTTGCCCAGAAATAATTTCCTATAAGCCTAGTGAAATTAATAAAACGAATAATGAACAAACCCATCTTCAAGATACATATAATAAGATGCGCGCTATTAGAAAACTCCTAGATTATGATCAAGTTACTGCTGAGAAATACAAAAAAGAAATATACTCTGCAATAATTTATGCATATTGGAAATTTGACAAAAGAAATTACTACTCATTTACTAAATATTTATCTAGCAAACTATATGTTCCAAATTATTCTTTAGATGAATTAAAAAGCTTATTAGACAGAATGTTCAAAAAAAAACTTTTTAAATTTCAGCAATCCTCTTGAACATACAAATCTAGTCCCTATATACAAGCATAAGAGAAGTGCAAGCTTCTTAACTAAAGCCAAACTTAATTGTTATTAATTTAACGCAAAAAATAGAAAGAGGTTCTATGAATTTTATTCCTTTATACGACCGAATAGCGGTTGTCGCAGAAGAGCAAGAAGCAAAGACATCCGGTGGAATTATCATTCCGGATACCGCAAAAGAAAAGCCTATACAAGGTAAAATAGTTGCCGTTGGCATAGGCTCTCGCAAAGAAAATGGAGATCTTATTCCAATGCAATTAAAAGTTGGGGACATAGTACTTTACGGCAAATGGGCTGGCACAGAAGTTAAAGTAAATGGCCAGGACCTAATTATCATGAAAGAAAGCGACGTTTTAGGAATTATAAAAAAATAATCAAGGATAAAAGGTAACATTATGGCAAAAAAAATATCTCACAGCGCAAAGGCAAGAGAAAAATTATTAAAAGGAATTGATATCTTAGCTGATACAGTAAAAGTAACTCTTGGGCCAAGAGGAAGAAACGTAGCTATCGAGCAGTCATTTGGAGCTCCAAGACTCACAAAAGATGGAGTCACTGTTGCAAAAGCAATAGAACTTAAAGATAGAGAAATGAATCTAGGCGCTCAGCTTGTTAAAAATGTAGCAAGCAAAACAAATGACACAGCAGGAGATGGAACAACAACAGCGACAGTTTTAGCACAAGCAATAGCAAGAGAAGGACACAAAGCGGTCGCAGCTGGAATGAATCCTATGGATTTAAAAAGAGGCGTGGATCTTGCAGTTGCAAAAATCACAGAAGAGCTTAAAAAGCGCAGCAAGAAAATAAGCAGCCAGCAAGAAATAGCCCAAGTTGGAACAATTTCTGCGAATAGTGACGAAGAAATTGGTAATAAGATTGCAGAGGCAATGGAGAAAGTTGGCAAAGAAGGTGTAATCACTGTTGAAGAAGCAAAAAATTTCAGCTTTGAAGTGGATGTTGTAGAAGGCATGATGTTTGATCGTGGTTATTTATCTCCTTACTTTGTAACAAATGCAGAAAAAATGATCGCAGAATTAGATAATCCATTTATTCTTCTTATGGATAAAAAATTATCAGCATTACAGCCAATTCTTCCTCTTTTAGAAGCAGTTGTTCAATCAGGCCGCCCTCTTCTTGTTATAGCAGAAGATGTTGAAGGCGAAGCGCTTGCAACTCTAGTTGTCAACAGGCTACGTGGTGGTTTAAAAGTTGCTGCAGTAAAAGCCCCTGGCTTCGGAGATAGACGTAAAGCTATGCTTGAGGATATTGCAATCCTTACAGGCGGTGAAGTAATAAGCGATGATCTTGGCATTAAATTAGAAAATGTTGATGTTAAAATGATGGGCACAGCTAAAAAAGTGACTATCACAAAAGATAATACAACAATAGTAGATGGCCTTGGCAACAAATCTGATATCGAAGCTAGATGCGGCCAAATACGCAGACAAATCGACGAAACAACTTCAGATTACGACAAAGAAAAACTCCAAGAACGCCTTGCTAAATTAACAGGAGGTGTTGCTGTTTTAAAAGTAGGTGGCGCCACTGAAGTTGAGGTAAAAGAAAGAAAAGACAGAGTTGAAGATGCACTTCATGCAACAAGAGCTGCTGTTGAAGAAGGGATTGTTCCTGGCGGCGGAACGGCTTTATTTTATGCATCAAGAGCACTCGAAAATATTAAAGTTGCAAATGATGACCAACAAGCTGGTATCAATATTATCAAAAGAGCTCTTCAAGCTCCACTTCGCCAGATAGTGGAAAATGCTGGGATTGATGGTGCAATAGTTGTAGGGAAACTGCTTGAAAGTAAAGATGAAAATTATGGCTTTAATGCTCAGACAATGGAATATGCTGACATGTATAAGGCTGGCGTTGTAGATCCTGCAAAAGTAGTGCGCACAGCTCTTCAAGATGCAGCTTCTGTTGCGGCTCTTATCATTACAACTGAAGCTATTATATCAGAAGAACCTTCTGAAGAAAAAACTCCTCCAATGCCTGGTGGCGGAATGGGCGGAATTGGTGGTATGGGCGGAATGGACTTCTAGTCTACTCCTATCATTAAGTCTAAATAATCGCGGTTTTCTTGCCGCGATTATTTTATCTTTGCGCGCTTAATTATTACTCTAATTTATCTGTTGCGACATTTGGTTCTTTATTTAAATTTATCCTAAGATTTTTCGTATTATATAAAATTATCCTTGCAAAAAGCTTCAAATTAGTTCATAGTGCAGAACATATTTTTAAAGCTTATTCAAGTCGAATTATTTGGATAAAAAGTTTAGAAAAAAGAAGCGAACCTATATAAAATATTAGGCTAGTAAAACTAACTAAGCTATATATTCAAAAGACTGTAGTAAGGGCGATTAGCTCAGCTGGTAGAGCGCCTCGTTTACACCGAGATGGTCGGGAGTTCAAATCTCTCATCGCCCACCATAATTTCAAAGCAAACTACTCCAAAAATATTTACAAAACTTATTTTCAAGCTTTTCTTTCCGGACCACCTGGAGCCGAAGGTACACCGCTTACTTGTTCTACAAAACTTCTTGGGCTCTTTGCTCTTTCAGGAGCATATCTTTCAACAAAACTTGGTTTTCTTGCGACGACTCGTTGAGGCTTCGGAATTACTTCTCTTACTGCCGCGGCAGCTGCAACAGCAGTTGGCTCTGGATCCATTGTAACTGGAGTCGATGCTGGGCTAGGAGAAATTGCAACAGATACCGGGGTCGAAGACTCTGCTCTGGGTGACCAAACCATTTTACTAGGTGATGAGGGAGAGCGTCTAAAAAAGCCAGCTAGCGAACGAGGAACAAAACGGCCAACATTTTCTCCACGAGCAGCATCTTCTATTAATTTTTCTGGTTGTTCAACGCGTTCAAGATAAGAAAGACGAGCAACCAGCATTTCTTTTGTCACCTCACTTTTCTCCTTTGCTTCTTTAACAAGCGCTATAGCATGCAACATATTTATTTCTTCAGTATCCATGCCTAATCCAGCTCCAACATTTCGAGTCAACCTGTCCGCATCACTACTGCTTATTAGTTTTGATTTAACCGAATCACGTACTAATTCAGCAATCTCTCCATATTCCATTCCACCAGTTTGATAAATCCGATTTTTTAATCTTTCAACTACTAGATCTGCAACAATATCGAATCTATCTTCTTTAGCAATTGTGAGTTCGATCACTTTATCTATCTCTCTGGTTTCTAAACCAAAATATCTTATCAAAGAATTTGTATATTCATGACTATACCCAGGGACACTCTGAATAGATGCTATCATCTCATCTCGTAATTCCGGAGGATAACTTTTAATGAATTCTCCAAGCTGCTCTATTCCTTCGGGAGTGGCAATTCCCCCAAATAAGCCGGATTTTGCAAGCTCTCTTGCACAATAATCTCCTAGATGTTTCTGGGCTTCACGACCTGTAGTAGCATAGCTTGGAACTTTTAAGAATTCTTGATCTCCGACATATGTGATATTAAGGATAGGAACTATTTTCGCGCTAGCAAGTCCTGGCAATTTTGCTTCATCACCTCTTAAATTTGTAATATCATTCTGCAATGTAGTCACTATAGTGCCAGCTGGTACAGGGTCATTCTCACCATCATTATATGACACCTTGGATCTTCTATCTATATTCACTAATACGTTATCGTCGCTGATTAGTATGTTAGTGCTTACGGCAGTAGCTGCAATTGAATAACCGCCTTGCATGCCACCTACATTATCTTCCGCTAATTGTATTGCCCCTGTTCCAGCAATTGATTGTTCGTATGATTGGATAATGTAATTCATTTGTTCTGCTGTTAATCTAGGAGCAATTTCTCTAATGCTAGCTTCTAATTCCCCTAATGTCCTTTCCCCACCACCTGCTAAGATTTCGTGCGTCTCTCCATCTATTTCAATATAGAGAGGATTCCGTTGTTGATCTTTCCTCACTTGAGTCATGAGTGTATCGGTAAAGCTTCTATGCATTGCATCCACTTCCCCCTTTACCTCTTCGTAATCTTTGCCCTCGGAGATAGATAAAGCGGCCTTTGCAACAATTTTTCCAAGCGCCCAGGTATCGTCTGTTAAAGACGCTACTTTTCTCATGTAATCTTTTGCTTCAGCTGTTAAAGGAATTTCTGAATATTCAGGTTTGTACTTATCTTCCAAACTACGTACATTGGTTGTCCTTAATGTTTGTATGAGCCCTGTCAATAGTATGTCCTTGTTTTCAGGCAGAAAATCACTATCATTCATACTATATAATAGCCTAATTCCAGGATGCTGAGATCTCTCTAGAGCAAATGCATCCATAGAATAATTATCAGTCATCAATGTAGTAGCTATTTCTAAATTGATATCAAAAGCTTCTTTAGACATAGGATCTCTCAAAAATATTAGAATTTATGGTGAGACAAAGGAAAAAATATGTCAAAAAAATTCTCCTAAATTCTAGAAAAAAGTTAAAGAAGATGTGCCTAATAAGATTTTTTATCACAAAATTCTCTGGCCACTTCTTTATCAGAGAATTTATAACTCACTCCAGCAATAATTTGGTAATCTTCATGTCCTTTACCAGCAAGAAGAACTATGTCGTTATTTCCCATATTATCTATTGCATATTTTATTGCTTCTCTTCTGCCAGCAATTTCAATAGCCCCACTTGCCCCTTCTAGAATTTCTTTTCTAATGGCTTCAGGGTTCTCAGATCTTGGGTTATCATCTGTAATTATTATGATATCAGCATATTTGCTTGCAACTTCACCCATTAGCTTTCTTTTTCCTTTATCTCTATCTCCCCCGCAGCCAAATACTGCAAAAACCTTGCTGCCTTTTAGCTTTGCTATTTTTTGCAGCTCTTTTAAAACATTTTCTAGTGCATCTGGTGTATGAGCATAATCAATAAAAATAGAAGAACCATATCCTTCATCTGCCACTCGCTCAAGCCTCCCTGGAGGCGAAGTAAGAAATTTTATGCTAGAGAGAATTTGTTGAATGTCGTATCCGATGGATTCTAGCATAGCTATAGATATTGCGATATTTTCGGCCTGAAAACCCCCTAAAATCTTCGTATTCACAGAATATTGATCTCCTTTATACGCAATGCTAAATTCTTGGCCATCTGCTTTTCCAGAATTGAAATTTAGTTTAAATTCTCCGTCCCGTCCCACCGAAATAAATGGCCTCTTTATTTGCTTCAGAAAGCTTTCAATTGTTTTATATTCTGATATCTCAGAATTAATAACTGCAATCGCCCCATCTTCTAAATATTCATCAAATAACAATAATTTTGCATCTAGATAAGTTTCCATAGACTTATGATAGTCAATATGGTCCCGGCTAAAGCTTGTGAAACCAGCAACTTTAAATTTTCGTCCATAAAGCCTATATTGGTCAAGCCCAATGCTTGACGCCTCAATTACACAATTATCGACACCTTCTTTCTTTAATTTTTCAAGTTGCTTGTTAAATTGAACACTATCTGCAGTAGTAAGGCCTGTATTTTCTATAAATTCTATATAATTTGGATTATGATATAAATTTATTCCAAGCGTTCCTATTGTAGCCGTCTTATGCCCCATACTTGATAACATTTGAGCTATATAGTGGACTGTAGAAGTTTTCCCGTTTGTCCCAGTTACTGCGATTAGAGTTGTAGGCACTTCTGCAGCGATTGCTGATGCTATCTCAGCTAAACTTTTCCTAGCGTTAGGCGTATAAAATACAGGAATAATATTTTTATATTTCTCGACTATATCTTTTCTTTCTGTAAAAATTAAGCTCACTCCAGCGTTAATAGCCTCTTCAATAAAATTATTGCCATCAAATTTTTCTCCTTTGATTGCAACAAAAGCAGTGCCATTTCTTATTTTCTTGGAGTTAGAGGTAACTTCAGAAATTTTATATTCTTTTAGTAGTTCGTTATACTTCATTCTCAACTTCGTAATCAACGTGCATCATATTTTTTATATTTTCATCTTCTTCATCAAAAGGTTGAATACCATATAAAGAGCCCACGCGTGATATAATATTACTCACAACAGGAGCTGCGGTGAAGCCCGCCGTTGCAAAACCAAAAGTTTCTTTAATCCCTTTTGGATCGTCAAGAAAAACAAATACAACGAATCTAGGATTAATGCTCGGAGCTGTTGCAATAAAGGATGAATATCTACTATTTTTTAAATAACCTCTAGGGCCAAGTTTTTCAGCAGTACCCGTTTTCCCTGCAACTAAATATCCCTTAACTCCAGCCTTTTTTCCAGTTCCTTTCTCAACTGTTAATCTTAGAAGCTTTAACATATTAACAGAAGTTTCTTCCGCAAAAACCTTCTCTCCTTTGATCTCATCTTCATTTTTTTTCAGTAAGGTTAAATCATGCTTATAGCCCCCATTAACAACAGGAATCATGCCTTGGACAAAATGCATAGGAGAAATTGAAAAGCCATAACCATAAGACATAGTAACAAGACCTAAGTCACTCCATCTTTTATCATCGGGAAATTTTGGTGTGGCAATTTCTGGTATCTCTAAAGCAAGTTGTTTTGTTAAAGAAAGCTTTGCCATATATTCTTTAAAATTTTTCTTTCCCACTTCCAGCATTATCATGCCAGCACCTATATTGGAAGAATTCATAAATAGTTGAGGCACAGTGTTCCACCCATCATGCCTATGGTAATCTTTGACCTTAAACTTATTGATGGTAAAATTTCCAACATTATACACATCATGCATTTTTATAGTGTTAGTATCAAAAGCTATAGCAAATGTTAGAGCCTTAACGACAGACCCAATTTCATATAAGCCAAGCGTTGCCCTGTTAAATAATTGGTCTGCAGAAGAATTAGATGCCTTATGAGGATCAAAATCAGGCTTACTAACCATTGCAAGAACTTCTCCAGATCTTGCATCAGCAACAATTCCCACCCCACCCAGAGCTGAAAATTTGTCTATAACTTTATCAAGCTCTTGGCTTACAATATTTTGCACTCTATAATCCATAGAAAGTGCTAAAGGCTCGGTTTTTTCCGGATCAGTTAATTCTTTATCAAAATATCTCTCAATTCCCGCAAGGCCGTTATTATCCCTATCAACAAAGCCTATCATGTGCGAAGTAGCTTTGCCTTGCGTATAAACTCTTTTTTTCTCATGTTCAAAATATAATCCCGGCAATCCTAGAGAAACTATCTCATCTTGCATTCTTGGCGTAAGATCGCGGCTAACCCAGACAAAGGTTTTATCTTTCTTAAATTCACTAAGTAGCCTTTGTTTTTCTAAATTTGGGTAAATAGTTGATAACTTCTCAATTGTTTCTTCAACATTGATAATTTTTTTAGGATTAGCATATAAAGACGCTATAGGTATATTAGTTGCAAGGATATTACCATTTCTATCAACTATATCTCTTCTAATTTTGTTATTTTTTTCTACATATTGTTTCTCAGCATTTGCCGGCATCGTCGAAATATTACAGAGTTTATAAACAATAATGCTATATCCAATGAAAAATGCAAAAGCCGTAATGGCAAGCCTCACTTTCCTAGCATGAAGGCCAGTAGACCATCTAAGAAGAGATGAAAAAATATCCGACTTTAAATCCCGAAATTTCATTACAACTAACTAAACCTCATCTTGTTGATACCGTCCTAATATTACCATAGTTAGGATTTTTATATTTCCATTTTGATTTCGATGTTTTTTTCGAAATTATAGCAAATTTTGCTGCATTTAAAGCTCCATTCCCTGAATCTTCCAGCACAAATTGAGTAGGCTTAATTGATTCAAGTTCTAAATATTCCATTGCTAGTCGTTGCAATCTCTCAGGCGAGCGAAGATATGCAAGTTCTGCCTTTAGAACACTATGTTGATTTTGTTCTTGCTGTATTTGGCTAGAAAGCTGAGCAAGCTCGAAATTTAAATCCTGCACCACGCCTTTAATTCTAAACATATAAGCAACAACCACTCCTATTGAAATCAATAAAAGCCAGTTTAATCTTTTTATATTTCTATTACTTAAAAAACCCCCCGTAGACATAACAATATTTAGCTTAGGAAGTTCTTTTTCAGTGGCTGCTTTAGGCTTATTAAAGCTATTAACACATCCATCTTCTTTTTCGTAAAAGCCTATATATCTTGGTAAAATCGATGTATTATTAATTCCCATACTTCATCTCACCTTTTCTATAACTCTTAATCTTGCGGATCTAGCTCTGGGATTTGCGACAATCTCAGCACGCTCCGGTTTAATTGATTTTTTAGAAATCAGACGAAAATTCTTATCTTGCTCTTCATTTGCTTTAGAATATTTAGATTTTGCAATCTTAACTTCCGAATTCTCATGAAAAAATTTCTTCACTATTTTATCTTCTAGCGAATGAAAACTGACAACCACAGCTCTTCCGCCTATTTTTAAGATATCTGGCAATTGCTGCAAGGAATATTCTATGGCCTTTAACTCATCATTAACTGCAATCCTTATCGCCTGGAATGATTTGGTTGCCCCGTCAATTTTGCCCCTATTGCCGACAACTGATCTAATAATATTTGCGAGCTGAAATGTAGTCTCAATTGGGCTTTCTATTCTTGCTTCAACTATCTTTTTTGCTATCCTTCTTGCAGCATGCTCTTCGCCGTAATAATATAATATGTCGGCAAGTTCTTCTTCTGAGTCTTCATTTACCACCTCATAAGCACTTTTACCCGAAATGCTCATTCTCATATCTAATTTTGCATTGGACTGGAATGAAAATCCTCTCTCTTTTTGGTCTAATTGCATAGAGGAAACACCTAAATCGTAAACCACCCCATCAACTAAGCCATATTCTTTCAAAACCTTTTGAATTTCCCCGAAATTTCCATTTAAATATTGAAATTTTTCTCCAAATTCTGCCTTGATTTTATCTGCATATTTCTGGGTAGTAGGGTCTCTATCTATTGCAATAACATTGCAATCAGCTTTACTCAGTATGGCAGAAGAATATCCACCTGCTCCAAACGTACAATCCACAAAAACCTTGCCGTCTCTAATTGCGAGACTTTCGAGCACTTCATTTAGCATCACAGGTTTATGTGTCATATTTTCTGAGCTCCTTGATGCAAATTCTTAAGTAATAATTTGTTATTTGCCGCAATTTCTTTTGCATGGACAAGATGCTCTTCAAAATTCTTTGGCTCCCAAATCTCGAATACTTGACCCTTTCCAACAAAGCATGCCTGTGAATCTATTCCTGCAAATTCAATTAAATGTTTAGGTATAATCACCCTCCCCTCAGGGTCAAAGGATAGCTGAACTGCTTCTCCGAGAATTATTGTTTCAAATGCATCTCTTTCTTCTGAATATGGATCAAGATTTTGAATCATCCCCGCAAGCTCTTTCAATCTTGTAAGGCTGCAAGACTCTATACATTTATTTCTAATAGATGGATAAACCACTACACCAGAGAATAGCTCAGAGCTCGCGCTTTGCCTATAGCTTGAAGGCACAGAGACACGGCCCTTTTTATCTATTGAATTAATAAATCTCGATAAAAACAAGTCCATTTATTTAAATAACTTTTTTAAGTTGAGTCCATTACATAACTTATTTTGGTAAATTATGGGATATTTTGGGAATGAATGGTTATTAATGGAAAAATATATACGCCATTTTTTTAAGTCAAGTGATATTTATGCAATTTCATCATTTTATGTATTAATAATTTGAAGGCTTAAACACCTTAATGAAAAAGCTTTCTGTAATATTAACCCCTAATTGCAATATAGTTGACTAAGTAATAAAAACTTGACTAAAATTAACTGGTATGCAATATTAAAAAATGCAGAAAAGTCTGAATTCTAAATGACAAAAAACTATCATTTGTTCATTTTTCCTGTATAATTCCCGAAACTTAAAATTAAGAAACAATGTCAGAGATTCGTAATATCGCAATCATCGCCCACGTAGATCATGGGAAAACAACCTTAGTAGATGCAATGCTTCAGCAAAGCGGTACATTTAGAGAAAACCAAGCCGTCGCTGAAAGAGCAATGGATTCAAACGCATTAGAGCGCGAACGCGGAATAACAATTCTTGCGAAATGCACATCTGTAGTTTGGAATGATTATAGAATTAATATAGTCGACACTCCAGGCCACGCAGATTTTGGCGGTGAAGTAGAGCGTATCCTAAGCATGGTAGATGGAGTAGTTCTTCTCGTGGATGCTGCAGAAAGCACAATGCCTCAAACAAAATTTGTATTATCAAAAGCCCTCAAATTAGGCCTACGTCCTATCGTTCTTATCAATAAAATTGATAGGCAAGATGCAAGAGCTGAAGAAGTTGTAGATGAAGTCTTTGAATTATTCCTAGCCTTAGATGCAACAGATGAACAGCTAGACTTCCCGATAATTTATGCTTCAGGCAGATCTGGTTGGGCCGCTATTAAGATGGAAGATGAAAGAAAAGATTTAACACCTTTATTTAATACTATAGTAAGCCACGTTCCTACTGCAAAATCCGATGTTGAGTCTCCTTTTGCTATGCTTGTGACCACAAGAGAATATAATTCATATCTTGGGAGAATTTTAACCGGTAGAATCGAAAAAGGTACAGTTAAAGTAAACCAACCAATAAAAGTCCTCAGCAGAGAAGGAAATGTTATTGAAAATGCTAGAATTAGCAAACTCCTTTCGTTTAGAGGATTAGAAAGAGTTCCAGTGGATGTTGCTCATGCAGGAGATATCATTGCGATAGCAGGCGTGCAAAATGCAACCGTTGCAGATACAATCTGCGCTCTAGAAGTAACGGAACCTCTACCATCCACTCCAATAGATCCACCAACACTTGCAATGACTTTCTCAATTAACGATTCTCCTCTTGCAGGAACAGAGGGAACCAAGCTTACCTCTCCAATGCTAAAAGAAAGGCTGCTTCGTGAAGCAGAAGGTAATGTCGCCATCAGAATCACACCATCCAAAGATAATGATGCTTTTGAAGTTGCTGGTCGTGGTGAATTACAACTTGGGGTATTAATTGAAACAATGAGAAGAGAAGGCTTTGAGCTTTCCATCAGCAGACCAAGAGTATTATTCCAAACGGATGATGCAGGCCAAAGACTAGAGCCTATTGAAGAAATTCAAATAGATGTGGATGATGAATTTGTTGGCGTTGTTGTCGAAGCATTGAGTCTTAGAAAAGCAGAAATGGCTGATATGAGGCCTTCTGGCGGCGGCAAAACTCGTATTATTTTCTATGGCCCATCTCGCGGCCTTATAGGCTATCACGGCCAGTTCCTGAGCGATACACGCGGAACAGGAATAATGAACAGGGTATTCCATGAATATGGCCCCTATAGAGGTGCTGTTGAAGGCAGAAGAAATGGCGTATTAATTTCAACCGACCAAGGAACAGCAGTTGCTTATGCTCTCTGGAATCTGGAAGAAAGAGGAAAGATGTTTATCAAGCCCAACGAGAAAGTATATCAAGGCATGATAATTGGCGAGCATAATAGAGATAATGATTTAGAAGTAAATCCTCTGAAAGCAAAGCAACTTTCTAACGTCAGAGCATCAGGTAAAGACGAAGCAATAAAACTCACACCTCCTGTGATTATGAGCTTAGAGCAAGCAATCGCTTACATACAAGATGATGAAAGAGTTGAAGTTACTCCAAAAACTATAAGAATTAGAAAAGCTTTCCTAGATCCAAATGATAGAAAAAGGGCAAGTAAAGCAGCATCGCAATAACTTAATATGCTTATTGTTCCTCATTTGATTTTACAAAGAGATAACGGCCAAATCTTATTGACTAGACGATCTAATCAACAGAAGATATGGCCGGCTCACTGGCATTGCGTTACAGGAAAAATTGAAAATACTGAATCTCCCAAAGAAGCAATCATACGTGAGACAGAAGAAGAAATCGGAATAAAAATTCAAAAAGTTGAGCTAGGAACAACTATATTTCTTATAGAAAAAGATTGCTTTGATTCTTCTAAAAAATTTTATGGATTAGAGTTATTTTTTACAGCCACTTTAAACAGTGAAGATAATCCATATATATTAGAGCCTTTAAAACATGATCAAATTGATTGGTTCTCTCCAGATAAATTACCAGCACCTATAGTCCCAGGAGTAAAATTTGGTATAAAAAGTTACTTTAATAATCAGCGATATGCAGAATTTCGAAACGCATAGATTTAGTCCAGCCTTCTATAGGCAAATAATTTGGATTAGGTGATAGGCGCGAAGACGCAAAGCCTATATATCGGCAAGCAACAAAGCACCTATCAAAGTAATAGGCTATATTCGCCTTGGTCAAAGAAGATGCATACTTAAAGGTATGTATTTAATATCACTATCAAGATTAAATTAATCAGTTAATTAAATTAATTTCAAAATTATGCTGCCATCAATTTGCAGAAAATATTACCTTATATTAGAGTAAATAAGAGAGGAATATATGTCAAATGAGCATGAAAAACCGAAAATGACACCTGATGAATTTCAAAGGCTTATCAAAACAAGGGACGAATTAGAATCTAAGCTTCCTTCAAAATTTGAACGCGAAAATTTTGCACAAGAGAGGCATGTAAAAGAGAAAATGGACTCGCTGAAAACTATAGACACCAGCATTAAAGACGCAAGAGCTGAAAGAATTGCTAGAGCAGATCCTCAAAGACAAAGAGAGACTGCTCAAAGACAAAGAGAGACTGTAAGCATTCAAGATTGGGCCCCAAGCGCAAGAAGAATGAGATCAAGCCTAGAAAGCCCAGGTTCTAAGAGCTCATCTCCTACTATTGCGAAAAGCACAGCTCCCAAGGGAAAGTCATCATTATTTTCAAGATGATATCTCAAAATAAGGGTCAATATAAGCCCTCTGACCAACCAACTGCTGCCACAGTTAGACACAAAAAAATATAAAGTTGTGCTTATAGCTGAGTATGACCATAACATGACCCTAGAGCCATAGCTGTTACATGGGATTATATTGTTCTAGAAATTAGAGAATAGGGTTTTATCTTACAAGAAAGAATGCCCTTGCTTTTGGTGCGATAATAGAGTTTTTCACTTTTCCTAGCATTATTTATCATTTAATTGAGTAATACAAAAACTTAAGGATTTATAATATCTAAGGTTGAATGCGTAAATAAAATATAGTCATAAATTTTGCAATCTAGAAAGAAGCTCATTATTCAATGCTTAAAAATCAGGATGTTACGATAAGATCATGGATCCTTCTCAATCGCAAATAGTTAAAATAATTTTATATTCTTGACTTTTTAGTTTTTAAATGCTAGGCTTTCTTTAAGTAAATTGACATTAATAATTAATAACGAGAAATAACATGACTTTTAAATTAGAACCATTACCGAACAAAATATTAGTAAAAGATTTTGAGATGCATGAGCTTAAGGCACTACAATCAACTCTCATCAGAGATAATTTACCTATAGATTTTTCGTCAAAGTGGTTCAATCCTCAGGATGCTATAACTATTCTAAAGGAATTTACTGCGTTAGGTCGTTCAGTGCATTTTAATGTTAGAAACGAAATGGATATTGCACGTAATCTGGCTCATGAAGAATGTGAAAAAGATACAAGCGTAGATTCTTATAGTTACACAAGCGGATGCGGTGAGGTACGTGTTTTTGACCACAGCCAACTAGCTAAAAAATCCTTCTCGCACATTATTCAGAGAGGGAATCTTGATCTCATTGCTATGATTTTGAATGCTAAAGACCACCTCACTGCTGAGCATGTAGAGGCTGCAGCACAGGCGATTTCGAATGGACACTTCTACATTCCAGAATCAGCGCGCTCAGAAATATATAGCAGCGCAACATCTAGTTTAGTTAAGGCACAAGCAAGATTCACACTAGATACTCATGCACACGATGCTACCCATGGGACTTCTGATTATACAAATGCCCATAGCTTTGGATTTTCTGCACCTGATGATACCCATGGCATTACTGGTGATTCGGTTGTAACAGCAGGAGAGTAACTATAGAAATTTAGGTTGAATTAGATACTGGCGCGAGAAGCCTAGCCTATAACTAATAGGTAAGCGACAAGCAACAACGCTGCTAATCCAAACTAAATTACTATACTATAAATAAAATAAATTCTTAAGTAGTAAATGCTGAGAATTTTAGGGGCAGCGAAAGTGGAATCAATCTCTCGCAATATTGCGCTGGTTAGATTTTTACCACTGCCCCAATCATAACCAATCAAGTTAAATATTAACTCTCATCTAAACAAAGAAGCCTATAATCAAAACAGATATAAATCTTATCAAATAATTGAATAAATAGATTTGTATATTATCAGATCAACGCAAAACCCTAGAAACTCTGTAATTCGTAAGCAATATTTCTCTGATAGATAGCAATTCGATTATCTATTATTTGATTCAATAATTTTGAAAAATTCATTTTTTAAGAAAACATAGTAAAGGATATAGGCAAGCTATATCCTCTCTAAACAACTACTTTTTCAATAATGCAGCTAAAGTAGTGCCAATTTCCGCAGGAGATCTTGCAATAGCAACGCCTGCGCTTTTTAAAGCTTCGAATTTATCTTCAGCAGAGCCTTTTCCGCCGTCAATAATAGCGCCTGCATGGCCCATTCTTTTTCCAACAGGAGCTGTGCTTCCGGCAATAAAGCTAACCATTGGCTTTCTAACTTTGCTAGATTTAAGGAATTCTGCAGCTTCTTCTTCGGCGCTTCCTCCAATCTCTCCAATCATAACGATAGAATCAGTTTCATCATCACCCAAAAACATTTCAAGGCAATCAATGAAGTTTGTTCCATTAATTGGATCTCCGCCTATGCCTATGCAAGTAGACTGGCCAAGACCAACAGCCGTTGTCTGAGCAACTGCTTCATATGTCAATGTCCCAGAGCGTGAAACAATCCCGACTCTTCCTTTCTTGTGGATATGCCCTGGCATAATCCCAATCTTACATTCGCCGGGAGTGATAACTCCAGGGCAGTTAGGGCCAACAAGACGAGTTCTAGAGCCAACTAAAGCTCTTTTAACGCGCATCATATCAAGAACTGGTATACCTTCTGTAATGCAGATAACAAGCTCTATATTTGCAGCAATTGCTTCTAGAATAGAATCAGCAGCATATGCAGGCGGCACATATATAACACTCGCATTAGCTTTGGTTCTAGCTACAGCCTCTTCCACAGTATCATAAACAGGAAGATCAAGATGAGTTTTTCCTCCTTTGCCGGGAGTAACTCCGCCCACCATTTTTGTTCCGTATAAGATTGCCTGCTCAGAATGGAAAGTACCTTGCGAGCCTGTAAATCCTTGGCAAATTACCTTAGTATTTTTATCAACTAAAACTGACATTTTTGGGCTCCTTTACTTTATAGATTCAACAACTTTTTTTGCAGCATCTGCAAGATCATCAGCTGGGATAATGCTAAGGCCAGATTCAGCAAGGATTTTTTTACCTAGCTCAAAATTGGTTCCAGCAAGTCTCACAACTAGAGGCACAGAAAGCCCAATATCTTTTGCTGCGGCAATAATACCTTCTGCAATAATATCGCATCTCATAATTCCGCCAAAAATATTCACAAGTATAGCTTTCACTTCAGGGTCAGATAATATTATCTTAAATGCTTCTGTAACTCTTTCTCTATCAGCGCCACCCCCAACATCAAGGAAATTCGCAGGCTCACCGCCATAAAATTTGATGATATCCATAGTAGCCATAGCAAGGCCAGCACCATTAACCATACATCCAATATTACCATCCATTCTCACGTAACTTATGCCAGCATTAGCAGCTCTAAGCTCGAACGGATCTTCTTCAGATTCATCTCTCATTAATGATATATTCTGATGTCTAAATATCGCATTATCATCGAAATTAATTTTAGCATCTAATGCTCTTAGATCACCTTCTCCTGTTTCAACAAGAGGGTTGATTTCTATCTGGCTTGCATCCGTTCCTATGAAAGCATTATAGGTTGCTTCCACAATTTTCATCATAGATTTTGCCTGGTCTCCTGAAAAGCCCAAAGCATATGCAATTCTTCTCCCGTGGAATGGCTGCACTCCTGTTGCAGGATCTATTTGAACTTTGATGATTTTTTCTGGGCTTTTATCAGCGACTTCTTCGATATCAACCCCGCCTTCTGTAGAAGCCATTAAGGTAACACAGCTTCCAGCTCTATCTAACACAACGCTAAAGTAATATTCCTTTCTAATATCGCATCCAGCTTCTATGTAAACTCTCTGAACTTTCTGCCCCTTAGGTCCTGTTTGGTGAGTCACAAGATTCATGTCCCACATACCGTGAGCATATCTTTTTGCTTCATCTTTATTTTTAGCAATTTTTACGCCACCAGCTTTTCCTCGACCGCCAGCGTGAATCTGAGCCTTTACTACATATACATTAGCAGTGATGCCATCAATTACAGAATCTATATCTTTTTGCCTTAATATCACTTCCCCGCGTCCAGTAGGAACACCGAAAGAACGCAATATCTCTTTCGCCTGATATTCATGAATATTCATAAAATAAACCCTTCTTGTTAAGAATTTCCTGATACTACATTATTAAGAAAGCTTAAGCAAACAAAAGATTTAAACAAAAGTAATATCTAAAAAATTCTTTGTAATAAAGCTTACATATCAAATAATATGATCCGTTTTGTTCCACCTATAAGGTTTAAATAAAAGCTCAATAATTGCAAGATAAGCAGCTAGCGAATGGAGTATAAAATATAAAGGAAACAATATGATGATGATTATATTCAGCAAATTATTTTGGATAGAAGAAGATTTTATTAAAAAATATGCTACCGGCCAAAAGAACACTAAAAATATAACTAAATTCAATTTGCTAAACATCAAAAGCGATAAGCTATTTGTTAGAAATATACCATTAATAATTATGAGCGGACAAACTAGAAAACTAATTACAGAAAAAATAATGAAAATTACCACAGAGCTTTTTTCCATTAAAGATTGTTTTTTCTTGTCATGCTTCATATAGCAAAAGGATGTCATCATAAAACCCTTAATCCATCTCACACGTTGTTTAAGCCATGCTTTAATAGACATAGGCGGCTCTTCTATCGTAGAGGATTCTAACATATCAACCTTATATCCCTGCAAATTCAGCCTAATTCCAATATCAGCATCTTCTGTAACATTATAAGCATCCCACATTCCAATTTCCCTTAGTGCAGACACTCTAAAATGGTTGCTTGTGCCTCCTAGTGGAATTGGAAGGTTCATATAAGCCATTCCATTTAAGAGGTAAGCAAACCACATCTCATATTCTAGTTTAAATAAAAAACCCAAAATATCGAATTTGGAATGATGTATCTTAAGCTTCGCTTGTAAGCAAGCATATGAATTATCTAAGCTTTTAAATTTTGCCACAGCATTAAGCAGCTGTTCTGGATCAGGCTTATCTTCAGCATCATATATAACAACGAATTCCCCAAGGGCAAATTGCATTGCATAATTGCATGCTTTAGGCTTTGTTTTAGGAAAAATATCTGGCACTCTGATGATGTGTATATAAGAAGGAATATTTAATAACCTTATAGCTTTATAGGTCTGCATATCGTCATATTCTATCACAATTTTTACATCCAGCTTTTCAGGAGGATAATTTAAGCTCTTAATGGAACTAAGAACCCCCTGAACTTTAGCCGCTTCTCTATAAAGAGGAATTAATATAGTATATGTAGGCAGCTCAGAATATTCCAGCTGCCTTCTTTGTTCTGGCTTCTTATGCCCCAACGAAACTTTAAAAATTATTATTTTAAAAATAGTATTAATAAAATATATCAGATTAGCGCAATATCCCAAAAGGCCAAAATAGTATGTTATTGCAAATAATATAGTGATCAGAAAGCATACTTTAATGCGAGTAAGAATAGATTGCAAAATATATGCATTGGCTTTGGGATTTAGGAATCTTTGCAGATATTTTGAAAAATAAATAATTTTCTCTTTATTCTTAATCTCCAAAAGTTCAAAAAATTGCTTATTATTACAAATTAAAATTTGATGATTTGGATATTTAGGAATTAAATCGGTAAAAAGCTTATCTGAGGCTTTTGAAATGATTAATTTTGGGCGGTTATTAATCTCGCAAAGAAAATATCCTTGTTTTAAAATTTCTGCTAGGTTTTCTTTTACTTTAAAATGGATAGATTCATAGCTTTCTTTAAAGAGAGAAATTTTATTATCAAAAACTATATTTAAATAATCTAGATAAGTTTGTTCTGGATCAAATAGACCAGATGTCGGTACTTTATTTATATTAAAATCTAAGCCAGACTCCACAATATATCCCTTTAGAACCGTGTTTTCTACTTTTGTAAAAATAGTCCTTATACAACCCTAAACTTAGAGTTGCATCTTTAAGGGGGCTGATCCTATCAGCTTGTATTTTTTTTGCAATTATAAATTGATCTTTATAGTAATATTTATACCCAAAGTTATAGTGTTTTTTATATTGGTAATAAGAAGAAAGGCTAATTAAGTAACCTGAAGGGAATTCTAGTGTTTCACAAGCCTCTGCCCCAATATAGTTCAAAACTTTATCAATGCCAGTAGAAAAAGAGAAAGAAGAAATTAGCTTCCTACCGCTTTTATATTCCTTAATATAAGCCATGTTAATCCGAGCCACAGGCAATATATATTTGCTATAAGCATCCTCAATATTGAGACCACCTTCACCCGAGATCATCCATTTTTTATCCTGATAAATTTTTCTCTTAGCAAAAATAGTGAGGTTAGAAAAATTTGATTTTTTATTATTAAAATCTTCTGTTAAACCTAAATTACCATCCAGCCCTAATGAATAATTTTCATTTAATCCCCTCTCCAGATAAACGTGTGAAGAGCTTCTCTCGAAATTTTTTTTTAGCTTATTCTGTCTATTTTTTAGTGAGTTGATTTTTTCTTGTATAATTTCGATACGTTGTTTTCTGACATATTGAGGAAGCTCAAATTTTGCTCTTGTTTTTTCTATTTTCTCCTCAAGCTTTCTTATTATCTCCTCTAAATACCTATATTTATAGGATTCTTTAATAATATCCCTTGAAAATGATGTGGTATGGGAATGCCCAGCTGCAAAAAAATATTCGCCTGCACCTGCAACCCAAGCTGTTGCAGCATAGGATAAAGCAGATTTTGTGATAATGGATAAAAAAATAATAAATAAGATTTTTTTATTGCTCATTATGTCCAGAGTAATTCAGGGAGACAAGAATCTATCCTATGTAAAAACAAAATACAAGATAGGAAATGAGATATTGTGTTTCCTTGTCATTGCGAAGAGGTTTGAAAAACCGACGTGGCAATCTAGAATTTGTATTTTACTGGATTGCTTCGTTTCACTCGCAATGACGGGGAAAATTAGTCATCCCGGACTTGGGTCGGCGTTGTTGCATGGAAGGAGGTGTATAAATTAATGGAGGTATTTGGAGGTAGGTGTTTTAAGCTGCGATTATGAGATTAATAACTTTGCATTTAATTTTAGCTTGAGTTTCTCTAGTATTTTCCTTTTT